>NZ_JBCNLP010000006.1:1351304-1687880 GCF_039595395.1 Novosphingobium sp. | reverse complement strand
GGGCAGCAATGTGGTGGAATGCGCCGCCGATATGCTGCGCCTGCTGGGGCACAACATGCCCCCGCTCGACCATGCGCTTGAAAGGGCGGAATAGAATGACGGTCACCCCCCGCAACGACTGGAGCCGCGAGGAGATCGCCGCCCTGTTCGACCTGCCCTTTACCGAGCTGGTGTGGCGCGCGGCGCAGGTCCATCGCGAGAATCACCCGGCCAATGAGGTGCAGCTTTCCACATTGCTCTCGATCAAGACCGGCGGCTGCGTCGAGGATTGCGGCTATTGCAGCCAGAGCGTGAAGGCCGACAGCGGGGTCAAGCCCACCAAGCTGATGGAAGTGCAGAGCGTGCTGCAAGCCGCCGCCCGCGCCAAGGACAATGGCTCCAGCCGCTTCTGCATGGGCGCCGCCTGGCGCAACCCCAAGGATCGCGACATGCCCGCCATCATCGAGATGGTGAAGGGCGTGCGTGGCATGGGTCTGGAAACCTGCATGACGCTGGGCATGCTGACCGACCATCAAGCCGATATGCTGGCCGAGGCCGGGCTGGATTACTACAACCACAACATCGACACGAGCCCCGAGCGCTACAACGACATCATCACCACCCGCACGATGGAAGACCGGCTCGATACGCTTGGGCAGGTCCGCCGCGCGGGGATCAATGTGTGCAGCGGCGGCATCGTGGGCATGGGCGAGACACGCGAAGACCGCGTGGGCTTCGTCCACACGCTGGCCACGCTGCCCAGCCATCCGCAGAGCGTGCCGGTCAATGCTCTGGTGCCGGTGAAGGGCACGGTGCTGGGCGATATGCTGGCCGACACGCCGCTGGCCAAGATCGACGACATTGAGTTTGTGCGCACCGTTGCAGTGGCGCGGATCACCATGCCGCTCTCGATGGTGCGCCTGTCTGCGGGCCGTGAGAGCATGAGCGAGATGACTCAGGCGATGTGCTTTATGGCCGGTGCCAACAGCATCTTCACTGGCGACACGCTGCTGACCGCACCGAACGCCGGTGACGACAAGGATGGCGCGATGTTCGCGCGCCTTGGCATCAAGCCGATGGCGATCACGCAGACACAGGCCGATCTGGATGCCGAGCGCATGCCGCGCGGTTGCGCCAGACTGGAAGCTGCAGAATAATCATATCCCCCGGATGATGGGGCAGGATTGGGAAGGTCCGACGTGTTCAAGAAAATCCTTATCGCCAACCGTGGTGAAATCGCCTGCCGCGTCATCAAGACCGCGCGCGCCATGGGGATCGCCACCGTGGCGGTCTATTCCGACGCCGATGCCCGCGCGCCCTTCGTGCAGATGGCTGACGAGGCGGTGCATATCGGCCCGTCGCCCGCCGCTCAGTCCTATCTGATCGCGGACAAGATCATCGCGGCCTGCAAGGCCACTGGCGCCGATGCAGTCCACCCCGGCTATGGCTTCCTCTCCGAACGCACCAGCTTTGCCGAGGCGCTGGCCGCCGAGGGCATCGCTTTCGTCGGCCCGCCGGTGAATGCTATCGCCGCCATGGGCGACAAGATCGAGTCCAAGAAGCTGGCCAAGGCGGCGGGCGTCAATGTCGTCCCCGGCTTTGTCGGCGAGATCGAGGACACCGAGCATGCCGTGCGCATCTCGGCGGAGATCGGCTATCCGGTGATGATGAAAGCCTCTGCCGGTGGCGGCGGCAAGGGCATGCGCCTGGCCTACAGCGAGCAGGATGTGCGCGAGGGCTTCGAGGCGGTGAAGCGTGAGGGCCTCAACTCCTTCGGCGATGACCGCGTCTTTATCGAGAAATTCATCCTCAATCCGCGCCATATCGAGATCCAGATCCTGGGCGATCAGCACGGCAACATCCTCTATCTCAACGAGCGCGAATGCTCGATCCAGCGCCGCCATCAGAAGGTGGTGGAGGAAGCGCCCTCGCCCTTCGTCACCCCTGCCATGCGCAAGGCCATGGGCGAGCAATGCGTCGCTCTGGCGCGTGCGGTGGGCTATTTCAGCGCGGGCACGGTGGAACTGATCGTCAGCGGCGCGGATCCGAGCGGCGAGAGCTTCTACTTCCTCGAAATGAACACCCGTCTACAGGTTGAGCATCCCGTCACCGAGGCGATCACCGGCATCGATCTGGTCGAACAGATGATCCGCGTCGCCGCCGGCGAAAAGCTGGCTTTCACGCAGGACGACATCGGCATCGACGGCTGGGCCATCGAGAACCGCGTCTATGCCGAAGACCCCTATCGCGGCTTCCTGCCCAGCACCGGCCGCCTCAGCCGCTATCGTCCGCCTGTCGAGGGCTGGACCGACGATGGCGCCGCCAATGGTCGCCGGGGCGTGGCGGGCGTGCGCGTCGACGATGGCGTCTATGAGGGCGGCGAGGTCTCGATGTTCTACGACCCCATGATCGCCAAGCTGGTGACCTGGGGCGCGACCCGCGATGAAGCCGCCGACCGCCAGATTGCCGCGCTCGACGCTTTCGAGATCGAGGGGCTGGGTCACAACATCGATTTCGTCAACGCCATCATGCAGCATCCGCGTTTCCGCAGCGGCGAGCTGACCACCGGCTTTATCGCCGAGGAATATCCCGAGGGTTTCCACGGCGCGGCGGTGTCGGACGATCTGCTGCGCCAGCTTGCGGCCATTGCGGCTTTCGTTGCCACAGCCCGCGCCGATCGCGCGCTGGAGATTTCCGGGCAGTTGGATGGCAGGCTGACGCCCGATCTCGACTGGAGCGTCAAGCTGGGTGGTCAGAGCTTCGCCGTGGCGGTGGACGCCGACGAGATCACCGTCGATGGCGAGGTGGTCGATCTGGCGATGGAATATACGCCCGGCGACCGGCTGATCCATGCCGAGATCGATGACGAACCGCTGACGGTCAAGATCGAGCCGACCCGCAGTGGCTTGGTCATCACCACGCGCGGGGCGGTCCACAAGGCGCAGATCCTGCCCGCGCGGCTGGCGCCTTTTGCCGCCCATATGATCGAGAAGATTCCGCCCGATCTCTCGCGCTTCCTGATCTGCCCGATGCCCGGCCTGTTGGTCTCGCTCGCGGTCGGCGTGGGCGATAAGGTGGAGATGGGTCAGCCGCTTGCCGTGGTGGAAGCCATGAAGATGGAAAACAACCTGCGCGCGGGCAAGGCGGGTGTGGTCAAGGCTGTCAATGCCAAGGTGGGCGACAGTCTGGCGGTGGATGCCATCATTCTCGAAATGGAGTGATGGGCCGCTCCATGCCAACGCGGGGAGGGGGGTATGTCAGTGCTGATGTACCTCCAATTTTTCAAGCAGGGTGAGGGCATGGCCCGGCTTGGTGCCAGGCCGTCAGCCCGTCCATCGTGTCCGGGCTGACGGGGGCGCCGCATCGGGCCTATCGCTTGCCGTCCTCAAGCCCGCTCGAAACGCAACCGGCAGGCTGGCGCACCGGGTTGCAGCGGGCCATCACCTTGCCGGGCAGCCGCACCGTATAGCCGCCGGGAAAGCGTGGATCGGCCCAGATGTAGTCGGTCGAGACATAGTGTGCGCCGCTGGCGAAAGCGGCGTCGCGGCGGCTGGTGTCGTTGATGCGTGCCTCATGGGTGTCGGCATCGGCGCGAGTGCGGACAAGGAAGCCCTGCGCCACATCGCGCCTGATCCGCTCACCTTCCTTCACGGGATCGTTGAGGGTCAGATAGGCGGCGGCGGGCGAGTTTTCATCGGTGTTGATGAAGAAAACGCGGCCCTCCAGCGCATGGCGCGCCCCGCGATAGATCGCCACCTTGCGCGCATCCTCATCCAGCGCGAAGAGGAAGCGGCCGCGCGCCTTGTTGAGCGTTGGCCAGTTGTTGGCCAGCACCGCGTCGCGCAGCGTGGGATAGGAACCCTGCACATCGTCGGGCACGATCAGCTTCTCGGGCGAGAGCACCGAGCGGATTTCCGCGTCCAGCGCATCGAAGGCCGCCTCGGTGAAGGGCAGAGCCTCGAACCCGCCCTTGTCGGCATTATGCTCTTCCTTGGCGTTGAACATCAGCATGATCGGCAGATGGCCAGGATGGGCATCCGACCAGTCGCGCAGCATATGCAGGCAGTCGGTCAGCAGCACGCAACTGCTTGAATTGTCGATGCCGGGGATGTGCAACACCTTGAAGCCGGGGCGCTGGAGCCGGGGATCGCTCGAACCACGCGCGTAATAGCCGCCCTGCGGATCGTAATTGACGTCGATCTCCAACTGGCGGGCCCCGGCGTCGAGCTGCTCGGTCAGCGGGCGGTGGCTGTAATCGAGCGCATCGGCCATCCGGGGATTGATGGCGCGGATTTTCGCCATGGTCTGCGCCGGCATCGGCTGCTTGTAGCTGTTATGCGTGCCGACGGTCTGCATGTCGTTCATGCGTTCCGGCGCGGGCGTGGAAGGGGCATCGGGCGCGGCGGCGCCAAGCAGCATCAGCAGGGGAAGGAGCATGGGGGAAGCTTCCTGAAAAAGCTCCCCGTGACAGGGCTTTGTTGCAGTTTTGCGGTGGCGGGCGGGATCATGGGCCGCTGCGGTGCGTCGGGCTTGGGGGCAAGCTGCTGAAAACCTCGCTCATGTGCTCTGTATTTCCCCTTGTATTTGCCGATGAGGGCAAGGTTAACAAACGGTGGTAAGTTTCCATTTTTGAAATAAATAAAGTGGCAATTACAGATCGTATTTTTGGAATATCGGAAAAGTATAGTTAAAGTCATCTCAATTGAAAAAGATGCCTGGAACTGGCGGTCTCTAGGTGGTTTTCCCTTTTGGATTGGCACATGATCTGGCGCCTCTTCGCACCATCCCATGATGCCATGAACCGGCCCCGAAAGCGGGCCCAAGGAACGGACCATCCCCGGCCCGCCCCAAGCAAGGAGGATGTCATGATTGCAGATCGCCGCCTTTTGATGGCCACCGCGATGGCCGGCAGCATGCTGCTCGGCCTGAGCGCCTGCGCCGGAGATTCCCATCTGGCCTATGGCTCCGTCGGATCGCCAGGAGGCTCTGGCACAGGCAGTGACGGATCGGGCGGCGGCACCGGTGCAGGAGGCGGCACAGGCGGAACCGGCACTGGCACCGGCGGTTCGGGCAGCACCGGTGGAACAGGCGGCACCGGCGGGGCGCAGACCGCCGCCTCCAGCGATGTGCAGACCGTGCTGGCGCAGGCCGGGCCCGCGCTGGTCACGGCGGGCAATGCCACGCTGGGTCTGGCCAGCGGCGTCGATGGCGCCACCACCACGCTGGCCAGCGCGGTGCCGCTCACCGGGCCGATCACCGGCACGGTGACACGGGTGCTGGGCGATACGGGGCAGGTGCTCGTCGACACCGGCAATGGCAAGACGCTGCTGCTCGACGGGGTGCAGAAGTCCGTGGGCGATGTGGTGACGATCAATCTGGGCAATCAGGGCGTGACCAGCTCGGCGGACGGCACCCCCGGCGCGATCGGCCTGAGCGTGCTGTCGCCCACCCAGGCGCAGGGCACGCTGGCCAGCGCCAATGTGCTGACCTCGGGCCAGGTAGCCACGGCCAATGTGAACGGCGTGGCCAATGTAGCGGTGGCCAATGTCACCGCGCCGGGCGGCGGCCTGTCGAACCAGTTGCTCAATGTCGCGGTGGCCGATCACCAGATTCTGGGCAGCGGCAATCCGGCGCTGATCAACGCCAATCTGCTGTCGGGCGCGGCGGGTGGCGGAGCGTTGACCCCGGTGACCAATCTGGTCGGCGGCGTGACCGGAGGCCTGACCGGGGGCACAGCCACCGGCGCTGCGGGCGGCTTGCTCACCCCCGTCACCGGGTTGGTGAGCAATGTGGTGAACACCGCGGGGGCCACCGCCACGCCCGCATCCGTCAATGGCGGCGCCACGGCCACCGCTGCCAACACTACGGCGACAGGCACTGCGACCGGCACCGTCGCGGGCCTGCTGACCCCGGTCACCTCCACCGTCTCCAACACCGTGGGCGCCTTGACCAATGGCACCTTGCTGACGGCCAAGCGCTGATACGGCCCGGCGGAAGGGCGACCATCCCACGCCCTTCCGCCACCCTTCCGCTCCCAACCATAACAGACCATCGGGGAGAGGGCCTTCATGATCACCCTGCTGCTGGCATCGGCGCTGATGGCCGGAAGCCTGGTGGGCACCCCGCCGCTGATCATCGATGCGGGCCGCGCCGACCGGGTCCAGACCCCCAATCTGCCGCCGCAGACCAGCGAAAAACCGGTCGAGACACGCAGCGCCACCCTCTCGCGCGTCGATGCCACAGGGTCGGATCAGCCGATCAAGGGGATCCGCTTTATCGGCGATCTGGTGCCTGCCCCCGTCGCCCATGCCGCCGAGCGCTTCGTGGGCCAACCGGCACGGCGCGACACGCTGGAGAAACTGGCGGCGGCCATGTCGCAGGCCTATGCCACCAGCGATGTGGCGCTCTACACCGTGGCGATCCCGGACCAGAATCTGTCGGGCGGGCGGGTGATCGTGCGGGTGGCGCAGGGCTTTATCGAGGGCATCACCTATCCCGATGGCTCGACCCCGCTGATCCGCGCCTATGCGCAGCATCTGCTGGGGATGAGGCCGCTGCGCCGTTCCGCGCTGGAGCGGGAGCTGTCGCTGATGCGCGACATCGCCGGGGCGACGGTCAATGCGGATCTGCTGCGCGGGCGCCAGCCGGGCGGGGTGGTGCTGTCGCTGAAGGTGAAGCGCAAGCGGCTGGATGGCTCGCTGGCCTATGACAACACGCGCTCGCAACTGCTGGGCAATGGGCAGTTCAACGCCACGCTGTCGGGCAACAGCCTGCTGCGCGATGGCGATGAGACCAAGCTGAATGTGATGGTGGCGCGCAACTTTCACAGCTTTGTCTACACCGGCCTCACTCACTCCACCCCGCTGGGCAGCGACGGGCTGAAGCTGACGCTGACCGGTGCCTATCTGAAGACTCAGGTCGACGCGTATGATCTGCAAGGCCATGCGGTGGTGGGCGGGGCATCGCTGAGCTATCCGGTGATCCGGGGCTATCGCAGAAATCTCACCGTCAGCCTGGGGATGGACCTGCTCAACAGCGATGCCGCCCTGTTCGGCACCGTGGCGTCGAGCGATCATATCCGCACGCTGCGCATGGCTGCGGGCTATTCCTGGGCGGGCAAGAAGACGGTGTGGTCGCTGGGCAGCACGCTGAGCAAGGGGCTGACCGTGCTGGGCAGCCGCGGCATGGTGGGGCAGAGCGATCCGCGCTTTCTCAAGGTGAATGCCTCGGGCAGCTATGACCGCGCCTTTGGCAAGCATGTGGTGCTGCGGCTGAAGGCGCAGGGCCAGTACAGCGGCAACCAACTGCCCGCCACCGAGCGCATTGCCTTTGGCGGCAATGACTATGGCCGCGCCTTCGACACCGCCGCGATCACCGCGGACAGCGGGGCGGCAGGCTCGGTCGAGCTGGCGATCAGGCCCAAGCTGGGCAAAAGGCTGAACGGCACGGAGATCTATGGCTTTGCCGACCATGCGAAGCTGCGGATCAACGAAAGGCTGGGCTATGCGGCCTCGTCATGGGATCTGGGCTCGGCCGGGGGCGGGATCAGGCTGGCGTGGAACGACTGGGCGGTGATCGGGGTGGAGGGCGCCAAGGCGGTGACCGACCCTTTCCATGGCGCGCTGGGCAACTGGCGGGTCAATGTGAGCTGGAAGATCAGCAGGCCCAAATCCCGGCTTTGATGGTCCCGGCCTTGATGCGCCTGCCGCTTGGCGCGCGGGCCGTCGCGTGCCATGGAAGCGGCATGATCACCACCCCCCGCTTCGCCCTTCCCCGCACCGATCGCCGCAGCGTGTTGCTCGGCACCGGCGTGTTGGCGCTCTCCACGCTGTTGCCCGCGCCGCTGCTGGCCGAGATCGACACCAGCGATCTTTCCGACATCACGCGCGACATCACCCCCATCTCCCTCGCCGAGCGCGAGGGCCGGATCGAGCGCGCGCGCCACTTGATGCGCGACCATCAGATCGACGCCATCCTGATCGAGCCCGGCGCCAGCATGGTCTATTTCACCGGCGTGGAATGGCATCGCAGCGAAAGGCTGACCGCTGCTCTGCTGTTCCAGAAGGGCGATCCGGTGATCGTCACCCCCTTCTTCGAGGAACCCTCGGTGCGTCAGACCCTGGCGATCCCCGCGCAGGTCCGCGTCTGGCAGGAGGATGAGGACCCGATCGCGCTGATCGCGGGCGCGCTGAAGGAACGGGGCCTGTCGCATGGCACGGTGGGCATCGAGGAAACGGTGCGCTTTTTCGCCAGCGACGGCCTTGGCAAGCTGATGCCCGGCATCACACGTGTGTCCGCCAACCCCGTCGTGCGCGGCTGCCGCATGATCAAGACCCCGGCGGAAATCGCGCTGATGACCAGCGCGACGCAGGTGACCATCGCCGCCTATCGCTGGGTCTGGCCGCGCATCAGAGAGGGCATGGGCCCCCATGAGATCGGCGCGCTGATGAATGCCGCCACGGTCAAGTTGGGCGGCAAGCCGGAGTTCGCGCTGGTCCTGCTGGGCGAGGCCGCCGCCTACCCCCATGGCTCGCGCGAGCCGCAGCGCGTGCGTGAGGGCGGGGTGGTGCTGATGGACTGCGGCTGCACGGTGCAGGGCTATCAGTCGGATGTCTCGCGCACCTTCGTCCCCGGCACGGCCCCGGCAGAGGTGCGCAAGGTGTGGGAGACCGTTCATGAAGGCCAGCAGGTCGCTTTCCGCACCGCGCGCCTCGGCCTGCCCGCCGGGCAGATCGACGATGCCGTGCGCGTGTTTTACGAGAAGCAGGGCTTTGGCCCGCGCTATCGCCTGCCGGGCCTGTCGCATCGCACCGGCCATGGCATCGGGCTGGACGGGCATGAGCCGGTCAACCTCGTTCACAATGAGGCGACGCCGCTGGCGCCGGGCATGTGCTTCTCGAATGAGCCGGGGCTTTATCTGCCCGGCAAGTTCGGCGTGCGGCTGGAGGATTGCTTCCATATGACGCCGCAAGGACCGGCGTGGTTTTCAACCCCGCCAGTCTCGCTGGAGCAGCCGGTCTGAGAGATTGTTTGAAAATCCGGCGGAAGAGCCGGATTTTACGGCACCAGCCCTCTCCCCCGCCCGGCCACCCACAGGATACTTGCCGCAGGTGGCCGGGCGGGGGAGAGGGCCGGCGCCGCGCTGGAAAACCTAGCTTGCGCTTCCGCCGCTCTTTTCCTCCTCGAAGGTGACGGCGACATCGGCATTGGCGGACAGCCGGACCTTGTCGCCCTCGACCTCGGCGACAAGGCCGCCAGAGATGTAGTGGTGATGGTCGTGATGGGCGCCGCTGTCGGCCTTGGTCAGCTTGATGCGACCGCCTTCGACCCGGTCCACCGTGCCGACATGCACGCCATCCGCGCCGATGATATCCATATGCTCCTTGACGTGATCGAGATTGGCCATGGTTCTCTCCTTGGTTGAGGGGGCTCTGGAGGGAACGATCGAAAGGCGTGACGGTCCCGGCGCTGGAGGAAAAAAGAGGTGATCGCGAAGATGCCACGCATGGCCCCGAACGGCCTGTGCATCGCGCCCCGGACCGGGCATAAGGCGTGGCGAGCTGTGCGTTGCAAGCGAGGCATGGGATGAATGAGGACAGCGAAGGCGGACTGCATGATGCGCGCTTTCCCGCGATGCGCGTCATCGGCGGGGATGAGGAGGCGCGGTCCGTGGCGCAACGCGCCTATATGAAAGCGATGAGGGAAGGGGTGGCCGAAACCCGCCAGCAAGGCGGCGAGCCGGATTACGATCTGCTGTCACAGGTCGCTTCCGATATTGCTCAGGAAGCCTATGACGCCTTTGTGGGGCGATGAAGCCAGCTATTGCTTGGTTTTCCGGACCAGCGACCAGTCATAGCCAAGGGCTTTGACCCGCTCCTCCAGCAAGCTCAGGACATCCCCGGCAGGGTGCAGCACGCGGGTCAGCACCCAGAGATAGCGCCCGGATGGCTCGCCAACGATCGACCAGTCGTAATCCTCGCCATGGTCGAGAATCCAGTAATCACCGTAAAAGGGGCCGAAGAAGGAGACCTTCAACTTCGCACGGCTGGCCGTATCGGCCACACGGGCCTTCCCGAGGCTTTGCTTCCAGCTTCCATCGGTGCCGCCGCGCCGCCCGCGATTGACCACCTCGACGCTGCCGTCCTCATGGAGTGCATAATCCGCCGTGACCTCATCCATATCGCGCTCGAACCAGGCCTCGTAGCGATATTGCTCATACCAGCGGCCCATATAGCGATAGAGTTCGACCGCCTTTAGGGGCTGCGGGACGGACCGGTTGCCGACCGGGCCTCTCAAGCCGGCAGCGGCCCATGCGCCCAGCAGAAACGCGCCCCCCACGATGCCTGCGGCTATCCCTGTTTTTCGCATGATGGGGCCTTCGTTTCGGCAGCGGGGCGCCGGCTTTCCGGTCAGCCGCTGAACTGGTCCGGGGTGATCTCGGGCGGGGCGGTGTCGGGAATGTCGATATCGGGTGGCGGCGGCTCCACACCCGGCAGATCGGTGCCGGGCGCTTCGACCGGCTCGGGCGAGACCGGGACCTCGGGCGGCGATTGCGGATCGATGCGATCGGGAACAGGCGGGCTGGCGGGATCTGGTCGGCTGGCCATCACGTTTCTCCTCACAGGGATGGAAGAGACCCCCCTCCTGCAAGTTCCCGGAGCCTCGCCGCAAGCGCCCCGGCCATCGCGCAGAGGTCACGACCCGTCGCGCCCTTTTTGGGCCTTCGTGGAGCGCCCCGCACGGCCTCTGCTTTCCCGTTCATCAAGAAGGAGCAGCCATGCCGGAAAGACCCGTGCCAGCCCATGGATGAGCCTCCTGTCTTGCGGGAACCAGCCAGTGGCTCCCGCCCGGACTCAGCGCGGCGCCGCCATCAGGCGGACAGGCCCCAACAGGCCCGATGGTCGCAGCGGAGCATCTGCCGCATAGGTCGGCCCGGTCACATGGGTGATCTTTTTCGCCCCCGGCTGTGCATCCCCGATCAGGCGGTTGACCCACAGATTGGCCACTCTGACGCTGATCGTGTTGGTGCCCGTGTGAAGCAGGCCCGTGACGTCCACCTGATAGGGCGCTCGCCAGGCAACCCCCGCGCGATGGCCGTTGACGGTGACATCGGCCACGTCATGCACCTGCCCCAGATCGAGCGACAACCGCCCCTGCGGCGGCGCCCAGCCCCTGGGCAGGGTCAAGCTGCGGCGATAGGTGCCGATCCCCGAGAAATAGCGGATGCCTGCCTCGGGCGACTGTGACCAGTCGGTCAGCCCGGTGGCGCTTTCGCCAGCAGGCGCGCCCCGGCCAGATTGATAGGTCACGCTCCAGCCATCGGTCAGGGCCATCAGGGGGCGCTCCACGCGGGGCGACACCGCGCGGTGAGCCAGCGTGGTGGGGCGGCGCATCACGACAAACACGGCTTCGCCTGAAGCCAGCGCCAGCGGGATCTCCGTCCGGCCATGCGCGGCGGTAAAGCCTGCCGCCTCAACCCTGCCCGTTTCGGCATGCCACAGTTCGGGATCGAGCCCGGCTCCGCGCAGGCTGATCGCGCCCTTGGCCGTGACTGACGAGGGATTGCTGACGAACCATATGTCGCCATCCCCGGCCTTGCGGTGAAGCACGGTGAGCGCTCCCGAGCCCTGCCATATCCAGTCGGGCGCAATCGCTTCGGCGCGCAGGGCAGGCGCCATCTCGCGCCCCTCATGCAGATGGGGCGAGATCGCGGGGTTCTTGCCGTCTCCCCAGATCGCCGCGATCGTTGCCGAAACCTCACCCGGATCGTCGGCCAGACTGGGCGAGCCGCTGGGCCGGGGGCCGATCACCGTGGCCCCCGCCTGCAGCAGATCGCGGATCTTGCGCAGCACCGGCAAGCTCATCCGCCCACTGTCACCGCCCAGATAGAGCGCCCGCCAGCTTTGCCCGTCAGGCGTCACCAACTGCCCGTCCCGCACCGAAATCCGCGTCAGCAGCCCTTCGCGGTTGAGGAAATCATAGTCGTGCCCCGCAGGCACCTGTTCCATCACCCTGTCGCCATAAAGGCTGGTGAGCGGTGCGTCCTCGCCATAGAAACAGGCGATGTCGGCGTCGTGATGCCCCTGCTGCAGCAGATAGCTGGAGCGCGCGAGATAGCTGATCCAGCCATCGGCCATCGGCGCCCATGTCTCGTTCCGGTTGAAATACTGGCCCAGAAAGGTGGCCAGCGCCAGACCGGGCGCCGCATCGGGCAGGGGCTGATGCGCGCTTTCATGGATATGGATGCGGTTCACCCCCAGCGCGAATTCGGCATCGACCGTGCGCTTCAGATCGGCGGGCGCAAAGCCCCAGGGATGGCCGAAAGCGGACATGGATTCCGCCGCCACCGCGCTGCGCCCATAGACATTGGCGACCGATGCCGCGCCCTTCAGATCGGCGCGATAGGTCGGCTGGGCTTCGGCATCGGGTGCGATGGTCCACATCGCGCCCATGGGAACATCGGCGCGGGCGCGCATCGTCATGTCATCGCCCAATTGCGGGCGATGGTCTTCCAGCGCCTCGGCGGAGAGCGTCATGCCGCGCGCGTGGGCGGCCTGCGCGATCGTGCCGTAATAGGCCTCTGCATAAAGATCGCCGATGGTCTGCCGCCAGTCGTGGAGAAAGCCATCGCTGGAGCGCGCGTCGCCCACCACATAGCCGGCCAGGGTCGGCAGCCATGGCGTGGGATCATACCCCCGGCGGCGGGCAAATTCGGCGGGCAGCGTTTCGGTCCAGTTTTGCGGGCCGGCCTCGATGCTGTCGCTGAGCAGGGCTGAGAGGCCTTTCGGGCCGAAGGCATCCTTGCCCAGCGCTGCAGCATAAAGGCCAAGATAATGGTCGAGATAGGCCGCAACGCGCGGAGCCGACAACTTGTCGACCTCCAGCCCGGTCGCCTCATCGGGGGCAGGGTCGTTGTGATGCCCGGTCAGCGACCATCCCATGCGCAGGATGCGCCAGCGCCCCGGCGGCGGGGTCCAGTTCAGTGTGCCATCGGCGGCCATGAAGCGGCTGATGTCGATCACGGATTGGGGCGCGGGGCCCGATGCCTCTGGCGTGGCGGCCGCCGTATAGTCCGACAGCGTGGCAAAGCCCGCCTGCTCGATGGCGCGGTTGACATGGCCCTCGGCGGAAAGGGTGAATTCCGAGACGGCAAAGCTGGCTGGGGGCGCGGTGTTGAAAGGCGGGCGCAGGGCTCCGGGAGCAAAGGTGAAATGGTCGATAAAGCCCGGCGCGGGGTCATGTTTCAGCCGCAGGCGGAACCAGTTGGCAGTGACCGGCGCGAAGCTGGCGGCCTTCGCGGGCGATGACAGCGACGAGGGCGCATTGGCGGCGAAACTGGCGATCTGGCGCCAGTGCTCGCCATCGTCGCTGGCTTCCAGCGTGGCCAGCGCAGGATTGGGCGTGCCAAAGCCACTGCGCGCCGGAACCCCGGCCAGCGCCGCGCGCACGGTTTGCGGCGTGTCGTAATGATAGGCGATCCAGGCGCCGTCGGCGGTGGCAGGCAGATCGAAACTGTCCGCGAAACGGCCATTGCTCAGCGCGGTGGCGGTGGGAGCCGGGCCGCCGGACACGGTGATCTGCGGCACGGGCAGGGGAGAAGCCGTCACCGGCATGGCCAGCACCCGCGCATCGCCATAGAGGCTGGGCGCATCGGTATGGCCGGTGGAGACCATGGCCATCGGCACATCCTGAAACGGCCCGGCCACACTCGGCGGCTGAGGCAGCGCCAGATGCAGCGCGTGCCCGCCATCGACCAGCGTTTCGCTCCACACCAGCTTCTTCATGGCATCCTCGGGCTTGACCCATGGTCCGCCCGTGGCGCTCCAGCCCGGCGAGGTGGCGATGCCCAGCGTCATGCCGCGCTTGCCCGCCTGATCCATGCTGGCCCGCAGCACCTCTTGCCATTCCGGCGACATATAGCTGCGGCGTTCGGGAATGATCGTCGGCGTGCCCATGCCGCCTTCGAAGATATGGGCCTCGGCAATGCCGCTGGCGGCCATCCAGTCGAGGTCGCGGCGGGCGCCATCGGCATCGACATTGCCGTTCATCCAGTGCCACCAGACATGGGGGCGGGCTGAGGCGGGGGGATGGGCAAAGCCCTCTGCCCAATGGCTGCTGGCCTCGCTCTGGGCCTGGGCGATGCTCGCGATGGTCAGGCCAAGCGCGGCGGCGCCATGGAGCATGAACCCTTTGCGCCACCGCTGCATCACGACACTCCCGACATTTATATTGGAATTGCGAATCTATTACGATCGATTGCGCGTCTTGCCAATGTCAAAAAATGGGATTTGATGTCATGATATGATTTATTGCCCGACGCCTCGATCACCGAACCGGCGCAGTTCGCGAATGGCATCGCGCAGATCCCCGGCGGCATCCACCTGCGCATTGACCAGCGATTGCAACTGGAGCCCGTCGGACAGGGCAATCAATTGCCTCGCCTGCCGGGCGGGATCGACCTCCGGCGCGATGATGCCTGCTTCCTGCTCGCGGCGGATGTTCCGTTCCAGCATGGCGCCGACTTCGGCAAAACGCTTGAGAAAGAAATCATGCGCCGGATGGGCGGGATCGACGGCCTCGGCGGCGAAGCTCAGATAGAGGTGCATGATGCCGGGGATGGCCATGTTGCGCACCACCTGATCGGCAAAACTGTCGAGCGTGCTGCCGTCACGGCCGACGCTGGCATGGCTCTGCTCGTCCCAGCGCATGATGACGCATTCGAGCAGCTCCTCGCGGCTGGCGAAGTAATAGAGAAGGTGGGCCGCCTCCATCTCCATCGCCCGGCCGATTTCGCGCAGGGACGGATTGAGCAATTCCTTGCGCGCGATCTTCTCCATCAGCGCGGTCAGGATCTCCTCGCGCCGCGCCGCTGCCCGCGCCGAGATGCGCGGGGCCGCCCGCTTCTGCCCGTTTCTGGCCGACCCGTCGGCTGGTTCTGCTGTCATGGTTTGGGCATGGCACAATCATGACAGCGAGAACAGCCTGACGGGGCGGAACGCATGGTCGGCAGGATCGGTCAGTGCCGGGGCAGGGCAAAGGCCGAATAGCCTGTCCCCGGCGGCGATTTCGCATCGCGCGCATTGCTGGTGGCGATGACCACGAATTGCCGTCCGCCCGCCATATAGGTCATGGGGGTGGCGGTGCCTGCCTGAGGCAGGGTGGTCTGCCACAGGACCTTGCCCGAACCGGCGTCAAATGCCCGCAACTGGTGGTCGTAGATCGTCGCGCCGATGAACAGCAACCCGCTGGCCGTGGTGATGGGGCCGCCATAATTCTCGCTGCCGGTGGTGGCCATGCCGGAGGCTTTCAGGGCCGGATACTCGCCGAAGGGGATATGCCACAGATACTGGCCGGTGTTCATGTCGATGGCGCTCAGCGTGCCCCATGGCGGCGCCACTGCCGGATAGCCGTCGGCATCGAGGAATTTGCGATAGCCGGTGAAGATGAAGCGCTGGCCCTGCGCGCTCCCGCTCCCGATGGCCTGCATCTCGCCGCGCTGGGGCTGGTCGCCATTGCGCAGATAGTCCATCAGCGCGGTCATCTGCGGGGCCAGATTGCTGAAGGCGGGCATGCGGCCCTGCCCATGCAGGATGGTACTGGCCACATCGCCTTCCAGACGGCGGCTGAACACATCGGTCAGCGAGGGGAAGTCTGGCGGCGACCCCTTGCGGTCCAGCCCGTGGCAGGCAGCGCAATTCTGCTGATAGACCGCCGCGCCCTGCGCCTGAGAGGCCGGAGCCAGCGCGCCGGTCCAGGCCACATCGTTGGCGTTGATGTAGAGAATGCCCTTGCCCCGCGCGATGGCCTGCCCGCCCCATTCCGCGCCGCCGTCGAAGCCGGGAAAGACCACGGTGCTCTTGCCCACCTGCATCGGCGCGAAGGGCCCGTCACTGGCCAGATCGGCAAAGGCTTTCAGCGCCTGGGCATGGGCGGCAGGCGTGCGGTTGGTCAGCAGATCGGGGGTGAGGCGCTGGCGCGCATAGGGTGCGGGCAGGCGCGGCATGGGCTGGGTGGGGGCGCTGTGCTCGCCCGGCACGATGCTGGCCGGGATCGGCACCTCGTCGATGGGGAAGAGGGGCTCGCCGGTGACGCGGTCGAAGAGGAACAGGACGCCATGCTTGGTGGCCTGCGCCACCGCCTCCACGGGCTTGCCATTGTGCTGCACGGTCAGCAGCACGGGCGGGCTGGGGGGATCGCGGTCCTGAATGTCGTGATGCACCAGTTGGTGGTGCCACAGCAGCCTGCCCGTCCGCGCATCGAGGGCGACCAGACTGTTGGCATAGAGATTGTCGCCCTGCCGGTTGCCACCGTAGAAATCATCGACCGCCGAGCCGGTGGGGGCAAACAGGATGCCGCGCGCCGTATCGACCACCATGCCCGCCCAATTGTTGGCGCCGCCCGCGGTTTTCCAGGCATCGGCGGGCCAGGTTTCGTGGCCGGGCTGTCCGGGGTGGGGTATGGTGTTGAAGGTCCAGCGCAGCGCGCCGCTGCGCACATCATAGGCGCGGATCGCGCCGGGCGCGGCAGGGGTGGCCTCCGCCGTGCGGAAGCCGACGATGGCCAGATCGCCCCAGATGGTGGCGGGGGTGGTCAGCGCCAGAGCAATCGCCTCGGCGGGGCGGCCCAGCCCCTGGCGCATATCGATGCGGCCATGGTCGCCGAAGCTGTCGATGGGGGCGCCCGTGGCGGGATCGAGCGCATGGAGATACATCCCCGCGCCCACCAGCAGGCGGCGCTCCTTGCCGTCGGTCCAGAAGCTGAGGCCGCGCACCGGCTGCTTGTTGGCGTCGGCAAGGGTTCTGCGCCAGAGGATGCTGCCCTTGGCGCCGTCGATCGCCAGAACCTCCTGCTCGGGGGTCATGGCATAGAGTGTGCCGCCGATGGCCAGCGGTGTGGTTTGTAGGCCGCCCTCGCCGGTGTCGAGGCGCCATGCCGGCGTCAGTGATGCCACATTGGCGGGGGTGATCTGGGTCAGGGGCGAGAAATGGTCGCCGCCCGGATTGCCGTGATAGCTCGCCCAGTCGGTGTCTTCACCGGGCGCGCCGCGCAGCGCGCTGCCCTGAACAAGCGCGACGGCGAGCGCGGTGATCGCGCCGAGTCCGACAAGGCGCATCACGGCTTTCGAGGCAAATCCGGTGTCTGAGGCTTTGGCCTGCATGTGTCTCTCCCGATCCTGTTTCCGGGATTTTTAACACAATTAAAATTCCAGCACCAGACCTCGCATCTTAACTCCGCCGAGACCCGCAGGATTCTGCGGATTGCAGTAGCATACTCCAGATCTGTAGATAACTAAATGAAAATCATAGCATAAATCATAGCAGACGTTCGGATTGATCGGTCGCCTCTGTCTAAGCAGACAGCCGATACAAATTCGATCGGCACCACTTCGCTTGGATTACCCAATCTACATGATCGCCAAGCCGAACCGATGAAAACCTGAAGCGGGAGCTTCCGGGCCCTCCGAAGTGCCCTTAAACTGATTGCATCAGCCCTCCAGCGATTCTCGATCTCGTGCGCTGCCTGTAGACAATGAGGCCCTCACTGTGGACCCGGCGGGCGAAGGGACTGTGCTTCAGCCGCGCGACGATCAGGCCCGAGACCGCATACGAGGGTTGACCGTCGAAATTGACCCGAGGATTGCCTTGGCAGCGCCATCGACGGGCGCCAGTGCGACCGCTTGAACTAGGCGCCGCACCAGAATTCCGGGGAACATCGGTTGATAGGATAGGCTGTGCGCATACCACGCACCGCAATTTCTTCCTCAATCGCCAACGGGATTATTGAACAGATAAGTAGGAGTTTGCTGGTTCGAATCTAGAGTGCCACCCCATGTTGTGGTTCTCACGCTTCAGGAAATTTTCGCCGTCATCGATCGAGATGAGGTAAAGTGCGATGCTGTCGGGGACGCGCCGAAGCATGGGCTCGATGCGCAGCGGCTGGATGAATCCACGGACGATATCGCGGGGCGTCCCCCGCAGTGTCAGCGCTTCACCAAACGTCCAGCGATCGCGTTCAGCCGGTGGGAAGTCGGAGACATCCGGATCCCATCCGGTCTCGTCGAGTGCCATCTTGAGCAAGCCCATTATCTCCCAGAGTGGGCTGGCAGTATTGTCGTCGAGTCCGAACTCGCGCCGCCACACCTCCATGTCTTCCGCGGTGCGTGGGAGGCTGGCGATATCGACATCCTGCGGCTCGATCTCGCGCGCGAAGGCGAACAGGCAGTGGGCAATTTCTTCTGGAAGCATGGGTCAGCTTTCAAGCAGGGGATATGCGCTCAGGCGCGCGGCGGCGCACCGTCGGTGCGCCATTCCTGCACCGGCAGGCGGGGCCGGCTGTCGTCGATGATCCAGCGGATCGCCTCGACCGAGGCGATCCGGCCGATGCCGTTATTATGGCCCATCACAAGCCCGAGCAGCGCGCCGCGCTCGTCGAGCACCGGCCCGCCCGACATGCCGTTGCTGGTTGAGAGAAGATGCTCGATGACGCCGGGCGACAGCGCCACGACCGAGAGGCCCCGAACGACTGCCTGGGGCCAATCGTCGACGTCGGTCGGGAAGCCGTGAGCGGTGATGGCTTCGCCAACTGCCACCGCCGCAGCGGCTGCAAGATCGTAGATCTCGACGCTGCCCATAAAATCGAACTCCGCCACGGGCGAGAGATCGAGCGCGAGAATATCGGCGACACTGCCGGCCTCCGCCTTGTAGGCGAACAAGGGTTGGCGCTGATCGTCGAACAGCACCGATACCATGCCCGGGCCGACATGAACCGCGATCTCGTCGGGCCACTCAGCCCAGCGGTCATGCACGCCATTCGCTCCGAGCGCAACATGCGCGGCTGTGACCAGCCAGAGCCGCCCCTCATAGAGGGCGAAGAAGCCGGTGCCGCCAGCCACCGCGCCCGCCGCATTGCGGGTGCGGATCGGGACGGCCTTGGCCTTCGCGACAGCGGGCGCGGCACCGGCCGCAGCGAGTTCGTCAGGAGCCCCCATCACGCAGCCTCGCGGTCACGCGAGGCGCCGAAGGCCACGACAGCGGCATCGACAGCAGGGCCATGATCGAACGCCCAAGCGCACAGCGCCTCAAAGGGCTGACGGAGCGAATGCCCCAGCGGCGCGATCGCATATTCGACGCCGATCGGCTGAGTTGGCAGCACGGTTCGGCTGACGAGGCCATGGCGTTCGAGGCACTTCAACGCATCGGACCATGCCTTGTGGCTAATGCCGTCGAGACGCCGTTTGATCTCGGTGAAGCGCGCCGGGCGCAGGCAGATTACGGTGAAGATCATCACCATCCATTTGTCCGGGATCTTGTCGAGGACTGGCCCGAACTGGGGGATGTGCAACATTGCTGCCGCCGAGGCGGCGTCGACATCGGTATGCTTGACGATATCTGCACTAGTCATGGTGGGTTCTTGATAGCAGATATAGTCTGCATATCTAGACCGGTCATTGCAAAGGTAGGGACCGATGATGGCGAGAAAGGCAGGTTCGGGCGGGTTATGCCATTCAGCAAGAGGTCTTTAATGTCCGTAAAGTCCCACGGTCGGTCGATCTGAGCCCTTCCTGGCGAGGTGAACGACCGGCAGCTATGAACGGGACCAATCGACCCTTGGATGACCGCTTTGTCAGCGGTACCTGTCTCTATCGATATAGACCGGATTCCCGATGAGCAGCCGCTTGCCGTCCTTGTCCCGGACATCGACCCGCAGCCATCGCGCCTGTTGCATTGGGGCGAGCGGAATACGCAGAGTCTCGTTATCGCCGGTCAGCACGCCGCCGCCGGGAACAGAGTTGTGATCACCATCGATGATCAGATCGATCATGCTGCCCGACATGCCCCTGACCGAGACGGTCGCCTCCATGGCCTGACCCTTGCCTCGGCTGAGCGTGCCGCCCATGGCTGCGGACTTTGCGCCAGCTCGCACCGTCAGATCGAGAAGCGCGGCACGATGCGAACCATCGACATCGATAAACACCCGGCCAGCCTTGATCCCGGCCAGAATTGCGGGTTGCGACAGGGCCTGCGCATAGACCACCGTGGTTGGCGTGCCGACCGGCGATTGCGCGCCCACCGGCGAGATGGCCGCGCGGCCATCGATCGGATCATGGTTGTCGCTGCCGCCCACGCCGGTGAGATGGAAGCCCTTGTTCAGCAGATCTTCCCAATAGGCGGTGCCCGATCCCTTGCCGTCGTCGAAGTGACCCTTGTCAGCGGCCAGACCGCCATTGGCGACCTCGATCGAGGAGACGCGGCGATAATCGGTGCCCGGTGCGCTCCAGCCGCAGCCCAGACAATCCTCGCCAGTGGGGATTTCGGGGTGGTTGACCGAGATCAGCGCTCCGGAAAAGGCGGAGGCATCGAACATGGCGTTGATGTCGCTCTGCCCCGGTGTGCCCAGGCGGAAATCGACGAAATCAGTGATGCCCAGCAGATTGTAATGGCCATATTGCGTGGTCATCTCGCGGCCGGGGATCACCAGCATACGGTCGAAATAAGGCGCCAGTTCAGCCAGAAAGCCGACCTGTGACGTGGCGTTGTGATCCGTCACCACCAGAAAATCGAGCCCGCGTTTCGCCGCCGCATCCAGCGTGAAATAGACCGGGCAGGGCACCGCCTTGCCGCTCTGGCTCTGGCAGGCGGCATCGCTTTCCCCGGTATGGGTGTGCAGATCGCCGCGATACCAGCCGGGGGTGTCACGGATCGGCGAGGGGGTGATCACCTGCGCCGCCGCGCCATGGTCAAAATGGACCGTCACCTTGTAAGGCGATGTCTCGCCCGCCCGGATGCTCGCCACCGCCAGGCTGAGGCGCCAGACGCCGGGGTGGATCGGCCCGGGCAGATAGGAGGAGGAGGCATAGCTGTCGGCCACCACGATATGCGGCTTGATGCCGCCGCCCCAGCCGCGCAGGCGCTCGGGGTCGTAGAGGCCATTGACCAGGGTCGTGCCCTTTTCGCGGCCTAGCCAGGTGACATCGATGGTGATCTTGCTGGTCCCCGCAGGCACATCGAAAGGCAGCTCGCGGTAGGAGCCGAGATCGGCATGGGTCAGGGTGCCGGTCAGCACGGTCTCGGCGGGCGTATCGGCGAAGGCTGGCGCGGTGGTGAGAAGGGGGGCGGCAAGAAGGATCGCGGTGCCACTGGTAAGCAGGGGGAGGGCGGCGCGGATCATGGCAATCTCCATTGTCGGGCTCGATCGTCGGGCGGGTCGCGGGGGCAGATCGCTGCCCCCGCTCGTCATTGGTTGCAGGCCGATCAGAACTTCCTCGTCGCCGAAATGGTGAAGAAGCGCCCCGTCGCCACATAGGAGCCATTGCCCCCGCCATCCTGCGTACCAAGGTATTGCGTCGTCTTGCCCAGCGTCTTGTAGAACATGATCTCATTGGTCAGGTTCTTGGCGGCCACGGTGAAGGTGATGCCGCGCACCGGATAACTGACGCTGAAATCCAGCGTCTTGGTGGGCTGGAGATATTCGTCGAGATTGTTGCTGGTCAGTCCCACCAGCTGCAGGCCCTGATACTGGTAGGACAGGTCTGCATGCAGGCCATGGGCGTCATAGAGCAGATCGAAGTTGTAGATCGTCTGCGGCGCGCGCGGCAGCCAGGTGCGGCGTCCGTAATGGTCGGCCCGGCCGCTGTCGGCGCTGCTGTGCTGAAGCGTGAGCGATCCGGCCACGCCAAAGCCGCTCAGCAGGCCTGGGGCGTTGCGGAAGTAATGCCGCGCATCGATCGAGAGGCCATAGATCATGGCATCCTTGCCGTTTTCCGGCATGGTCACCGCCACGCCGCCATTGTTGATCGTGGCGCTGCTGGCGCTGGGCATCGCGCCGGTGGTGGTGGCGGTGTAAATGAAGTTGTTGATCGACTTGTAATAGGCATTGGCCTCGATCAGCGTGTCCTGCGGGCCGTACCATTCGGCCGAGAGGTCGTAATTCCAGGCGGTGGCGGGTTTCAGATCGGGGTTGCCCTGGCTGATGCTGTCGATGGCGCCGGTGATGTCGTTGCGGGTGTAGGTGACCGGGCTGGCGATCAGCCCGAAGGCCGGGCGCGAGAAGCTGCGGCGCACCGCACCGCGCACAACCAGATGCTGGTCGGGGCGCCAGTTGGCGATCAGGCTGGGCAGCCATTCGCCGTAATGGTTGCCGGTGGAGGTGAAGGAGCCGGTGTTGCCATCGACGATCCATTGGCTGCTGGAGAAATCGGTGTATTCATAGCGCAGCCCGGCAATCGCTTCGAGCGGGCCCGATTTCAGCTTGGCCGAGACATAGCCGGCATAGATCGATTCATTGCCGCTGACCGTGTTGCGGTTGTAATCGTTGATCGTATAGGCGCCCGGATTGCCCACGACATTGCCGTTGGAATCCAGCGCATACTGGCTGGTGTAGATATAGGGCAGCACCCCGTTCTCGAAGGTCGAGCGGTCGAGGACGCGGAAGGTCCCGGCGTAATCGCCCAGTGTCGATGACAGGTTGCGCCCTGCCAGCAGCGATGTGGCGGGACCGGCCGGATTGTTGAAGGGGCGCTGCACGCCATTGGCATCGGTGATGACGAAATTGTCGCCATTGTTGCCGAAGAACTGATGCTGATACTGATAGCGGTCGGTCGAGCTGTATTTGGCACCCGCCGAGATCGTGTCGAGCAGCCCGCGTTGCACATCGTAATGCATGTCGAGGCGGCCGCTATAGGTGTTGGCGCTGCTGCCGCTGTCCGATCCCTGGAACTTCCAGAGGCGATCGGTGTCCTGGTTCAGCTCGTAATTCTTCGTCGCCTGGGAATCATAGGTGACGACGGTATGCGCCGGATTGCTCAGATCGATGTTCGAGGCATAGCCGGTGGTGTTGACCGTACCATACAGGCTGCCCTCGACGTAATTGGGGCGGGCGGTGGTGCTGCGCCCGAAGGAGCCAGAATAGGACAGGTGCAGGCGGCCCAGATCGCTGGTGCCCCCCAGCTTCACCGTCAGCAGCTGCTCTTTCTGGTCACGCAGCTGGAAATAGCCGCCCGGCATGATGCCTTCGGGGCTGTAGGTGACACCGTTGGAATAGAGGCTGGTCTGGCCGTTGAGGATGCTGTGCTGCGTATCGTCGCCCTTGACCGAATAGCGTGAATAGGACCCCTGCAGATAGAAGCTGTGCCGGTCGCCGTGGTAATCGAGCGAGGCGCTGCCACCATAGCGCTTGATGTCGTCATGGTAATAGTCATAGCGCACGCCGGTTGGCGTCAGCCCGCTGACATTGCGGTAATTGGTTGCCGTCGCCTCGGAAGCGAGGTTGGGGGCATAGCCGGTGGCCTCGACCGTTTCGGCGGCGGTGCTCTTCTTGTCGTAATAGGCGGTGAGGTAGAAGCCGATGTTCCTGGCGGCGCCGAAGGTGCGGGCGAATTCGAAGGAACCGCCCACGCCGCCCCAGTCCGCGCCGCTGCGCGTGGCCTGATCGGCGATATGGCCCTGAACGGTGGCGCTGGTGTAGGTGCCCTTGAAATCGAAGGCGGTGGGGGTGCGGATGTCGATCGATCCGCCAATGGCATCGCCGTCCATATCCGCTGTCGGCGTCTTGGACACGGTCACGGACTGGATGCCGTTGGGCGGCAGCATCTTGAGCGACAGGGCGCGGGTGTTGGGATCGGCCTGAGGCACGCGCATGCCGTTGAACGTATAGGCGTTATAGGCTGAATCGATGCCACGGATGGAGACATATTCCTGCTCGCCGGTGGCCGCCTGGCCCAGCCCCATGTCGCTGAAGCCCGAAAGGCCGGGCAGATGGGTGATGGCATCGACGATGGTGCCCGCCGGGCGCGCGGCGATTTCTTCCTTCGACATGATGTCCACCACGCCCGCGGCTTTCTGCTTTTGCTCCAGCGCGTCATGCAGGCTGCTGATCCGGGTGCCGGTCACCAGAATGCTGCCATCGCCCTGACCGTCAGCGGTAGTGGCGGCGGAACTGGCGGCACCGGCGGTGTTGGCATCCGTGGCGGCATGGGCCAGCACCGGTGCGGCCAAGGCCAGCGCCATGACCGAAAGGCTGGCCACGCCCAGCGCGGCTCGACAGGAAGAAAATGACATATGTGTCCCCAATGAAGATGCGAGAGGGCGGCCCGATCAGGCGGCCTCGCGGGGGAAAACGGGGGTGCCGGCGCCACCCCCAAAATTTTCACACAAATGTCACAACAAAATTCGGAGCGGGCAGGGCTCAGCCGCCCCTGCTGGTGATCTCGATCCCGTCGGGCGCCTGTTCGACGCGCACCGGCAGCGTGGCCTCGAAGGCGGCGCCCCAGTCCTCGGGCCGGTCCCAGCGCAGCACGCCCGAAAAGCGCAGCGCGCCCACGCCGGGGCCGCCGATGCCGATCCGCCGCCCGCTGTAGCCCGACAGGCGCTGCGCCACCTCGGCCAGCGGCAGATCGTTGAACACCAGCCGCCCTGTCCGCCAGTCGGCGGCGGAGGGATCGGCGGGGGCGACATGCGGATGGGCCCCGCCGATAAAACGCTGCCCGGCGGTGAGGAACACCGGCGCATCGCCGCCGCGCGCGGTCTCGATCCGCACCCGGCCCGACAGCAGGTCGACCACCAGCCCCGCCGGGCCTGGCGCCACATTGAAGCGGGTGCCCAGCGCGGTGACGCGGTAACCCGAAGCCTCGACGGTAAAGGGGCGGGTGTGATCCTTGGCGACCTCGTAATAGGCCTCGCCGCCGATCTGGCGCAGCAGGCGCTGATGCGGTTTGAGCTGCACCTCGACTTTGCCGTCGCGCGAGAGCGAGACGCTGGAACCATCCTGAAGCGTGGTGGTGATCGGTTCGCTGGTCGCGGCGATCAGCAGGGGTTTGGCTTCTCCGCTGCCGAACTGCCGCCAGGCCAGTGTGCCGCCGGTGAGGGCCACCAGCGCCAGCGCCGCCGCGATGGCCCCGCGCCGCCACCAGCCATGGCGGGGAGCATCGGAGGGCGTCTGCTCGACCTCGCCGAAGGGTTCTGCGGAGGGCACGGTGACCCGCGACCGGGGCTTTCCGGCGATGCCGGCCAGCGTCCACTGGTCGATCAGCTCCTGCGCGAAGGCCTCGCCGCCCGGCGTGGCGGCGATCAGCCGGTCCAGCTCGGCGCTGTCGGCCTGATCCAGCGGGGCCGAGAGGCCGCGCGTGACGAGAAGGGCGATGGCATCGAAGGCGGGATCGCGGGGCCCGGCCTGCCCGGCCTCACTCATCGTCGCCGCCCGCCATCGGGTGCCGCAAGGTCTCGAGTGCCGCGGCAATGTATTTTTCGACGGAACTGACGGACACATTCATGCGGCGGGAAATCTCGGCTTGGGACAATTGGTCGAAACGATGAAGGATGAAGGCACGGGACAGTTTGGAAGGCAAGTCCCGTATTTTCTTGCGTATAACGCGCAGAGTTTCCCGATCCTCAACGATGCGGTCGGGCAGGGGCGCTTCGCAGGCCAGTTGTTCGTCGAGCGCGACGGCCAGACCGGCGGAGGGGCGCACCGCCACGGCGCGCCGATGATCGACAAAGACGCTGGCGGCGGCGGCAAAGACATATCCATCGGCCACCGTGCCTTCCAGCCTCACCTTGTCGAGCAGCTTGAGGAACACGCCCTGGGTCAGATCCTCGGCCTCCTCGCGCGTGGCGCCGCGCCGCCGGAAATAGCGTTCCAGTGGCTGGCGATGGCGTTGCACGAAGCTGTCAAAGCTGCGCGCCTGCTCCAGCCTCTGACTGAAGGGCGGTCTTGGTGGATCGTCAGACATCAGGGTTTGCGCTTCCAGGTGACGGACAGGACGAAACGGCGACCAAAGGTATTGATTTCATTAGGCTGGTTCGTATCGACGCCATAGAGATATTTGCGGGCATCCGTTATGTTGGTGACGCCGAAGCCGAAGAGCAGATTGCGCGGCCCTTTCCAACTGATCTGGCCGTCGAGCGTGCCAAGCGGGGCAACATATTCCTCGCCAATGGTGCTGCTGCCATAGCTGATCATGTAGCGGCTGCGCCAGAACCATGCCAGATCGAGGCCCAGAGGCCCGCGCGTGTAATGCCCGCGTGCGCTCATGCTCAGGCGCGAGAGGCCCACCAGTTCGTTGCGGATGATGCGGTCTCCGGCATCGAAGCTGGCATGCACCCCATTGGCGGTGACGGAGCCGTCGAAGGTCAGGCGGCCCGCCAGCGGATGGGGCAGCGGCACGGGCAGCGACCAGGCCAGCTCCGCGCCTGAGATGATTGCCGCCTTGCCGTTGACGGTGATCGTTTCGGTCAGGTCGCCATAGGGCGGCACATTGACCAGCTGGTTCTGCGAGGTGAGATAATTGTCGAGATAGCGCTGGAACAGCGTGAGCGACACCGTTCTGCCGCGCGGCCCGTAATAGCTCAGGCCCACATCGACATTGGTGCCCGTGAAGGGCTTCAGATCGGGGTTGCCGCCCGATGCGGTGCGGTTTTCCAGCGAAGTGGTGAAGCGCGGCGCGAGGTCGGTCAGGTTGGGCGGGGTGAAGCTGCGCGCCGCATCGACGCGCAGCACCCAGCTTGGCGCCAGATCGAGCCGTAGCGCCAAGCTGGGCAGCGCCACCGTATAGGTGCGGGCATAGGACACCGGCGAGGCGAGGTTATCGACCTCCTCATAACCGCTCGACAGCTGGCGTGTCTGGTTGACCCGCAGCGCCAGCGTGCCGCTGACGGGCAGGCGGCCGATCCGGCCCGCCATGTCCAGCGCGCCATAGGCCGCGCGCGAATCCTCGATGATGTTATAGGTGGCGGCCAGATCGTCGGCGGTGAGCGGCGAACTCAGCAGGTCGGGGGTGAGCAGATCATTGAAAGCCCCTGCCTTGGGCACCAGCCATGAGGTGGGAATGGAGGTGGCGCCCGCAAAGGCATTGCCGATGGGCATCACCTCGATCTGGCTGGCGAGGGCCGATCCCGTTTCGCCGACCAGCGTGTCGATGAAGAAATCACGCCGCCAATAACGCCGCGTGCGCCGCCCCAGCGCGATGCCGCCGCGCAGCGTGCCAGCCACCCAGTCCAGATGCCGCGCAACATCCAGCCGGGCCGAGGCATCAGTGTCGAGCGAATCCTTGGGGGCGTAATTGTAGATCCAGCCCTGATAGGTGGCGCTGTCCTGCAGGTTGACGTTGGTGGAAAGCGAGGCGACCTGCCTGTATCCGCCCGAAAAATCGAAGGTGAGCGGCGCGAAGAACGCGATCCGCTCGCGCGAGGTGCCAAGGCCGCCGGGCTGATAGCTGTGGGCATTGGAATAGGCCAGATCCGCGCTCCACTGCCAGGCCCCGGCAGAGCCCGTGTAATGCGCCCCGGTGGCCAGCAGATCATGGCGGTTCAGGCTGGTTTCCAGCGAACCCATCCAGCGCACATTGTCGATGGTGCCGGCCACCACCGTATTGCCGACCAGCTTGGCCGTGTTCGCCTCGAAGACCGGCGTGTTGTAGGTGGCGTCATCGGGATAGATGTCGAGGCCATATTCCGTGTAATGCACATCGAGCCTGGTGCGCAGCACGGTAAGCTCAATCTGGTGGCCCGGCGCGGGTTGCCATTGCAGCGCCATGAAGGTGGATTTCTGCTGGCGGTCCTCCATCTCGATGGTCGGGCGCACCCGGCCGGGCGTGTAGGTGCCGGCGGGAAACACGCCCGGCCAGGCATCCTTTTCCCATTCGAATTCCAGAAAACGATCGTTGCGCACCTTGAGCGCCTGGCTGGAAAGCTGCGCCAGAATCCCGAAGCTGCGGGCATCGTTCACCCAGCTGGCCAGCCCAGAAAAGCCGTTGGCCCCGCCGGGGCGCATGCTGCTGCGCGTCTGCTGGGCCTTCAGGATGATCTGGCGGCCCATGGCGAAAGGGCGCGGCGTCTTCACATCGGCGGTGATGCCGATGGTGGGATCGGAATCGCCGGTCAGCCCGGTTTTCGCCACCGAGATCGTGTCGATCAGATCGGCTGGCAGCATCTCGAAACGGAAGCTGCGGCCCATTGGCGTGCCATTCTCGATCAGATCGTTGATGGCCACCGTCCGCCCGTCGAGTTTGGCCAGATGGAAGGAGGAATCGAGCCCACGCGCGAAGAGATAGATGCCGTTGCCGCGCTCATTGTCAAATTGCAGGCCGGGCACCAGCCGCAGCCCGTCGGCGGCGGAGGTGGCGGGCAGGCGGCGCATCGCCTCGCCGCTGACGACATCGACCGGTGTGGTGGACAGCCGCGCAACCATCGAGGCCGCTTCGCTGTCGGCGTTTCTGGCAATCACCACGATGGATTGTTCGGCCAGCGTGGCCGGGGCGGGCTGGTGCCTGTCGTCCTGTGCGATGCGGGGAGACATGGGGCGGGGTGGCGGCGGGGCGGCCGGCAGCAGGGCGTAGAGATTGGGCCGCAGCGTCACCAGACGCAGGTCCGATTGTTGGGCCAGTACAGCCAGAGCCTTGAACGGATCGGCAGCGCGCGGACGCGAGACGCAGCGGCGCGGTACGCGCGCGGCGTTGAAGGCCAGTGTGATCCCCGATTTCTGGCCCAACTCGACCAGAGCCTGGGCCAGCGCGATGCCCTTGCAGGCTTCCCCCGCGCTGGCGGGCGTGGCGGTGCACAGGCAGGCGGGCAGCGCCATCCAGGCCCGGATCGTGGGGCTTCGGAGATTCGGGCGAGGGGAGATCGTCATAGCAACACGCCGGTCGCCGCTTATGGCCGCTTTGTTTCAAGCCCATGAAACGCGCCGGCATTCAACGGTGCTCGTTATAATCGTTGCGCATGACCGTTAGGTCAGCGAGCCCTGCTGCGAGCGGGACGGGGCTTGAACCGGCAGGTCTCGGCCTAACTCAAGCCATTCCACTGTACGAGCTTGAATGGCTGCTCCTGCCGGAAGCCGACATTTGGAAAGCCAGGGCGGAATGACGGGATTGTCCGTGCGCCGTGCCAAGGCGGCGTTTTCCAGTGGGTGAAAGCCCCACCCGGCTATGCTCCAGCCGGAAGCAACCGGGGCAGGCATGGAGGTGACGAAATGTCTGAAGCCCCTGGATGACAGTCACATAGGTGACTGTGCGAGTGTGCAGGCCGCAACGTGAGTGAACGCTGAGCAAACCTCGAAAACGTCGATGTGTGGGCCGACCCGGCCGGACTTCCGGGGAAGGCTGATATGGATGGGGGAGTTTGAGCGACGCTGAACCCATCCGCCACACCGGGGTAGTGGCGGCAGCATGTACACAAGGAAAGCGCACGCAACACGGGAAACCCCATCACGTGCTCGGGGACGAGCAACCGGACGCCCGCGAGGGATGGGACGGGCGGGGTGGGGTGGCGGAGAGGCCCGTAGTACCGGGGAAGCCGGGTAATGCCGGTGGAGGGAAGGAGCCTCAGTTCAAGGCGAACGCACCAAGTAGTGAGGGACCGCGAGATTGGGAAACCTATCAACTCCGAAAAGCGTCCAGAAACTGCAGACGGCGTTGCACGCGAAAGCGAAGGCGGAAGCCGACTATCGCTTTTACGCGCTGTACGACAAGATCAGCCGCGACGACATTCTGGCGCATGCCTATGCCCAGTGCCGCTCCAACAAGGGCGCACCGGGGATAGACGGTCAGGACTTCGCGGATATTGAGGCATACGGCGTCGAGCGGTGGCTGGCGGAACTGGCGCGTGCCATCAGAGAGGAGACGTATCGACCGGAACCGATCAGGCGGGTCCATATACCGAAAGCCAATGGCAAACTCAGGCCGCTGGGCATTTCCACCGTGCGGGATCGGGTCTGCATGACAGCAGCAATGCTGGTGTTGGAGCCGATCTTTGAGGCCGACCTTCCGCCGGAGATCTATGCCTACCGAGCTGGGCGTAATGCTCAGCAGGCCGTGATCGAGGTGGAGGATCAGCTGTTCCATGGTCGTCCCGATGTCGTGGACGCCGACCTTGCCGACTACTTCGGCAGCATTCCCCATCCCGAGCTGATGAAGTCCTTAGCCCGCCGGATCGTCGATCCACGCGTGCTGCATCTGATCAGACTGTGGCTGGACTGCGCTGTCGAGGAAACCGACGACAAAGGCAGGAAGACACGAACGACGGTGGCCAAGGATCAGCGACGCGGCATCCCGCAGGGGTCACCCATCTCACCATTGCTGGCAAATCTGTACATGCGCCGGTTCGTGTTGGGGTGGCGGAAGCTCGGTCTTGGGCAACGTCTTGGCGCTCGGCTCGTCACCTATGCCGACGACCTCGTCATCCTGTGCCAGAAGGGCAGCGCGGAAGCTGCGCTCGACCATATGCGCAGGTTGATGGGCAAACTGAAGTTGACGGTGAACGAGGAAAAGACACGCATCTGCAAGGTACCGGACGAGACGTTCGACTTTCTGGGATACACATTCGGTCGGATGTACTCTCCGACGACGGGAAGAGCCCGCATGGGCTACCGACCGTCGAAGAAGAGCATCAAGCACGCGGTTGAGAAAATCCACGCGCTGACCGAGATGACGTCTACGTGGCAGGATTCCGCAGTACTGATAGCCAAGATCAACCGGGTGCTACGCGGTTGGGCCAACTATTTCTCGGTCGGCACAACGAGCAAGGCATACCGGGCCGTCGACAGCTATACGTTGGTGCGGGTGCGTCGGTGGCTGCGTATCAAACATCGAGGCAAGCGACGCAGGGCTCGGACCTATCCAGACGAGTACCTCTACGAGACCATCGGCCTCGTACGCCTGACCAAGCTTGGACGTGGCTCGTCGTGGGCGAAGGCGTGATGTCTTGTCCGAGAGCCGGGTGCGGGAAATCTGCACGCCCGGTTCGCCGAGCGGGGGGTGAAAACGGAACGTCTGGCAAGCCCCACAGGCGCGCCGCACGTCACCGCGTCACCTCCCGACTCTACCAAGGGCGGCCTATCAGAACCGCTGCCTACGAGGTGAGCCACCGGCAGCGTTTGACTAGGTCAATCGGGCCCGGGAACGGCAGCTATGTCAGCGTAGGTAATCCTGGGACTTGTCAGAAAACCGCTTGGTTTAGCCGGAAAACAAAGATCCAAATTTGAGCGGTCTCAGATTTCGTTGCGATGCAGGCTCACAACGTTGCGAATGTTGCTTGCGGTTATGGAGGATAATCTTTCCGGAGCCCATGAAACCCTAGCCGCATCTGACCCTGAAAGTGCTTCATAGAGGCATAGGGCAACGAAGTAGCTTGCTGCCACAGTAGGATGGTTGCCGTCCTCGGTCAGCGCAATCTCGGGTTGGCTCTGGCGCAGATATTCCCAAAGGTTGCCGACATTCACAGGCAAGGCATTGCTTCGCCGAGCCAGCTCAAGATGATCCTTCTGGATTTTCTGGTAATGATCCGCCCGGCTCTCGTCGTTGGTATAGAGGGAGCGATCATACGCCCAATTCACGATCAGTTCCGATTGCCCGCTGCGGGGATGCACGGATTGCAGCAATGAAAGGCCGTGGCTCATGAAGTTCGTAGCCTGGTTCTCGCTTGATTGCCCCCGGCTTTCTCCCTGAAAAACGACATCGTCCCATGGACGGACGACTTCGCGTTGTACCCTCCAATCCTGAGAAAGGCTTTCAAAGCTTGAGCCATCGGGGGCGATCAGCAGGATTTCATATTTTTGCGACGCGCCAGCAGAGTCTGCAATGTGGCGCAGCATGCCAGGCATGTCATTGTGCGATGTCCGGCTGTTGCCGATGATGAGAATGCGGCGGGGCGGGCGAGGGTCGGTTTGATCCCGGGCAATCTGTCCGAACTCTGTGGCGGAGTAATCCTGCCCAAATTCGAACCAGCACAGACTGCCCAATAGCATGGCGAGTAAACATGAGCGGAAGGTAAGCATACCTCTCATTAAACTGCGAAACGTTCAAAAACACTTATCTGTAGGGCATAGGGTGAGGCAGGCGGGAAAGCCTTCTGGCCTCAATGACACGAGATACGTTCGCTGGTCGGTCAATGAAGTCGAGGATTGCAGCATTGAGCGGCTTGGAGGGGGTGAACCGCTCCGGATTTGCCGGAGGGTTCAGCTCTGGAGTGTTGGATGAATGAAGGCCCGCTTGTGACGATCGCGTTTAAGGCCCTGTATGGCGGCTTTGTCAGCGAACGTCGCCTTTGTCCGACTGTGCGAGCAGCAAGAGGCTGCGTTTAAGGGCTTTTAGGCCTCAAAACCCGATCCGGGCCTGTGGGCTGCTTCGGTCAGCGCGTCGATGACGGTGCGCATTTTCGGCTGGAGATAGCGGGAGGTCGGCCAGACGGCGTGGATCGGCATTTCGGCCCCGGCATAATGGTCGAGGACCGAAACCAAACGGCCCGCCGCCAATTCCTGTGCAATCAGCCATGTGGGCAGCTGACATAAACCACCGCCAGCCAGCACGGCCTGTACCATGGCATCGCCGTCGCTGAATTCGTGCCGCACATGGATTTCGTGAGGGACACAATCCCCGACCTCGTTCTTCAGCAGCCAAGTCGGCCGCGGAATCCGACGCCAGCCAATGATGCAATCGCGCTGCTTCAACGCGTCCAGCGTCGCTGGCGCGCCATGTGCCACAATGTAGGCCGGTGAGGCGCAGATCAGCAACCGTTGGGTGCCAAGCCGTTTGGCAGTCAGGTCGGCATCATTGCCCAGAGTTCCGATCCGCACCGCCAGATCGATCCCTTCGTCAACGATGTCGCTGGTGCGTTCAGAGAACATTACCGACAGATCGAGGCGCGGATGCCGGGCGGTCAGCTCCATCAGCACCGGCATCACATGGCGGCGCCCGAAAGCGGCGGGCAGGTTGAGGCGGATCGTGCCGACCGGATTGTCGCGCCCGGTGGTGATGCCGGTCTCGACCCCGTCCAGATCCTCGAGAATGCGCTGGCAGGCGGTGAAATAGTCCTGGCCCTCAGGGGTCAGCGTCAGCCGCCGTGTCGTGCGGTGCAGCAGCTTGATGCCGAGTTTCGCCTCAAGGCGCGAAACGCTCTTGCCGATGGCCGAACTCGTCAGGCCGAGATGAGACGCTGCGGCGGTAAAGCTGCCGGTCTGCACGGTGGTGACGAATTCGGCGAGCCCTGTGAAGCGGTCCTGATGGATCATTCCGGAACTGTGGGATGAAGTGATGTGCCTCGCAAGGGGATTATTTCGCACAGATCGCAGGATAGATCATCGGGAACCTGCTGCCATCGCTTTGCAAGGAATGCACCTTGAACCAGCTCTTCTCGCCATTCGACCTCGCCGGTCTCCCGCTGCCGAACCGTATCGTCATGGCCCCGATGACGCGCGCCCGGGCCATCGACACGATCCCGGACGAGCTGACCGTGCTCTATTACCGCCAGCGCGCGAGCGCCGGGCTGATCGTCAGCGAGGGCGCCCCGGTCTCGATGGAGGGGCGGGGCTATCTCTTCAACCCCGCGCTTTACACAGCGGAGCAGGCCGCCGGCTGGCGGCGGGTGACCGATGCCGTTCACGACGAGGGAGGCCGGATCTTCGCCCAGCTCTGGCATGTCGGCCGCGTCTCGCACAGCTCGCTTCAGCCCGATGGCAAGGCGCCGGTCTCCCCCGCCGCCACGCGGGGGGCCGCGTCCTGCGCCTTTTCCTATGACGCGGATGGCCAGCCCGGCCTCGTGCCGGTGAGCGAGCCGCGCGCGCTCGAGACCGGGGAGGTCGCGGCGATCACGCGGGATTTCGTACGCGCGGCGCGCATGGCGGTGGATGCCGGCTTCGATGGCGTCGAACTGCATGGCGCCAATGGCTATCTCTTCGAACAATTCGTCAATGGTGCGCTCAATCAGCGCGCGGATTGCTATGGTGGCTCGATCAAGAACCGGCTGCGTTTCATGCTGGAAACGCTCGATGCGCTGATCGCTGAGGTGGGCGGCCATCGCGTCGGGGTTCGCATCTCGCCCTTCGGTCGCCTGTTCGACATGCAGCCCTATGCCGATGAGGCCGAGACCTGGGTTGCGGCGGCGGCGGCCTTCAACGAGCGCCCGCTCGCCTATGTGCATCTGAGCGACCAGTTGACGATTGGCGCCGAAAAGATGCCCGAGGGTTTCGGTCATGCCTTCCGTCAGGCCTATCGCGGTACGTTGATGGCGGCGGGCGGTTTTGACCGGGACAGTGCCGAGCGCGCTTTGGCGTCGGGCGATCTTGACCTTATCGCTTTTGGTCGCCCCTTTATCGCCAACCCCGATCTGGTCGACCGGCTGAAGCATGGTCATCCCCTCGCGGTGCCTGAACGTGCCACCTGGTACGGCCCGTCGGGTGAAAAGGGTTATACCGATTACCCGACATGGGCTGAACACACCGAAGCGGGAAGCGCAGCGTGAGCGAGGGAACAATGACCTCCATGGAGATGCGCCTCGCAGCCTTGCTGGACATCGAGGACATTCGGCAATTGCGGTTGCGATACTCCCAGTCGCTCGACAGCGGCGACATTGATGGGCTGGATCGAGTCTTTGCCGTGGATGCGCTGGTGGAGGTGACCATCGGCGCGATGCAAGGGATCGACACGATCAAGGCCGGGCTGGCCGAGGCCTATCGCCAATTCGACCGCGATGGTCGCAACCATTATCCCTTCCTGCATGTCATCGCCAACCATCAGGTGGCGCTGACCGGGCCTGATACGGCAGAGGGGAGCTGCTATCTGGTGGATTTCGAAACGGCATCCAAGCTCGATCCCAACCCGCTGCTGTTGCTGGGCCTATACCATGATCGCTATCGCAGGATCGATGGCGCATGGCGGATCAGCGAGACGAGGCTGGATGTCATCTGGCCTTCTGCGGACCCGTCCGAGGATACGGCGTAAGGGCGAAGCTGCGGGGCTGGATCGACAGGCCACCCCAAAAGATCTCGGAAGAGAGTGATGAATGGAGGGCAGGATTGAAGACCTGGGTATGAAGGTTGGAATGTCCGCATTTCAGCGTGAGCGGCGGGATGGTGACAATCTCGTGAAAGATGCCACCATCCTGTGCGATAATTATTGGACCTCAGTGACGAAGCTGGCCCGGTCACGGCGAACCTTCTTGAGGTTGACCAGCCAGTCGCCTTCTTCCTGCCGATAGCCCAGCGGCAGCAGGATCACGCTGCGTAGATTGCGAGCCTTCAGATCAAGGATTTCGTCAACGGCCTCGGGATCGAAGCCTTCCATCGGCGTGGCATCCACCTCCTCGAAGGCTGCCGCCACGAGTGCTGATCCCAATCCGATATAGGCTTGGCGGGCTGCGGCCTGATAATTGGCCTCGGTGCCGCGACCGGCAACGATACTCAGCAACTGCTGCCGGTAGTTTTCCCAGCCCTCGTTGATAAAGCCGCGCACCTCATTGGTCAGATCGAACATCATGTTGACGCGCTCGGGGGTGATGTCGTCCCAGGCCGCGAAAACCAGCAGATGCGAACAATCGGTGACCTGCGCCTGATTCCAGGACACTGCGCGGATCTTTTCGCGGATCTCGGGATTGGTCACCAGCAGCAGTTCGAAGGGCTGGAGTCCGCTCGACGTGGCGGTCAGCCGAACGGCCTCAATGATCCGCTCGATGCTCTCGGTCGAGACAGTCCTGGCAGGGTCGTATTTTTTGGTCGCATAGCGCCAGGACAGTTTCTCGATAAGCGTGCTCATGTCAGCTTCCTTGCTAGCCCACGGGGGAAAGGCGGTTCGCGCGGAAAGGATGCGGTACCGCTTATCTATAGATATTTCTGCTACGGTCCCCAATCAAGAACTAGAAGAGGAGATTGCAGAGACCCGTCGATACAAGGCGCGGCAGCACCAAACCGGCAGATCTCGACGACATATGGCCATTACCAGTTTGCCCAAGGGGAAGTCCCGGGCCGTCCTCGCCGACAGTCGTTTTCAGGAATCGGGAAAGCGCCGACCGGGGATTGCCAACCTCCGCAATCTTGATGCACAGTTCTGTCATGATTGTTCGAACCGCCGTTGAACTCGACATAGATGCCTTAGCTGCCATGAGGGCAGAGCTTTGGCCGGATGGGTCAGTGGATGAGCATCGCGCGGAAGTGGTGGCTATGCTTGGTAGAGGCCTTGACGTGTCCGCTGCGTTCGTCGCTTCGGACCAAAAGGGATGCCCTTTCGGCTTTGCAGAGGCCGAGTTGCGTTACGACTACGTGAACGGTTGCGATACTTCGCCGGTGGCTTTCCTTGAAGGCATCTATGTTAGCCCGCAACGTCGAGGTACAGGGATCGGCACGAGGCTCGCGCTGGCGGTGCAGAGTTGGGCACGGGAACGTGGCTGCGCTGAACTCGCGTCTGACGCACCCCTAGACAACCATGCAAGCCATGCCTTCCACGCGGCCATCGGTTTCGTTGAGACGGAACGGGTTGTCTACTTTCGACAGTCTTTGTAGGATTTCGTTCTGGAAACCTAAGGACACGACCCTCTTTCCCGATCCCCATGGTAATTCCGAATCTACGAGGGAAGGGCCAAACTTGGTCCGGAATGGCAGGCTGCGGTGGAAGTCGCCGTTTGCCGATGGCCTCGCATACGGCGGGTCTGTCCCAACGCCTGACAATCAAGGCTCTGCAAGGAAGGTGTATGAGCGGCAGCTTTTGACGAGGTCAATCGGACCCGGAAACGGCAGCTAGGTCAGCGCAGAGTGCCTAACAGCCATTGGATCAAGCGCGCTGAAGCGGTTCTGGGTACACGCCAGAGCAGCGCGATCCAAGGGTCCCTCTGGAACGGGCATTGATCCCACCGCGCCCCAAGAATGCCTTTTGGAACATCAGCTTGTTTTTTAGCCGGGAGGCCGAAGATACGCGGAATTTGACTTGGAGGCCGCATTTACCGAGCGCGGTACACCGGGATGGGCGATGGTCGTGCCGGGGCGAAACCGGGACAGAGTTGTTGGTGACAGCACCATTGGTCCCCATATCCGGCTTGGGCTCCGTGCGCATTCGTTGGACCGCCTTGTTCGCCTTACTTGCCACTGAGCGCGGCAGGGAACCTGGCGACTATTCTGCCGGAGGGGCGGGCGTTACCCCGAGAAGCTGACCGTCATTTGATCCACGCCCAATAAGTTTGTAAAGGCAGCCCCGCTGACCCGTCTTTGCTGCTGGTAGCGCCCTATTCTGAAAGCGGCAATTCTTACAGGCCAATCGTTAGGCAATATCGGCGCATCTGCAAATCACCGCGCGCATATAGATCGCTGTCTACGGGCTCATTGATCGTTCTCTCATAGGTCGCGTCCGATTTTTCCAAAGTGCGCTAAGGGGCGAGATTATCCGGACGATAGGTGATCCAGATTTCATGAAAACTGTGTCGCCGCTCGATCGAATTTAGTTTCTTGATTGCTGCACCGGCGCATCCATGACCGCGATATTGCGGTTCAACGCTATAACCGACGTGGCAGCCATAAAAACGCATATAGTCAGTGTTTCCGAGACGTAGCTGGATGGTGCCGAAGACCTCACTCTCGCTTACAATGTCGTAGTGTTCAGCTGGAACCCGGCCTCGCAGCGGATCTGCTTCAGTCGCCTTCCGAAATTTAAAAACCGCCATAGCACGCCACTGTCGATTAAAACCTCGTTGGCTTCATAGGCATCACAGTTGCTTATGGCATTTTGCCAGAAGAGGCCTGCCGAAAATCCGCCCACTTGCCCGCGTTCGCTCAGGGTGTCATTTCGCCCTCAGCCGAAATCGCCCCAGCTACACTACACCGCGGGGCAAGATCGGCGGCCGCGCCAACGTTTGGCAAGCTTTTTACATGCGTTACTGTTCGCCGCTCGATATAAATCTCGTCTCGAGGAAAAATACCAGAAATTTATTGCTGCCGGAAACACGTCAAAATCGCCATGTCGCCATTATGTGATGCATGATTGTTACGCCAAATGCCTTGATCAATTCTGTCACAGCTGCCAAAAATCTATAACTTTATCATCATATTTAATTAAATTATTATTTATATATCGAAATCATCGATATGGTTGCGTAGATTGATCAAAACTTCATTCTGTAAATACCTAGCGCCTCATCGATTTTCAATATTATCTTAAGCGGTATATCAAGAATGTCCGCCACCCCACGACTGTATGATCAGCGAGTCGATAATCTCGCTGAAGCACGCCTTTGATGTAGAGGCGTACCGGCCAGTTCGGCGGGATTGAAGATGGTTCGCTGGACATCACTACCACTCGGGGATGACTATTCATTATACGATGTACTTCACCCATGCCATCGACGCCTAGCGCGTAAAAATCAACCGTACCATTTAAGTGGTTGGGAAATATGTAAGGGGTGACGAGGCAGGCGTGAGTATATTGGTAGAGAATCGGATCGCCCTCATTGATGTAGACGCAAGCACCTTTACGCTCTCGATCAATGATGGCAGCGAGCTTCTCCACCTGTTCGATGGTTCCTTGATGATGCATTGTGTAACGGGTCACCCCAAAGGCGGCCCCAATGCCAACGAGGAGAAATGCGACCGTGAAAAGCATTCCATCTCGCCACCGACGGCCGAGCGCGGGAGAGGCAAGGATGCAGAGAGGGACTAGCATAGGTGCGACATAATGATCGTACCACACGCCAAACATCAGAAAGCCAAAAATGGCGACTGCCGACCAGAACCGAAGAAAGGCTATCACTCGCTGGTTCTGGTGAATCGGTTGCATAAGGATACTTGGTGCTAAAAAGATAGCAAGCCAAATGGGTAACAGCGCCCCCATTTCCTTTGCTAAGCGGCTAAAAGCGTCTTCGGCATCTTTCGATCGGGCGAAAATGGATTGGAAATTCGCATAAGCGAATTCATGTCCGTGACCAATCGTGATATAAAAGGCGAAAGCGGCGAACGTTGGGAGCAAAGCCATCGCCACCCATCCAGAACTGATCATTGCAAGCTGAAGTTTTGACCAGCCTTGCTGACATCCCAGCCACATCAGCGCTAAGCCAAAAGCAATCCCCTCGAACAATACGGTATATTTGATCTGCAGGGCAAGACCTATCAAGGCCATCACAGCTAGACCACCGCTAAGCAACCGGGCGTGCGCGCCCTGAGTGATCAGGCGACAGAGAAGCAAAGCGGCCAGCGCCACAGGCAAATTGAAAAATACAGGAGCTTGGCCACCGAAGCAGAGATAACCAGACAGGCAGAGCAAATAACCAAGGCCTGCGCAAAAGGCGCCCGGTGCCTTTGCCACCATCCGCGCAATCCGATAGATTGTCAGTGCAGTGCAAACCGCAAACATTGTTGCCACGAGCTGATATTGCACCACGCCTAACCCACCCAGCAATCTGATGGCGGCGTATATGACAAAAAGCCCTATCGGTTTGCGGTCCCAGATATCTACGAATGGCAGCGCCCCATGTAGCATGCGATCACCGACCAACAAATAAAATTGCTCGTCGATATGCAATAAAGGGTAGCCAAACGTTGATCCGCGGATCAGCAAAGCGGCAAGCACGAAACCTGCGAACGCTATAAATATCTCTCGATATGCCGGATTGTCATCGTTGCTGTGCGCGGGTGCCCTATCGGGCAAGGCGCAAAAGTTGGGAGAAATCTTTAGCATGATGTACCGTTTCTATCCAGTCGGGATGATCGGTTTGAGGATGTGACTGAGAAATTTCTCGAATTTTGCATCTATCACTGCTGATATTGGGTTGACGCACTTAAGTCATGGATTGTGAAAATCACCTCTTGATTATTCGATCACTGGAAATTCGCCTTAGGAAATACAGTCACTCGCCACCCTTCCAAATGGGGTCCATTACGAATGCGGATATTGAATTTATTTTCATGTATTCTCCAAAGAATAGGGTGGGGTTGGCGAATTTCTTTAACGCTCTTCGTCAGTGCATTTTCATCGCCGCTCACGCTTGAGAATGACCTGAATCCTCAAACAGCAATCCCGATTGTGGCGGTGGCCGTGTATCCGTTGGCGATGCTGCCGGACATGGATGGCGTCTGCTGGGCCAGTACGGCGGCACTGTTGTCGCCGAATACATTGTCCGATGACAGCGAGATCTTCGAATAATTGCTGATGCTGGCGCTGTAACGGGAATCGCTGTTGAAGACGACGGTGTTGATCGCGGCAGGCATCGCCAACTGTGAGATCAGCGAGGAGGTGGTGCCCTTGGGCGAGGTGCCCAGCCCGTTCAGGAAGACCTCGAAATGGATATGAGGCCAGCGCCCCGAATAGCAGGCGGGATAGATGGTGGTAAAGGTTACCTCTCCGTTGGCATCTGTAACCTGCACGCCGCGCAGATAGCTCTCGGTGGTCACGCCGCTGGAATAGAGCGAATAGAGCCCGGCCGCATCGCAGTGCCAGACATAGATCGCGGCGCCCGAGATCGGCGCGCAGCTTGAGTTCACATTCACCAGCGTCAGCGTCAACTTCACCTGCACTCCCGAAGCCGTGGTGGTGGAGGAAATGAAGCTGGAGCGAATGTCCGAGCGCACCACACCGCTGACGGTCAGCACGTTGGAAGTGGCCCCGGCGGAGGTGTTGGTGCCGTCAGCCGGGTAGGGGCCGTTTGTTTCCACCGAATCCGCCACGCAACTGCCTGAAGTCGTCGAAGTGCTGCTGCTGGCCGAGGATGATGCCGAGGAAGCAGCGGACGAACTGCTCGATGCGGCAGAGGAGGACGAGCTGCTCGACGAGGAGGTGCCGCTGCCATCGCCGCAGGCCGCGACTGTGGCCATCGTGCCCGCTGAAGCGAACCACATCAGCGCGCGCCGCCGCGCCAGGGTCAGTTTTTCAAGGGCAGGCAGGTCGCTCATCAGACCGTGAGCGTGATCCTCGTCCCTGTCGCTCTCGCGCATGGGGTTTTCTCCTGAAGCAGTGGGTTGATCCTGCCAAGTCTTGTGCGCCTGTGTTTCCTGCGAATTTCAGGAGAAGAGCGCCGATGGTGATCGGCTGATCATCTGCAACAAAGGTGAAATCCTGCTGCAATTGGGCCGCGTCAGCAAAGCAGGATGCGACATCTTATTCCTCTTCTGGCAGCATGGGTCTGCTGGCCCGGTTCGGCCCATGCCGATGTTCTCGACATCGCCCCCGATGGTGGCCAAAGCTGGCGTCGGGGCGCCATGACTGTGCAATGGCGCGAGGAAGGCGCCGAGCCTGTCGCGAAGGCCCGCGCTACCGCCCCAACCGCTTCCTTCGCGCCTGCTTCCTATGCCGCCACGGTGCAGGCCGCAGCCGCCCGCCAGTCGCTCAGCCCGGCTCTGCTTGGGGCGCTGATCTGGCAGGAAAGCCGCTGGCACCCCAATGCCGTTTCACGCGCGGGCGCTGTCGGGCTGGGCCAGCTTATGCCCGCCACGGCCCGCCATCTGGGCGTGGACCCACGCGATCCGCAGGCCAGCATCCATGGCGCCGCGCGCTATCTGCGCGAACAGATTGACCATTTCGGCGGCAATCTGGAGCTTGCGCTGGCGGCCTACAACGCTGGGCCCGGACGGGTGGAGCGGGCTGGCGGCGTGCCCGCCATCGCGGAAACCCGCAACTATGTCCGCGCCATAACCGACCGCCTGATCGCCACGACATCCGGAGACGGCCAATGAGGCGCACCATTCTGTCCCTGTCCGTCATACTCTGGGCCACACCGGCCTTCGCGGCTAGCCGTGGAGGGCCTGCTGGCTCAGGTCCCATCGTCTCGGCGCTGACCTGGGTGCGCGACACGCTGCTGGGGCAGGTGGCGACCTCCGTGGCGGTGATCGCCGTGGCCATGGTGGGTTTCATGATGCTGACGGGCCGCATGAACTGGCGCTTCGGGGCGACGGTCATTCTGGGCTGCTTCATCCTGTTCGGCGCGGCCAGCATCGTGGCGGGCATCCAGTCCGCCGCCAGCATGGGCGGCTGAGCGCCATGGCGGGGCTGGGGCGTGCGCCGGTGTTTCGGGTGTTGACCCGGCCGCAGATGTTCGGCGGCGTCACCTTTTCCTTTTTCGTCATCAACATGGCGGCCACCACCGAGGCCTTTCTGGTGCTGCGCAGCTTCTGGGTTCTGCCACTGGCCTTGGTCCTCCATGGCGCGGGCTATCTGGCCTGCCTGCGCGAACCGCGTGTGTTCGACCTGTGGCTGACCCGCGTCAGCCGCTGCCCGCGCGTGCGCAATTGGCGACATTGGGGGTGCAATTCCTATGCGCCCTGACCGCACATGGCCCCGAGGCTGGTTGGGCCCCGCCGCATGGAGCGCGCGAGAAGCCCGCGCGGGCGACCGTCTGCCCTATGCCGCTCATCTTGATCCCCAGACGCTGCGCCTGCGCGATGGGGCGCTGATGCAGGTGCTGGTGGTGCCCGGCCTGCCCTTCGAAACCGAGGATGCCGAGCATCTCGACCATATGCTTGCGGTGCGCGATGTGATGCTGCGCTCGGCGCTGGATGCGGGCTTTGTGCTCTATCACCATGTGGTGCGCCGCGCCGTCTCCGTGGCGCTGCCCGCGCGTTTCCCCGATGCTTTCTCCGCGGCGCTCGACGGGGCATGGCAAGACCAGCTTTCGCATCGCCAGCTTTTCATCAATGAGCAGTTCGTGACGCTGGTGCGCCGCCCGCCGCGCGGCAAGGTGGGTCTGCTCGAACGCCTTGGCCGCAGGGTAAGCCCTGAGGCCGATCCGGCCCTACGCCGTGAACTCTCCGCCGCCAGCGAGGCGCTGCTCTCCGGCCTCGCCCCCTATGGCGCAAGGCTGCTGGGGTGCCCCGATGGCCGCTCCGAGCCGCTCGAACTGCTCTCGGCCATCTACAACGGCGACTGGCAGGCGGTGGCCCGGCCCTTGGAGGGTGTCGATCTGGGCCATCATCTGCCCTATGCCCGCGTCTCCTTCGGGCTGGAGGCGCTGGAAACGCGCCGTCCCGATGCGCGCGATGTCGCGGCGATCCTCTCGATCAAGGACTATCCCGATACCACCCGCGCGGGTCTGGTGGACGCCATGCTGCGCGTGCCCGCCCCCATGGTGCTGACCCAGACCTATGCCCCCGCCGACCGGCAAGTGGCGCGCGAGAGGATCGATCTGGCCATCCGCCGCCTGACCAGCGCCGATGCCGATGCTCTGGCCGAACGCGCGCAGATGAGCGCGGCGCGTGATGCGCTGGGGCTGGGGCAGGCGGGCTTTGGCGACCATCATCTGAGCGTGATGGTGCGCGCCGAAACACTTGCCGCGCTGGAAACCGCCTGTTCCGCCGTCCGCCATGCCCTGTCCGAAACAGGCGCCATCGCCGTGCGCGAGGATGTCAATCTGGAGCCCGCCTTCTGGGCACAATTCCCCGGCAATGAGAGCTATGCCGTGCGCCGTGCGATGATCTCCAGCACCAATGCGGCGGGGTTCCTCTCGCTGCATGGCTTTGCGCCGGGGCAGGCGCGGGGCAACCAATGGGGCGATGCGATCAGCGTGCTGGAAACCACCAGCGCCACGCCGCGCTACATCAATTTCCATCAGGGCGATCTGGGCCATTTCACCGTGATCGGCCCCAGCGGCAGCGGCAAGACGGTGGTGCTCAATTTCCTGACGGCGCAGGCGCAGAAGGTGGCCCCGCGCACCGTCTTCTTCGACAAGGATCGCGGCGCAGAAATTTTCCTGCGCGCGATGGGCGCGCATTACACGCGGCTGGTGCCGGGCCAGTCCACCGGTTTCAATCCACTGAGCCTGCCAGACACACCGGGCAACCGCGCCTTTCTGCATGATTTCCTCGCCTGCCTGCTGGATGCTGGCGATCCGGGCGAGCTGGCCACCATCGCCGATGCGGTGGAGACGCTCTACGATCACGCGCCGCCCCTGCGCCGCCTCTCGCATCTGGGCGAGCTGCTGGCCGGGCATCACCGCCCGCGCCCCGGCGATCTGGCCAGCCGTCTTGCCCCATGGGTGGGGGGCGGCGTGCAAGGCTGGCTGTTCGACCATGCGCAGGACCGGCTCGACCTCGACCAGCGCGTGCTGGGGTTCGACATCACCGCCCTGCTCGATACGCCCGCCTTGCGCACCCCTGCCCTGATGTATCTGTTCCACCGCATCGAGGAGCGGCTGGACGGATCGCCCACCATGATCCTTGTCGACGAGGGCTGGAAGGCACTGGACGACCCCATCTTCGCCGCGCGGCTGCGCGACTGGCTCAAGACGCTGCGCAAACGCAATGCCATCGTCGGCTTCGCCACCCAATCGGCACGCGATGCGCTGGACAGCGGCATCGCCGCCGCGCTGGTCGAGCAGACCGCCACCATGATCTTCACCCCCAATGCCCGCGCCCGGGCCGAGGACTATTGCGAAGGCTTCGGCCTTTCCGCCCATGAGCTTGAGCTGATCCGCGCCCTGCCGGTGGCGAGCCATTGTTTTCTTATCCGCCAGGGGCAGGACTCCGCCGTTGTGCGGCTGGATATGGAGGGTATGGCGCCTTTTCTCACCGTGCTGTCCGGGCGGGAGGGCAGCGTGCGCCAGCTCGATGCGCTACGTGCCCAGCTCGGGAATGACCCCGCACTCTGGCTGCCTGCGCTGACCGGCGCGGACTGGCCCGGCATAGCGGAGGAAGCGGCATGACCTGCCCGGCCATCGCCTCACCCTCGGGCCTCAGCATCGCCGACAGCCTGCGGGCGGTCGACTGCCTTTCCGCGCAGGCCACGGCCAGCGCCTTTTCCCGCCTGTTCGGCACGCATGGCGCGCTGACGGCGGCGCTGACCATTGCACTCACCCTCTATGTCGGCTTTCTGGCGCTTGGCCTGCTCAGCGGGCGGCTGACGATCGGGCTGGGCACGCTGGGGCCACGCTTTGTGGTGCTGGGGCTGGTGCTGACCTTCGCCACCAGCTGGGCCGCCTATCAGACGGTGGTCTGGAGCGCCCTGACCGCCGGGCCAGACGAACTGGCCGGCGCCATGCTGGGCATCAAGGGCAGCGCGTCCCACGCCTTTGCCGGTCGGCTGGACGACATCTTCACCGCCATCAGCGAGGCTGCGGAACGCGCCCGTGCGGCTCAGGGTGACGCCAAGGGCACCACGCCCGCCGATTTGCTGACATGGGCTGCGCTGATCTTCCTGTTGGGCACGGTGGGCGTGCTGGTCACCAGCCGCATCGTGCTGGCGGCCCTGCTGGCGGCGGGGCCGGTCTTTGTGGTGCTGGCGCTGTTTCGTGGCGGGCGCGGGCTGGCCGAGGGCTGGCTGAAGGCGACGGTGCTGTTCGCGCTGGTGCCGCTGTTTGCGGTGCTGATCGGCGTGGGCGCCGTGGGTGTGCTTGGGCCGATGGTTACGGCACTGGACACCGGCGATATCCCCATGGCGCAGGCCGTCACAGTGCTGATGGCAGCAATCATCCATGCGGCTCTGATGGGTTTGTCGCTGAAGGTGGCGGGCCATATCACCGGGCAGTGGCGGATCTTCTCGCCCGATGCGGCGGCTCCCAGGCAGGCGAGCCAGAGCTTTGCTCAGACGGCCTATCATGCGCGATCGCAGGCACAATCCTTTGCCTCCCCGCGCGCGGGAACAGCGCTCGGTGCGGCTCACACACAGGCCGATGAAAGGGTGCGCGACATGGTGATGGCGATTGGGCACCGCACCGGCGGGGCCGCGTCGTCCTCGATCACGACCATCACCAACGCCACCACGCCGGTCGGGGGGCAGGGGACCAGCCGCGCGGCACAGGTCGGGCGCAGCCTGCGCCGACCCGCACCCTGGCAGGAGACACGCTCATGACCCCGCGCATATTTGTCCTGCCGCTGGCGCTGCTGATCGCCCAGCCTGCTCCGGCCGCCGACCGCCGCGTGCTGGAACTGCCATGGCAGCCCGGCGTGGTGGTGCCGATCACCACCACCCCCGGTTTCGAGGCGGCCATCGCCATGTCGCCTGACGAGCGGGTCGAGAACATCGCCATCGGGGATTCCGCCTTGTGGCAGGTGACGCCCAACCGTCGTGCCAATCTGATATTCCTGAAACCCGTCAGTGCCCGCGCTCCGGTCACCAATATGACGGTGATCACCGACAGGCACATCTACCTGTTCGAACTGCATGCTTCGGCGAAAGGCACGCCGCTCTATCATGTCAGCTTCGCCTATCCGCCCGCGCCTGCGCCCAACGCCGCCGCACCGGACAAACCAGCCGCACCCGAGGAACCGGCCGCCATGCCCCGCCTCAATTTCGCGTGGAAACGGGGCGGTGACACCGCTCTGTTGCCCGACCGGGTGTTCGATGACGGTACTTCGGCCTATCTGTCATGGCCGCAGGGCCGGGACCTGCCCGCCGTGCTGGCCAGCGACGGCAAGACCGAAGGCCCGGTCAACTATGCCATGCGCGACGGGCTGATCGTGATCGATGGCCTGCCCCTGCGGCTGATCCTGCGCGCGGGCAATGCCACCGCCACGCTGGAGCACTGTCCCGATGCCACCGCCTGCCGATGAAAGCCTCTTTGCGATGAGCTCACAGCCCCTTTCCGCCCGCAACGATCCGCGCGCCAGCCTGTCGGATGAGGATTTGGCGGAGGCCTCCACCAACAGCTTTCCCGTGGTGGCCAGTGCTACGCGGCGCAGCGACCGGATGGGCCTTCTGGCGGGCGCCGCCATTGCACTGACGCTGGGCGCGGTCACGTTCCTTTCCCTCGGACGAGCCCCGGCGGCAGAGCCTGTTCGCGCAGATGACGAGGTCGCATCCACCCCGGCGTTGTCGCCCACGCCAACCGCAGTTGTAAACGCTATTCCGGCAAGCGCTTCGATGACGCCGCCGCCCGCTTTGACACCGGCACAGCAGGCCGCGCTGGCGAAAGCGGGAGTCGTGGCGCCCGATCATCTGGCCTCGCCGGTGATGGTTTATGATGCGCCGATGGATGTGATCCCGGCAGTTGCGACTAAACCCACCGCCCCCGGCGCGGCCCCGGCAGCCGGGCCGCTGGCCGAGAACGACGCCTTCGCCAGCCGCATCGCGGGCGGCGGTGTGGAAACCGCCAGCGCCAGCCGTCTGGCCAATCCGGCGTTCACGCTCACGCAGGGAACGCTGATCCCGGCCATTCTGGAAACCGCCATCGACAGCGATCTGCCCGGCTTCGTGCGGGCCGTGGTCACGCAGGATATTCGCTCCTTCGATGGATCGCAGGTGGTGGTGCCTCGCTCCTCGCGGCTGATCGGCCAGTACAAAAGTGGCCTGGCCGTCGGGCAGACGCGGGCCTATGTCATGTGGAGCCGCCTGATCCGCCCCGATGGCGTCAGTGTGGCTTTGGGCTCGCCGGCGGTGGAGTTTTCGGGCCGCTCGGGCCTGTCGGGCGAGGTGAACGGTCATTTCTTCAAACGCTTCGGCTCTGCCGCGATCCTTTCGGTGCTGGGCGGGGCGGGGGCGCTGGTGGGCTCCGGCACCAGTGTCGTGATCGGCTCCAGCGGGCAGAGCGCGGCCTCGGTCGCGGCGCAGCGCGATGCGCAGATCCCGCCCACCGTGCGCATTCGGGTGGGCACGCCGATCCGCGTGTTCATCGCGCGCGATCTCGATTTCTCGACCGTCGAGCCATGAGCGCCATCGTCGCTGAGGGGGCTTTCCTCGCCGCCGCTCTGGAGCCGTTGCGCTCCTTTCTGGACCGGGAGGAGGTGACCGAAATTCTGGTCAACCGCCCCGGCGAGGTCTGGGTGGAGGCTGCTGGGCAGGCCGCCATGGCCTGCCACGCCGTTCCCGAACTGACTGACCGACACCTTGGCCGACTGGCCCAGCAGGTGGCGCGCATCAGCCATCAGGGCATCAATCGGCAGAGCCCCTTGCTGGGCGCGGTGCTGCCCGATGGCGCGCGCATCCAGTTTGTCGCGCCGCCAGCCACGCGGCGGCATTGGGCCATGGCCATCCGCCGCCATCGCCTGCCCGATCTGCCGCTGGACAGTTGGCGCCCCGATGGCCCTTTGCTCCCGCCGCGCGCACCCTTGCCGCCGGATCGCGACGGCGACCCCATCGGCTGGCTGAAGCGGGCGGCGGCGCAGCGGCGCACGATCCTGATCGCGGGGGGCACATCGACGGGCAAGACCACCTTTCTCAACGCGCTGCTCGCCGCCGTGCCGGTGCAGGATCGCATCATCGCGGTGGAGGATACGCCTGAAATCCGCCTCTGCGCGCCCAATGCGCTGGGTCTGGTGGCGGTGCGCGAGGCTCAGGGCGAGGCGCAGGTGACCACCGGGGACCTGCTGCAGGCCAGCCTGCGCCTGCGCCCCGACCGGATCGTGCTGGGCGAAATGCGCGGCAGCGAGGCGGTGACCTTTCTGCGTGCCATCAACACCGGCCATCAAGGCTCATTCTCCACCATCCATGCCAACAGCGCGCGCGGGGCGCTCGATCAACTGGCGCTGATGGTGCTGCAATCGGGACTGGGGCTCAGCCGGGCCGATACGCTGGCCTATGCCGCATCGGTGATCGATGTGGTGGTGGTGCTGGGGCGGGACGGGGGGCAGCGCCGGATCGTCGATATCGCCTGCCTGGGCAGCGGCAGCGGCGACCTCTGACCGGATCGCCGCCCCCCGGGCCGGCAAGGCCTATCCGGCGCGCTGGGTCACCACCGGCTGGAAGAGATAGCCTTCATTGCGGATCGTGCGGATCACATCCTGCCCGCCTTCGCCCATCGACAGCTTGCGCCGCAGGCGGCTGAGCTGCACGTCGATGGCGCGGTCGAACTGGTCGCTGTCTTCCCCGCGTGACCAGTCGAGCAATTGGTCACGCGTCAGCACCCGGCGCGGATGTTCGGCAAAGGCGCGCATCAGGCGGAATTCGCCATCGGTCAGGGTGATCGCCTGCCCGGCGGGATCGATCAGCAGACGCATGCCGATGTCCAGCTGCCAACCGGCGAAATGCAGCACCGGCTGGGCCGGCTCCGCGGGCGCGGCCTCCGATGCCGTCGTCTGGCCGGTGGCGGAGCCCGCGCGTGCCTCACGGCGCAGCACCGTGCGGATGCGGGCCAGCAGCTCGCGCGGGTTACAGGGTTTGGCCAGATAGTCGTCGGCGCCCATTTCCAGCCCGACGATCCGGTCGATATCGCTGCCCACCGCGCTCAGCATGATGACGGGGGGCGCGTCCGGGCCCAGCTGGCGCAGGGCGGTCAGCCCGTCCTCGCGCGGCATCATCACGTCGAGCACGATCAGGTCATAGCGCTGCTGCGCCAGCATGGCGCGCATCGTGGGGGCATCCGCGGCGGTGTCCGTGCGATAACCGTGCTTCTGCAGGAAATCGCTGATCAGGCCGCGAATGCCGTCATCGTCATCCACGATCAAGATCGAGGTATCGAGGTCCATGGTGCAAGGTGATATGTGCATCATGGAGTGATAGCAAGGCCGCGCGCCAACAGCATTTCAGCCCATTGGCCCGCTGACATCCGGGCGCGACATCCGTGAAATCCGCCTGCAACATGGGGCCCCCAGAAAAAACCTGTGCAGGCAGCTTCCTCTCTCGATCATGGCCCGTCCGCCCCTGTGGCGGGCTCTGGATCGTTGTTGACGAAGACCGCGCACTGCCTGCTTGCCGCCGCCGGGTCGATCAGGACCGGTGTCGGCGTCGGGGCCGTCGATTGGACAGGACGCGAGGTCGCACCCGTTCATGTCCGCAGGCGGCCCCGACTTTTCCGGTATGACGAAGGGAGGAGGGGATGAAGGCATCGCCGAAACCGCGCCGGATCGCGCTTGCGCTGCGCTGGCTGGGCGAACCCCGCCCCGAACGCGTCGCGGCTGTCGCCACGGTGGTCGGGCTGCTGGTCGCGGCGGGCATTCTCAGTGTGGTGGGGCGCGTATGACCACCCGTACCCGGCGCTGCTGCTGATGCCGCGCGCCAAAAGACTTCCTGCGGCCAGCCCTTCTGTGGCAGAGCAGCACGCCATGAGAACACCGCGCTTTCCCCGTCTGGCCGGGCCGCCGCTGGGCTGGCAACTGGTCGCCATGCTGGTGTGCACGCTGGTCGCCGCGCAGCTGGTGACGCTGGCGCTGACCCTGCTGCTGCCGCCCCATCCGCCACGCCAATGGAACCTCGATTCCGTCGCGACGGCGCTTGCCGGGCGCGGGCTGGACCCGGATCTGGAGCAGGCTCGGCTGGACGGCCCGCCCGATGTCGAGGGCACCGGCTGGCTGATATCGCAGACCGCGCGCGAGGCGCTGGCAAAACAACTGGGCAAGCCGGTGGATGACATCGTGCTGGCCTTCTATACCCAGTTGCCGGTGGGCGGCGTGGCCATCCCCGCCCGCCAGCGGGTGCCCTTTACGGCGCGCTCCGCCAGCGTCTCGCCCTTCACCGTGCCCCGCGCCTATGCGCAAGGCATGCCCGGCGGCCCCGGTGGCCCAGGCGGTGGTTTCCCGGGAGGGCCGCTGCCCAATGTGGGCTTCCCAGGCGGCATGCCCGGCGGTGGATATCCCGGCGGCGCCAGAGGCGGCGGCATGCCAGGCCCCGGCCCGGGCGGCAATAGCGGCGCAAGGGGCACCGGCCCCTCCCACGAGGGCCTGCCGATGGGGCCGTCAGCGCCCAATCCGGCGGGCAGCGGCCCCGCGCTGGGGGCAACTGTGCTGAGCCAGCTGCGCGCGCCCTTGCCGCGCGAGGCTTTCGCGCCGGATCAGAGCTTGCCGGAGGCGCGGGACAGTGTGGCGCCCCCGCTGCCCGCCGCTCAGCCCTCATCCTCGCCCGCCGCTGCGCCAAGGGTGGCCCCCCATGTCGAAGCCGCCCCGCTGGTGGGCGCCCGCACAGCGCCGCTGGAGATGGCGCTTCCCGCAACGGCTCTGCCCACGGTTGCCCCCAGGGGCGCGCAATCGCCCGTCGCTGCCCATGCCGAGAAGCCGCAGCCCATTCCCTTCCGCAGCCAGCCGCAAGGCCTGCTCGACCGCGCGACGCCGCCCTTTATCGAGGGCGATTTCATCGCCGCCGTGCGCCGCCCCGATGGACATTGGGTGGCCGTGGCCCCGCGCGCCGAACCTTTCCCCAACCGCTGGCAGAAGCAGGTGCTGCTGTGGTTCATCCTCTCGCTGGTGTTCGTCAGCCCGCTGGCCTGGTTCTTCGCGCGGCGCATCGTGCTGCCGCTGGAGGGCTTCGCGCGCGCCGCCGAGATGCTGGGGCGCGATCCTTCGGCCACCATCATCCCGCTGAGCGGCCCGGCCGAGATCGGTCGCGCCGCCCATGCCTTCAACCAGATGCATAACCGCCTGCGCGCCTTCGTCGATGATCGCACCGCCATGGTTGGGGCGATCAGCCATGATCTGCGCACGCCTCTTACGCGCCTGCGCTTCCGACTGGAGGATGTGAGCGACGACCAGCGCCCGGCCTTGCTGCGCGAGGTGGCCGAGATGGAGGACATGATCCATGAGGTGATCGCCTTTATCCGCGATGCCTCCACGCCGGGCGTGCGCCAGCGCCTCGATCTGGCCGATCTGGTGGCCGACAGCATTGCCGATGCCCGTCTGGTGGGCGCCGATGTCGAACTGATCGGGCAGGTGCCGACGATGGTGGAGGTCGATCCGGCGGGCCTGCGCCGCCTGCTGAGCAATCTGCTGGAAAACGCCGTCAAATATGGCGAGCGCGCCCGCGTGCGGGTGACGCTGGATCATGGCGAGGCCATGGCCGAAATCCTCGACGCGGGTCCCGGCATTCCCGATGAGGATCTGGACCGCGTGTTCGAGCCCTTTTACCGCAGCCCCCAGGCGCGCCGTTCGGGCCGCCCTGGCAGCGGGCTGGGGTTGGCGGTCTGCCGCTCGATCGCTCGGGCGCATGGCGGCGATATCCGTTTCCGCCGCGGCAGCGAGGGCTTTGCCGCCGTGCTGACGATGCCTGTCGTCTATGATGCGCGGCCAAGGCTGGCGGCATGAGGCCTGAGGGGCTGACTGGCAGTATAACCATACTTTCCATTCCAGCGAAAGGATCGCACCGTCAAACCCTGGGATCAAACACCTCGCGCGCCTGGGCTGGCAGTGATTTGCCTGGCAGCTCAGGAAAGACCAAAGAGCTGGTGCGGCATTTGTCGGTAAGGAGTATGCTCTTTGTCGGGAAGCCGACTGGCATATTCCTAAAAAGGCCTTTCCTAACAGATCTGTTCGGTATCGAACTTGCCCCAAACGAGCAGGTTCGGCTCTGGGCGACAGGATGCTGATCACAGCTTCCGCCAGCCGCCCAAACCCAAACCAAGGTTGTTTGACTCAACGATGGTCAGTGCGGCCCTGAGCCTGGCGAAGCCGGCTTATTCGTTCACCAAAAGGTGAAATTGGAACGGAGGCAAGAACACATAGAAGGGTTGAATAGCACCGAGGTCACAATCTTACGCCCACCAGGCTGACGACACCACCGTCAATGTTGCCCGCCGCGATTGGCGATAAACACACCGCCCAACGTCACAACCAGCCCGATCCCCATGCCCAGTGAGAGCGGTTCGCCAAACATGGCTCGCGCCCAGAGCATCGCCACGGGTGGGCTGAGATACAGCACCGTGCTGACCTTCGTCGGTGAAAAGCGGCTCAGGCAAACATAATAGAGGCCGTAGCTGCCTAATGTTGCCAATGCGACCAACCATGAATACCGTTCCAGAAGCCCGCCACCAGCGATGGCAAAATAGAGCCGCTTTGCAAGGCAAAGGTCAGGAACACCAACGTGCTGGTGGTCCAGCGACGATGCATCAGCGTTACCAGTGTCATAGAGGCCATGCCGGTGATGGGCAGCGCATAGGCCCAGAAGGGCGCACCACCCACATGAACCGTGCCTGCCGACGCAGTCAGCATCCCCACCAACGCAATGCCAATGCCTAGCCATTCCGTCCGGGAATTTGCTGACCCAGGATCGAGATGGAAAACAGCGCGATGGCCAGCGGCAGCATATCCGGCATCAGCGCCACCAGACCGGTGGGCACACCCCGACCGATCGCCACGATGCAGCTGCCCATATAGCCGGCCATAGTGAAAGTGCCGACGAAGCCCTCGATCAGCGTGCTGCGCAACCTCAGGGGTGGCCCATAACAGTTAACGATGCGATGTGGACTGTCCGGCCTTTCGTCACCTCAAGATGCTTGTCGGCCCTTGAATATATGGCTGCTCTTCGGCGGTTTTGCTGCCTGCGGGGACTGGGCATCACTTGTACGGCGAATGCCCTATAGCAAAAACATAAAGCTTATTGCAATCAATTGGCAATAGCGATAACCGCATCCCTAACGTCGCTCGATCGCGGCGTCGATTGATATGACGAACAGCGGGGAACGACATTGGCAACCAAATTCAAGCTCTGCCTGGGCGTGGCGCTCGTGGCATGTGCGGTGCCGATCTGGGCGCAAGCCGCCGATGCGCCTGCACCCGCCGCGCCATCGCTTGCCGAAAAGGACGCGCCAGCCAGCGAGGACGAAACGGGCATCGTCGTCAGCGGCAAATACACGATCCCCAACAAGATCGACACTGCCACCGGCCTTGGCCTCACCATTCGCGAGACGCCCCAGTCGGTCAGCATCGTGACGGCGCAGCGCATCCTCGACCAGAACCTCATCAGCGTGAAGGACGTGGTCGAGAACGGCATCGGCGTGGTCGTCAAGGAAACCGATGACGTCCGCAACTCCTTCTACGCGCGCGGCTTCCAGATCCAGAACACCCAGATCGACGGCGTGCCGACCGCATGGGCGCTGGGCGGCGACCGGGGCGAAACCATCGCCGACGTGTCGATTTACGATCGCGTCGAGATTGTGCGCGGCGCCACCGGCCTGCTGAGCGGCGTGGGTGACCCTTCCGCCTCGATCAACTTTGTGCGCAAGCATGCCGACAAGACGAAGTGGGGCGGCTACGCCAACGCGGCCTACGGCAGTTGGGATACCTGGCGCCTGTCGGGCGATGTCGGCGGCAAGGTCGACGCCGAAGGGCGCGTGCGCGTGCGCGGTGTGGCCCGCTATGAACAGGGCAAAGGCTTCACCGACTTCTACAGGAACAAGAAGCTCGTGCTCTACGGGGTCGTCGATGCCGACATCACGCCGGACACGCTGCTGCGCGCGGGCTTCAGCCATCAGAAGAACACGCCGCACGGCGTCTTCTGGGGCAGCCTGCCGACCTTCTACAGCGACAACACCGTCGCCAACTGGGATCGCTCGAAGACCACCACCCAGCCGTGGACGACCTGGCAGACGGTCAATCAGTCCGCCTTCGCCACGCTCAGCCATAATTTCGGCAACGGCTGGAGCCTGACCGGCAATTACAACCGCAACCGCAACACGCAGTTCACGCAGATCCTGTATCTCTCGGGCAAGGTGGACAAGACGACCGGCCTCGGCCTCGCCAGCAATCCCTATTCGGCCTATGGCGAGAGCATTCAGAACAGCTACGATGCGCAGTTGAAGGGCAAGCTGACCGTCTTTGGTCGCGACCATGAACTGGTGCTGGGCTATCTGAACAGCGTCATCAACCGCCAGACCGACTCCTACACGCCGCTCGGTGGCTACCCGCCGGCCGGGAACTTCCTGACGTGGAACGCCAATTCCTATCCGAATGCCGGCTTCTCGACGACGCCGAACGTAGGCGTGGAAAAGCAGCGGATCAAGCAGATCGGCTATTATGGCGCGCTGCGCATCAATGTGGCGGATTGGCTGAAGGTGATCGGCGGCGGGCGTCTCGCCTCGTGGCGGCAGACCGGCGTGGCTTATGGCACGGTCAGCAATTACGGCAACAAGGACGTCTTCATTCCCTACGCCGGTGTGCTGGCGGATCTGGCGCACAACCATCGCCTGTATGCCAGCTACACCACCATCTATCAGCCGCAGAACCTGCGTGACAGGAACTACAATCAGCTCGACCCGGTCACCGGCAAGTCCTACGAGGTCGGCGTGAAGAGCGCCTTCTTCAACGAGGCGTTGCAGACCTCGGCCGCCCTTTTCCGCATCGAGCAGGACAATCTCGGGCAGGTCGATGGCGAGCAGATTGCCATTCCGGGCGTCACGCTGGCTCAGTTGTACCAGCCCTATGTCGGGGCGCGGGGCGTGGTGAGCGAAGGCTTCGAGCTTGAGGCGACGGGCAGCCCGCTGCCGAACTGGAACCTGAATGCCGGTTACAGCCTGTTCCGCGCCAAAACCGCCGCCGGACTCGATGCCAACGCCGATCAGCCGCGCAGCGTGTTCAAGGTCTTCTCGACCTATACGATCCCGACCATCCTGCAGGGTCTGACCTTCGGCGGCGGCATGAACTATCGCAGCTCGGGCTACACGAACGGCACGATTACCGGCACCACGACGGCGTTCCGTTTCCAGCAGGATGGCTTTGCGCTGGTCAGTCTGATGATGCGCCTTAACCTCACCGATCGGGCGAGCCTGCAGGCGAATATCGATAATCTGCTGGACAAGACCTATTTCAGCCAGATCGGCTCGTTCAGCCAATATCGTTATGGCGAGCCGCGCAACTTCACGGTGAGCGCGAATTACCGCTTCTGATCCGGCAATTTCGGATCCTGTAATGCCGATGGCGTCGAGGGGCGGGTGGCGACACTTGCCCCTTTCGCTGTCTGGCCGTTATTTGATCGCAGGGTACGATTTGACGCATTTTCCCGGCTCAATGCCCGGCAGTACTCCGGGTTTCGCGATCGCAATGAGCCTTGGTTGATGCCCTGAACTACCGGCAGCATTTAACCAGGGCAACTGGACCCGGAAAGGTCGGCTTTTTTGGCGAAATCGTACGCGCTTTTCGCGCTTGACCGAGAGAAACCGATCAATCGCGATCGGGGGCGCCCAATGGGAAAAACCTGCGATAGGGCCGTGCCTCATCGACACAGCGTCTGACGCTCGGTCGCGTCAGCAACCTTGCGCGGTAAGCGGCGAGTTGCGGAAATTGGTCGCCGATCGGATGCGCCCAGTCTGCATAGAACAGCGACGGGCCGGCGGCGCAATCGGCCAGCGAGAAAGCGTCTCCCGCCGCCCATTCACGTGAGCGCATACGGCGATCCCACCAGTCATAGGCCGTATCGAGCATCCCCCTGGCCCGCTCCACGCCAAAGGCGTCGCGTTGATCGTCAGGGCGCAAGGCATCACCGACGATCGCCTGCATCGGCGTCATCGCATAGTTGTCGAACAGGCGGACAAGCATCCTGACGTTGATCGCCGCTGGTTATGAACAGACGGCAGCTTGTGGCAAACTGACCATTGGCTCTGCACGTCGCCTTTGTCAGCGGTGGGCGCCATACCCCTGGGTAAAAACACAATTAAAAATTCTGGGAAGATGAAATGAGCGGGGCTGGCCAGCCCCGTTCAGCCCCGCAGCACGCAGCGGAAGCCGATATGGCTGGTGGAGCTGTCCACGCTCTGCGGATGGCGGGCGGCGGGGCGATAGCGCTGGCAATAGCTGGGCGCGCACAGATGCGAGCCGCCCTTCAGCACCTTGCGCGGGATCTTGACGAGGGGGCTGGCCGGATCGAAGCTTTTGGCGCGAAAGCCGCCGCGCGGGTTGCTGACGGCGCAGCAGGCGGATTTGGCTTTCTTTTTCGCGGTTTCGGGCAGGCTCCACCAGTCCTCGCACCATTCCCAGACATTGCCGATCATGTCGAAAACGCCATAACCATTGGCGGGAAAGGCCTTCACCGGGCTAGTGCGGATCCAGCCATCCTCGGCCAGATTGGCGAAGGGGAACAGGCCCTGCCAGGTGTTGGCCTGATGCACGCCGCCTGGTGCCAGCTCATCGCCCCAGGCAAATTCCTTGTCGACCAGCCCGCCGCGCGCGGCACATTCGAACTCGGCCTCGGTGGGCAGCGCCTTGCCCGCCCAGGCGGCATAGGCGGCGGCATCCTGATGCACCACATGCACCACCGGATGGTCCATCAGATCCGCGATCCCGCTGTCCGGCCCGGTGGGGTGGCGCCAGTCGGCGCCGGGCATCCAGTGCCACCATTGCGACGGGTCCGACGTGTCGACCGGCCGGTCGGTCATCGTGAACACCGCCGAGCCGGGCACCGCCAGCGCCGGGTCCATGCCGGGATATTGCGCGGGATCGGGCGCGATTTCGGCGAAGGTCCGATAGCCGGTCGCTTCGACAAAGCGGGCGAATTCGGCGTTGGTCACAGGCACTTCGTCGATCCAGAAAGGATCGACCTTGACCCGGCGCAGCGGCGCTTCCTCAGGGTAAAAGGCGGTTGATCCCATGGTGAAGGTGCCACCGGGGATGGCCACCATGCCATCGGGAGCGGGGCGGGATGCTGCGTTGGGGTCCATGGCCATCCCCAATCTCTAGGCCAGATGGATGGGGGCGACAACCATCACCGATGCGCCCCCGCCACGATGCCATCGCCCCGGCGATAGAGCGGCTGGGCGCTGTCGTCGGGCAGGGCCGGGTTTTGCGCCATGACCGCCGCCATGGAGGAGGGCAGTTCGAAAGGCAGGCGTCCGCGCGCCACCGCCTTGCCGGTCACCACATCGAGCAGCGCGGCATCGCTCGCGCCGAAAACGGCGAGCAGGGCGCCCGCGCGGTCCTTCACATTGGTGAGGATCGCGGGCCGGTCCATATCGACGGCCAGCACCACCGGCAATTTTGCGGGCAGTCGGGCCAGCGCCGCGAGCAGCGGATCGCCGGGCTGAAAGTCGAGCCTGCCCTCGCTCTGGCGCCCGCCGAAGAAGTGGTTCGGGTGCAGCTTTTCATGCGGCGCGGCGGCGCGCATCAGGGCGACATCGGCCTGTGCCGGGTCCTCGACCGGTGTGAAACCGGCGGCTTTGGCGGCCTGAGGCGCGATGCCCAGCAGCCAGGCGCGGCGTCCCGAGGCGTGGAGCGGCAGCAGGTGATTACGGTTTTCCAGCAGCACTTGCGAGGCACGCTGCGCGGCATCGGCCTCATGCTGCGCCTGTGGCGCCCCCACGATGCGCGCGGCCTGCGCCACATCGACAAAGGGATGATCGAACAGGCCAAGCTGGAATTTCAGCATCAGCACCGGGCGCACCGCCGCATCGATGCGCTCGGGCGAGATTGTGCCGGCATGCACCGCCTCCAGCAGCGGCGCCGGATCGTTGACGCCGCCGAACTGGTCGACACCAGCCTCGGCGGATTTGGCGAAGCGCTGCGCTTTGGTGAGTCCCTCCACGCCCCATGGCATGCCGATCGCGGGGGGCACCTGGGGCTTCTCGGCGGTCGGCGCGGCGCAGGTGCCGGTGCAGTCATTGGTGATCGCCCAGTCGGAGAGGATCAGTCCCCTATAGCCTTCGCGCCCGCGCAGCAGATCGGTCAGCAATTGCTTGCTGAAGCCCGCGCCCACCGGTTCGAGCGGCTTGCCGTCCAGCGTGACGCCGGTGGTGATGACATAGGTGGGCATCACACCCGCCGGATGCACCGCCAGCGCGCCCTTGAAGGCAGCCAGATGCAGGGCGAAGCTGCGGTCGTCCAGCCTGGCGGTACGGCCATAGATGTTGTGGCCGTCGAAACCCTCGGGCTCGGCGCCATAGCCGACCCAGTGTTTGACCACCGTGGCCACGCCCGTGGGGGTGACGCCGCCCGCGCCGCCCTGAAAGCCCTCGATATAGGCAGCCGTCAGCGCCGAGACTGTTGCCGGGTCCGAACCGAAGGTGCCCACCTGTCGGCCCCAGCGCGGTTCGCTGGCCAGATCGGCCTGAGGCGAAAGCGCCATATGGATGCCCACGGCGCGATATTCGCGCGCGGCAATCGCCCCGAAGCGCTTCACCACCGCAGGATCGCCCAGCGCGGCAAAGCCCAGCGTCTCGGGCCATTGCGAGAAGCCTACGCTGCCGTTGCTCATGCCCATCACCGCCTGGAAATGGCTGCGCGGATCGGTGCTGATGGTGACGGGAATGCCCAGCCGCGTGGCGGCGGCGATGGCCTGCACATCGTTGTTGGCCTTGGCCATCTGCGCGGGCGGCAGCGTCAGGCGGCTGATAAAGCTGGTGAGCTTGCCCTCCCCGATCAGCGTTTTGACCGCTTGCATGTCATAGCCCTCGCTCGACGTGCCCGAGGAGGAGCCCGGCGCCGGCAGCGAGCCATGCAGCAGCGTGCCCACCTTCTCTTCCAGCGTCATGCGCGCCAGCAGGTCTTCGGTGCGCTGCGTCGGCGTCAGGCGCGCATCCTCATAGGGATCGAGGCGGTGATTGTGGTTGAGATCGCGCCAGCGGGGCGCGTCCTTCGTCGCGCCGCACAGGGCAAGCGACACCAGAGGCAGCAAAAGAGCAGTGGCAAGCGGGCGGGACATCAGGCGCGGGCTCCCGGAAAAGAAGGTCAAAGAGGCGGCGCGCAAATGCTCTGCGCGCCGCCCCGGATGGCTTCCGCGCTTAACGGAAGCGGTAGGAGATCGAGCCGCCGAAGTAGCGCGATGCATCCTTGTTGTAGGTGCCCACCATGTCATAGGGCGTCGCCGTCGTGGAGAGCAGCGAGTTGTGGCCGATGCTGGTCAGATAGTTCTTGTCGAACAGGTTCTTCACGAAAAGCGTGAAGGTGTAGCGGCCCGACGCATCCGAAAGCCCGATGCTGGCATCGACCAGCGTATAGGCGCCCTGCACCGCCAGCGGGTCCTGCTCCAGCGTGAAGTTCTGCGCGCTGGTGTAGACCACGCCGATCTGACCGAAGGCGTTCAGATTGCTGCTGACCGGCGCCTCATAACGGGGCACCGCGCTGATGCGCCACTTGGGGCTGGCGGGCAGCGGGGCGCCGCGCAGGTTCTGCTGATAGGTCGTGCCGTTGCGATAGCACTGGTTGATCGGCATGCCGCTGCTGGCGGGCGAGGAGGTGGTGTTCTGGAACTCGATCGGGCAGTTCAGCCCGTCGATGTTGACCTCGGTCTTGGCGTAGGTGACCGAGGCGTTGAGGGAGAAGTGGCTGTTGAGGCGGAAGGTCGTTTCCAGCTCGACCCCGCGCGAGGAGGCGGTGCCCGCATTGGTCGGCACGAACTGGATCACGCCGGTCGCTGGGTCCGAGCGGTTGGCCTGCACCTGCAGATTGCTGTATTCCGAGAGGAACAGCGCAGCGTTGAAGCTCAGCTTGCGGTCGAAGGCGCTGCCCTTGAAGCCCAGCTCATAGGCGTTGACATATTCGGGCTTCAGCACGGTCTGGCTGGCGAAACCGTTCGAGATTTCGGTGTCGTAACCCAGCCCCTTGTAGCCGCGCGTGTAGGAGCCATAGGCCTGCGCACTGCGGCTGAACTCATACTGCAGCCCCACCTTGCCGGTCAGCGAGGTGTCATGCGCCGAGGTCGAACCCGAGGAGGTGCCGTTCGAGGGGAACACCACATCGCCCGGCTGGATCGCGCCCTGACGCCAGCCCGCGTTGGTGCCTTCCTCATAGCCGACGCGCAGCCCGCCGATGGCCTTCAGGCCGCGCCACACCTGATAGTCGACCTGACCGAAGGCGGCCACGCTGGTCTGCTTGAGATGCGCGTCGCTGGCCGCCGACTGCCACACGGTGTTGGCGGCGGGGCAGGCCTGATAGAGCGTGCCGCCGGTGCACTGGGCGCGGCGACGGTCGAAGGGACGGTCGAGGATGCTGGTCATGAAGAACACGCCGCCGACATAGTTGAAGCGGCCATGGCCCTTGTTGGCGACGCGCAGCTCCTCGCTGAAGGCCGAGAGGTCGACGATGCCGTGGTTCTGGTTCCAGTAGGAATAGGGCGCGGCGGACGTCGGCCCCAGATAGAGCGGCGTGGTCGAATTGATGCGGTCGATCGGCTGGTTCACCGCCAGATGATACTTCTGATAGGCGGTGACCGAGGTCAGCGTGACCTTGTCGAGGTCCCAGTTGGCCTGCATCGAATAGGTCTGCGAGCGGCTGTTGGCATAGGTGTCGCTGTCTTCGCTGATGGTGCGGTTGTTGCGGCCGGGCGTGACGGGCCCCATCACCTGCAGCAGGCCGGGCGTGGTGGCCGCGATCAGCGTGGAGGCGCAGCAGTTGGAGTCGCTCTGGCGGTATTCGCCGGTGAAGAGCAGGTTGAGATTGTCCGCCGCATCCCATTCGAGCTTGCCGCGCACGCCGCCGCTCTTTTCGCCGTTCACCCATTTGCCGGTGCCGACATTGTAGGTGACGCCCTTCACATTGTTGTAAAAGCCCGAGATGCGGGCGCGCACCGTGTCGCTGAGCGGGCCCGAGACGGTGCCCTTGACGCGATATTCGTCATGCTCGGCGATGGTGGCGTCGAAGCCGGCTTCCAGCTTGTGCGAGGGGCGGGCGGTGGTGACGCTGATGACGCCGGCGGTGGCGTTCTTGCCGAACAGCGTGCCCTGCGGCCCGCGCAGCACCTCGATGCGCTCGACATCGGACAGGTCCGAGAAGCCCTGGGCGGCGCGCACGGCGACCACGCCATCGACCACGGTGGAGACCGAGGATTCCACGCCCTGACCGAAGAGCGCGGTGCCGATGCCGCGGATGCGGAAGACGGTGTTGGTGGGATTGGCGCCCTGCTGGAAGGTCAGCGAGGGCACGGCGGCGACCAGCGAGCTGGTGTCATTGATCTGGCGCTTGGCCAGCATGTCGCCACCCACGGCGGTGACGGCCAGCGGCACGTCCTGCAGGCGCTCGGAGCGCTTTTGCGCGGTCACCACGATGTCGCCGGGGGCCGGGCCGTCAGCGGCCGGGGCAGCGGCAGGCGCGGTTTGGGCCAGAGCGGCGCAGGGCGCCAGCACGGCCAGGGCCAAAGACAGCGGGGCAACGCCGCCGCGCAACAGGGTCTTGGTCATTGTTGTTTCTCCATCCCGGAAGGGGCTGCCGTCTGGCGGCGCCCGTGTGTCGTCATATCTGTCAGGCATGCGCGCCCGGTTCCGGCATGGTGGATGCCGGATGGAACAGGGCGGTTGCCGGGGAGTGGGAAGCGGCCCGATCGGGCGCGATTTCCGCGTTGAAAATGCCGGCCATGGCGCAGGCTGTGTGCCGCGCTCATTCTTCTATGGCTGGGATGTCATCTGTCTCGTTCCCTCCCCGGCCCGCTGCCCTTCTGTTCGGGGCGCAAGCTCAATCCCATATGGAAGCCCGGCGTTTTGCCTGAGTTCCAGCGTTTGAATTTATAGCGCTAAAATATACTTCCGGAGAGAAGTGTCAATCGTGGAGCCGAAAGGTCGCAGCAAGCGGCCAGTTTGGCATCGCATTGATAGAAAGCAAATTTTATGGAAATTGCATGATGCAGAAAGGCAACTGTCGGGATTTTAAAACGATGTTGCTCTGCGATCAGGCCTGTCCCTCGGGCGAGGCGACCATGGGCTCAGCCCTCGACGCGGCCCACCGACTCGCGCTGGATCAGCGTGTAGGGCAGATAGATAGCCTCGGGCTGCGGCGCCTCCTTGCCGGGATCGCGCAACCGCTGCACCAGCTCGGCCATGCCGCGCTCGGCGATCTGGGCGATCGGCTGGTGCATGGTGGTGAGTTCGGGCCAGATTTTCACCGCCAGCGGATCATCGTCGAAACCGCAGACCGACACATCCCCCGGCACCGAAAGGCCCATGCGATGGGCCACCGAGATCGTCGCGGCGGCCATTTCGTCATTGCTCGACAGGATGGCGCTGGGCCGCCGGGGCAGGGTGAGCAGCATGGTGGCCGCCGTCATGCCGGTTTCGTAATTCAGCGCGCTGTCCACCACCAGCGCCGGGTCATAGGGCAGGCCGGCCTCTTCCAGCGCCGCGCAATAGCCGCGATGGCGGGTCTGGCGGATCAGATTGGTGCCATTGGCGCGGATAAAGCCGATGCGCCGGTGGCCCATGGCGATCAGATGGCGCGTCATCTCATGCGCGGCCGAGACATCGTCGATGCGCACCGAGGGGATGCGGCTCAGCGTGTCACCGGGGGCCAGGGCGATCATCGGGATGCCGATCTGCCGGGCCAGGGGGCTGTCATTGATGATCTCGCCCAGCGGCGGCGGCAGCAGCAGGGCGTTGACGCCATCGCGGATCAACTGGTCGATATGGTCGCCGATGGAGGCGAGTTCGCGCCGCTCGAAGGGCTGGGCCGTAAGCTGGACGCGGAACTTCGAGGCGCCCGCCAGAGCGCCGATCAACAGCGCGCTGACAAAGCCGTTCTGCGCATTGTGATAGAGCAGGCCGATATGCGGCTGGATCGCGCTGGCCAGCGCCTGCGCGGCGGCATTGGGGCGATAGCCCAGTTCGCGGATCGCCTCGAGCACAAGCTGGCGGGTGGGTTCGGCGGTGGTCTGGCGCCCGTTGATGACGTTGGAGACCGTCATGGTCGACACGCCCGCGCGCTGCGCCACCATCGCCATGGTCACGGCCTGACTGGATCGTCTTGGGGCTCTGGCCACGTGTGCTGTCTGTCCTTTGCGAAAGGGGACCTCTTGCCTAAGCCTTCGCGGACCAAAGGCAAGGGGGGAGGCGCGCGCGATTTAGCCTTACCTTATTTAGCGCTAAATTCGCGCGATGACGCGGTTTGTCAACCCGAGATCGGGCGGTTGCCGAGCAATCGTCCGCAACTGGCGCGATAGACCAGCTCGATGGGAAAGGCCTGTTGCCGCACGGCAGCGACCGGGGCGCTGGTCAGCCATTCCACCGCGCAGATGGCCATTTCGCGGTTGGGCTGGCGCACGGTGGTCAAGGGCGGCCAGGTCAGCCGCGCGAATTCGGCATTGCCATAGCCGACCACCGCCAGATCGCGCGGCAGGCTCAGCCCCATCTGATGGCCCTGAGCCAGAGCGCCCGCGGCCAGCTCGTCGTTGAAGGCCGAAATGGCGGTGGGGCGGGACGGGTGGGCGAGCAGGCGCGCGGTCTCGGCAAAACCGGCGGTGTCCTGATCCTGCGGCCTTTCCCACATGACGGCGTTGATTTCGGCGGGGTCGGCGCCCAGCGCCAGCAACTGATCGCGAAAGGCATCGTGGCGCAGCCGTCCGGCCAGATGGAAATGCGGCCCGCGCAGAATGCCGAAGCGGCGATGGCCCAGATCCCAGAGATGGCGCGCAAGGGCGCTGGCCCCGGCCACGTCATCGGCAAAGACCGCGTCGGAGCGATCGACGTCATCGATGGGCGAATGGCGGACATAGCGGATTTTCAGCCGGTCCAGCATGTCGAGCAGGGCGTGATTGTCGCTGAGCGGGGCGGCGACGAACAGGCCGTCGAGCGGATTGGCGCGCAATTGCCGCTCCAGATCGACCAGTTCCTCGGGCGTGTTGCCCTCCAGCTCGCGCAGCACCATCTGATAGCCGCGCGCCAGGCACACATCGGACACGCCGCGATAGATCTGCGTCATGAAAAAGCGCGTGATCGCCGAGGACAGAATGCCGATGCGGAAGGTGCGCGAACTGGCCAGCGCCCGTGCCGAGACATTGGCCTGATAGCCGATCTGCTCGACCACCGCCATCACGCGGGCGCGCATCGCCTCGCCCACGCCGGGCTCGCCGTTGATCACGCGCGCGACCGTCTTGCCGGAGACGCCCACGAGGCGGGCGACATCGTCGAGGGTGGGGCGTTTTTCACTCATGCCGCATGGCGTTAGCGCAGCAGGGCGGGGGCTGTCCATGGCGGTGATCGAGGGGCTGCGCGCGGGTCCATCAAGGATCGTTTGACAGCGCTGACGTTGACCCATATCAATCAACGTCAGCGCTGACGTTGATTCGGCGCATGGGCTTATAAAACGCTGATAAAATCAGGGGCGAACACGCCCCGGCCATCGGGGGGTGAGACTGCGAACCGGATCATGCCGGCAGCGCCCCCTGATGCTCGCACAAGATGCACCAAATAGGGGGAGGACCACGTGACCAATCGATTGATCGCCACGCTGCTGACCGGGATCGCCATGTCGGCGCTGGCCCATCCGGCCTGCGCGCAGACCGCGCCCCATGCCGCGCCCGCCGCCGAGGAACCGGCGCCCGGCGAGATCGTGGTGACGGCGCAGAAACGCGCCGAACGTCTGCAGGATGTGCCCGTTTCGGTGACCGCGCTCAGCGCTCAGTCGCTGGCCACGCGCAACATCACCGACACCACCAACATCGGCCAGATCTCGCCCTCGCTGACCTATACGCAGGGCACCAATCCCACCAACTCCACCTTCCGCATCCGGGGGATCGGCACGGCGGTGTTCGGGGTGGGCAATGAATCCTCGGTTTCGGTGGTGATGGACGGGGTGGTGATGGCCCGCGCCGCGCAGGGCTTCACCGATCTGGCCGACATCGAGCGGGTCGAGGTGCTGCGCGGGCCGCAGGGCACGCTGTTCGGCAAGAATGCCACGGGCGGCGCGATCAACATCGTCACCGCGCGCCCGACCGACACCTTCACCGGCAAGATGTCGGCAACGGTCGCTGAAATGGGCGAATATCACGTCAACGGCACGGTCTCGGGCCCGCTGGCCGAGCATGTGAAGGCGCGCCTCACCGCCTTCTACAACAAGGATGACGGCTTCACCTACAACACCACGCTGCGGCACAAGACCAACGGTTCGGAAAGCTGGGGCGTGCGCGGCAAGGTGGAGTTCGATTTCGACCGGCTCAATGTGCTGGCCTCGGCCTCTTACGGGCGCACGCATACTCTGTGCTGCCAGTCGGTGTTCATCCGCGCGGACAATCCCAATCTGGCGACGCTGCTTTCGCCGGTGGTGGCCGGGCCGAACAACAATCAGGTGTCCTCGAACCTCGACACGGTGACCTCCACCAAGCAGCAGGTCTATTCGATCGAGGCGAAATATGACGCCGATGCCATTTCGGTGACCTCCATCACGGCCTATCAGAAGTTCAACCTGTTCAACAATCAGGACGTGGACAACATCAACACCGGCGTGCCGATCTACACCGGCGGTACGGCGGCGCCTTACTATGCCTCCTTCGATGTCAATGGCGGGGCGTGGCAGTTGGGCAATTTCACGCAGGAGCTGCGCGCCTCCAACGCGCATCAGGGGCGGCTGAACTATGTCGCGGGCGTGTTCTATTCGGACGTCACCATCGATCGCGGCTTCACCCGCCGCATCGTCACCTGCAATGCGCCCGCCACCGCGGGTCTGGCCATCGGCGCGCCTTGTCCGGCGGCCAACACCGTGGGCTCATCGGGGCAGAGTCTGGCGCATCTGCGCAGCGACCAATATGCCTTTTTCGGCCAGGTGGATTACAATCTGGTCGGCGGTCTGAAAGCCATCGGCGGGGCGCGCTGGCAGCATGAATTCATCTCGGTCTATGGCTTCCAATATGCCACCCCGCCCTTCGCCGGAGACAGCCAGAATGTCGCCGTCACCAACGGTTATACCGCCGCCGCCGACAATGTGCTGACCGGCAAGCTGGGGCTGCAGTATGAGTTCAGCCGCCGCGCTCAGGCCTATGCCACCTACACGCGCGGCTATAAGGGCCAGTCGCTGGGCACTGAATACAACCAGACCTTCAACAACAATGCGCTGGTGCGGCCCGAAACCGTCAACGCCTATGAGGTCGGCTTCAAGGGCAGCACCGCCGACCACAAGCTGAGCATCGCCATCTCGGCCTATCTGGCCAAATACAAGGATCTGCAGGTTCAGGCCAACCGCTCGGACCAGTCGACGGGCAATTTCCTTTTCGTGGTGACCAATGCCGGCCACGCCGAAACCAAGGGCGTGGAGATCGAGGGCACGGTGCGCCCCACCGACCGGCTGAGCATCGCGGGCTCCTTCGCCTACACCCATGCGCGCTTCGATGCCGACGGGCTGGCCTGCCCGCTGCAGTATCAGGCCGCTTTCTCGACCGTGGCCTATGGTGCCGCCGCACCGACCAACGCCTGCTTCAAGCAGGTGGGCGCCAATGGTGTGGTCTCTGGCGCGAACCAGAATGTGCGCAATGGCGTGCTGCCCAACACGCCCGAGTGGCGCTTTACGCTCAACCCGCATTACGACCTGCCGCTGGGGCGCTACACCGCCTATGCCGACGCCAATCTGAACTATCAGAGCAGCGTTCTCTTCGCGCTGGAGCAGGATCCGCTGCTGGTGCAAAAGGCCTATGCCACTGTGGACCTGTCGCTGGGCCTGCGCCCCGCCGGCAAGGGGTTGAGCTTCGCGATCTTCCTTAAGAACCTCACCGACCAGCGTTTCTATTCCGCCATGGGCCATGCCAGCGAGCTGACCTCGCAGGCGGTGACGCCCAACAACCTCACCGCTTTCGTGCCCAAGGCGGCGATGCGCTATGTCGGGGCGACCATCGGTTACAGCTTTTAAGTTCCCCTCTGCCGGGGCGGTGGTCTTCACCGCTCCGGACTTTTTCGAGACGAAGGCAAGACAGCATGCAACACAATCGGCGCGGATTTCTGGGTGTGGCGGGCGCGGCTCTGGCGGCGGGGCTGGCCAGCAGCGTGACGCATGCGGCGGCGCCGAAACGCCAGCCCAACTTCATCGTCATCCTGTGCGACGACATGGGCTATGGCGATATCGGCCCGATGGGCGGGCGCGATATTCCCACGCCGCATCTGGATCGCATGGCCCGCGAAGGCATCACGCTGACCGATTATTACGCTGCGGCCAATGTCTGCACGCCCTCGCGCGCGGGGCTGCTGACCGGGCGCTATCCGGTGCGCACCACCATGTCGCGCGTGCTGCTGGCCAATGACAAGCAGGGCCTGCCCAAGAGCGAGAAGACCATTGCCGATGCGCTGAAGCCCGCCTATGCCAGCGCCCTGATCGGCAAATGGCATCTGGGCCATACGGGCGACGCGTGGGACGCCACCCATTACGGCTTCGACCTGTTCTATGGCATCCCCTACAGCCACGACATCTCGCCGCTGGCGATCTACGAATTCCAGAAGGGCGAGAAGAAGGGCCAGTGGGATGTCGATTATCCCAGCCTGCAGCAGCAGTTCTACGCCCGCGCCGAAAAATTCATCGACGAGAACGCCAAGCGGCCGTTCTTCCTCGAACTGGCGCTGAGTTCGCCGCATCTGCCCAACTATCCGGCCAAGGGCTTTGCCGAGGGCTCGAAGAACGGCGGCGCCTATGGCGATACGGTGATGGAGATCGACAGCATCGTCGGCCGCCTGATGGCCAGGCTGGCGGCGCTGGGGATCGACCGCGACACGATGGTGATCTTCACCTCGGACAATGGCCCGTGGTTCGAGGGTTCGACCGGCGGTCTGCGTCAGCGCAAGGGTGGCGGCGCCTATGACGGGGCGTACCGCGTGCCCTTTATCGCCCGCTGGCCCGGCACGATTCCGGCGGCCCGACGCAGCGATGCCATCGCCATGGGCATCGACATCATGCCCACGCTCTGCGCGCTGGCGGGGTTGCCCCAGCCTGCGGGCGTCACTGTGGATGGCAAGGATATCTCCGGCGTGCTGACGCGCGGCGGCGCCACCCCGCATGAGCAGTTGCTGCTGTTCCAGGACGAGGATGTGGTCGGCATCCGCACCCAGCAGTGGAAATATGTCCGCGCCGATTTCTACATGCGGTTCGAAATGTCGCTGGAGGGGCGCGGCTATCCGCAGCTCTACGATATGCGCGACCCGCGTGAGCAATACAGCGTGGCCTCGCTGCACCCCGATATCGTCAAGGCGATGCAGGCGCGGATGAAACAGGCCGAGGCTGATTTCGCCCCCTTCAAAGGCGATCGGCCCAGCGGGCTGATGCAGGCGCGCGACGGCGCCCATGTGCCCGCCATCTGGCAGGACTGAACGAAAAGAGGATGCAGGCAATGGCAGAGCGGATGACAGGGCGGATCAAATGGGCAGCAGCAGCCATGGCGCTGGCCTGCGGGCTGGTGGACACTGGCGCGATGGCTCAAGCCCCCGCGCCGGAATACAGTCACGGCCCGGCTGGCCCGGCTTCCGTCCAACCGGCGCGCACCGGCGGCAGGCCCAATGTCATCTTCATTCTGGCCGATGACATTGGGGTTGAGGGCTTCAACACCTATGGCGGCGAATATTACACGCCCAACATCGACCGTCTGGCGTGGGAGGGCACCCGCTTTGCCAATGCCCATGCCATGCCGCTGTGCAGTCCCTCGCGCACCCGGCTGATGACGGGCATGGAAAACCACCGCAATTACGAGGCCTTCGGCTATCTGGCGCCCGGCCAGACGACCTTCGGCAATGTGATGAAATCGGCAGGCTATGCCACGGGCATCGTCGGCAAATGGCAGTTGATGGGCAATGGCTTCGACGGGCGCGTGGGGATCACGCCCGAGGCGGCGGGCTTCGATGAGAGCTATCTCTGGCAGTTGAAGGCGCTCGACGCCAAGGGATCGCGCTATTGGGGGCCGACGCGCGCCACCAACGGCCACAACAGGATCACCGAGGAAGGCTTCGGCCCCGATTTCGACAGCCGCTATGCCCTCGATTTCATCAGCCGCCACAAGGCCGAGCCCTTCTTCCTCTATTACCCGATGGTGCTGGTCCACAGCCCCTTCGTGCCCACGCCCGACAGCATGAACGCCCAAGGCCCCAAGGCCCGCTTTGCCGCCATGGTCACCTATATGGACGGTCTGGTCGGCCAGCTTATGGCCCGCCTGAAGGCCGAGGGGCTGGACAGGAACACGGTGGTGATCTTCAGCGGTGACAATGGCACCAACCGCGCCATCACCTCCACCCGCGACGGCTATCAGATCCGGGGCGGCAAGGGCACGCCCACCGTGAACGGCACCCATGTGCCGATGATCGTCTGGGCGCCGGGCAAGGTGCCCGCCAATGTCACGCGTGACGGCCTGTTCGACTTTGCCGACCTTATGCCCACCATCGCCGATATCGGCGGGGCGAAGGTGCCAGCGGGGATCGATGGCGTCGACCAGATGCCGGTGGTGCTGGGGCAAAAGCCCGCTGCCCGCGACTGGATCTTTGAGCATTATGCGCCGGTCTGGGTGTTCAACCCTGCACGCTATGTGTTTGATACCAAATACAAGCTCTATGGCGACGGGAAGTTCGTGGCCATCGATCAGGCGGCGGGCACCGAGACCGAGATCGCCAAACCCACCGGCGAGGCCGCTGCCCGCAAGGCCGCGCTGCAAAAGGTGCTCGACGGCATGCATGACGGGGCGCTGAACCCCGAACGCTTCCCCTGGTGCAAGGGCGAACCTTCGCTCGACCCGGCCAGACCCGCCGTGGTCGCCGGATGCAAGATCACGCCCGAGGGCAATGAGTAAACCCATGCGTAAACTTGTGAAAACCCTGCTGGCCGGTGCCGCGCTGGCGGTTACGGCATCCTCCGCCCCGGCGCGCGGGCCTGTGCCCGCGCCATCGGCCCGCCCCAATGTGGTGGTCATTCTGGTCGACGATCTGGGCTGGCCCGATGTCTCGGCCTATGGCCGCCACGATGTCGAGACGCCCAACATCGACCGCATTGCCCATAGCGGCGTGGCCTTTTCCAGCGGCTATGTCACGGCCTCGGTCTGCGCGGTGTCGCGCGCCGGGCTGCTGAGCGGGCGCATGCCGATGCGTTTCGGCTACACCTACAACATCAACGACGACGGCAATGGCGGCGACGATGGCGCGGGCCTGCCCGAAAGCCAGAAGACCATCGCCGAGCGCCTGAAACCCCTGGGCTATCGCACCGCCGCCATCGGCAAATGGCATGTCGGGTCGGAGGACCGTTTCTATCCCACCAACCGGGGCTTCGACGAGTTTTTCGGCTTTCTGGCGGGCGAGACGATCTATGTCGATCCCAAGACCCCCGGCATGGTCACCACGCCGACCGCTCAGGATGCGAAGAAGCCGCCCTTCGATCATCGCATGAAAAACGGCACGATCCTCGAAGGGCCCGACCGCCATGTGGTGAACAACTTCAACCGCTATCTCACCAATGAGATCACCGACCATGCGGTGGATTTCATCGACCGCTCGGCCAGGGGCAAGCAGCCCTTCTTCGCCTATGTCGCCTACAATGCGCCGCATTGGCCTTTGCAGGTGCCGCAGGTCTGGTACGATAAATTCCCGCAGATCAAGGATCCGATCCGCCGCACCTATGTGGCGATGATCGCGGCGATGGACGCCGGGGTGGGGCAGATCCTCGACACGCTGGAGCGCGACCATCTGCGCGACAACACCATGGTGGTGTTTCTCGCCGACAATGGCTGCCCGGTGCAGTTCGGTTTCTGCAATCAGGCGCATCCCTGGGGCGCGGGCAAGTTCACCTATCTGGAAGGCGGGGTGAGGGTGCCGTTCCTGCTGTCCTATCCCGGCCATCTCAAGCCCATGGGGGTGGTGGATACGCCGGTGTCCTCGCTGGATATTGCGCCCACCATTTTGCGCGCCGCCGCGCCGCGCATGGCGATGCCGGGGGAGTTGGAGGGCCGCAATCTGCTCGATGAGGCGCGTCATCCGCCCGCCACGCCGCGCCTGCTGGTGTGGGGGCAGGCGCCGGTCTTTGCCGCGCGTCAGGGCGACATGAAGCTGTGGCGTTCGGACGACTGGCATCAGACGCATCTCTACGATCTGGCGAAAGACCCCTGGGAGAAGACCGATCTCTCCTCCGCCAATCCTGCCGCCAGGGCGAAGCTGGATGCCGATATCGAGGCCTTTGCCAAAAGCTTGCCCCAGCCTTTGTGGAAGCTCCATTTCACCCGCAAGGTGATGATCGGCGGGCGTGAGACGGAATGGGTCTATTGATGAGGACAGCGTTGTCTAATTCGTATCGCATAGTTTTATAGGACAAGAGGCGAGGCTATATCCTCGGGAATATCCCGAACAACAGCAAGGCTTGACAACGCTGTCTCAATCATGATCTCTGCCCTTATGGCGTGAGGCGGGTACCGCCGTGCCCGGAGAGGATGGAAGGACGACACATGCTGCGCAGGGATTTTATCGCCGGGGCAGGGGCGCTGGCCGGCCTGTCGCTGGCCGGATCGGCACGCGGTTTCGATGGCACGCCGATGGGGGCGCCACCGCGCCGCGCCGATGGTCGCCCGATGAACATGATCCTCTACTTCACCGATGAATGCCGCGCCGATGCGCTGGCCTGCTACGGCAATCCGGTGACAAAAACGCCCAACCTCGATCTGCTGGCGCGGCAGGGCACGATCTTTCGCAACTGCCATGTGCAGAACCCGGTCTGCGCCCAGTCGCGCTGCTCGATGCTGACCGGCTGGCCCACCAGCGTGCGCGGCCATCGCAGCCTCTATTACCTGCTGCGCCAGAACGAACCCAACATGTTCCGCACCCTCAAGAAAGCGGGCTATGATGTGTTCTTCTTCGGCAAGAACGATGTCCTCACCCCCGACAGTTTTGCCGACAGCGTCACCGAATGGAAGGATATCGCGGGTGGCGGAGGCTTTTCCGCCTTGCGCGGCAAACCCTCCACCGGGCCGACCACCATGCTCTTCCCCGGCGGCGGAGACCGGCGCAACACCGGCGACTATCGCATGGTGCAGGACGCGATCCGCGTGCTGGAACGGCGCGAGGCGGACAAGCCTTTCTGCATCTTCCTGCCGCTGCTCCAGCCGCATCCGCCCTATGCCGCGCCCCAGGGCTTCGACACGCTGTACAATCCTGCCGACCTGCCCGCGCTGGTGCCGCCCGGCCTGCCGGGCAAGCCGCTGTTCCATCAGGCGATCCGCGAGACCTATGGCCTCACGCAGGTCAGCGATGCGGAATTGCGCAAGGTGCGCGCCACCTATTACGGCCAGGTCAGCTACACCGACTGGGTGCTGGGCGAGCTGATGGAGGCCATGGAGCGCACCGGGCGTGACCGCGACACCGCTCTGGTGGTCAGCAGCGACCATGGCGATTACGCGGGCGACTATGGCCTGATCGAGAAATGGCCATCGGGTCTGGAAAGCTGCCTCACCCATGTGCCGCTGATCGCCCGCGTGCCCGGCGGCAAGGCGGGCGGCGATGCGCGCGACATGGTTGAGCTTTACGACATCATGGCGACCTTCCTGGAACTGGGCGGCACGCGCGCCACGCATACCAATTTCGCGCGCAGCCTGCTGCCGCAGATCCACGGGGGGCCGGGCGATCCCAACCGCGCGGCCTTCAGCGAGGGCGGCTACAACATCTATGAGCCGCAGGCCTTCGAGCCCAAGCTGGGCGGGCTCTATGCCCCCAAGACCAATTTGCAGAACGACCGGCCCGAGACGATCAGCCGCAGCGCCTCGGTCAAGACCCAGCGCTGGACCTATATCGCGCGGCCCGGCGGGCAGAGCGAACTCTACGACCGTCAGGCCGACCCCATGGAAACGCGCAACCTGATCGCCGAGCGCAAGCATGAGGCAGTGCGCGGCGAGATGCAGCAGCGGCTGATGAACTGGTACATCGACACCAGCGGCGTGCCCGAAGAGTATCGCGATGCCCGCGATATGCCGCCTTTCGTGCGCAATTCGACCTTCCCCGATGCCGATGCGCGCAGCCGGGTGTTGCTGGACCAATAGCCATCAACGCCGGGGCGGAGAAACCTGCCCCGGCTTCGCTCAGGCGACGATGGCTCCTTCCACCGTCGGAGCCGGGCGGATGACGGGAAACAGCGGCGCGTTGAGCCGCAGCGCCAGCAGCGCCACCATCACCAGCACGGCCTGCAGGCTGAGGATCGCCAGCAGCTCCTTGGGATAGCCCCAGGAGCCGCTGTCGGCGAAATAGGGCTGCACGATCAGCACGCTGCCCAGCACCATCCCCATCTGCTGCCCCAGCCGCAGCAGCGCGGCGGCCATGCCCGCGTGTTGGACATGGACCCAGGCCACCGCCACAGGCCCCAGACAGCCCGAGGACATGCCGCAGCCGATCCCCGCCACCACGCAGCCGGGGATCGCCCAGAGCAGCGGCATGTCGCTGCTGCCCAGCACCGCCATCACGCAGGAGGCGCCAAAAGCGATCAGCAGCGCGCCAAGCGCCAGCACCCGCCGCCCGTACTGCACCAGAAAACGCCGTCCCAGCAGCATCAGCCCGGTCAGCGCGCCGCAGCCGAAGGGCAGATACATCAGCCCGGCATGAAAGGCCGAATGGCCCCGCCCATGCTGCATGGCGAAGTTGAAGATGACCAGAAAGCTGCCATGGCTGGCGGCCAGCCCCACGGTCATCAGCGTGCCGGTCAGCAGGTTGGTGTAGCTGGTCAGCTCGGGCGAAAAGATCGCCTCGCGCCGCGTGTCCGCCGCCAGCCACTGGCGGCAGGCCAGCCCCAGCAGCACGGCCAGCACCATAAAACCGGCCGGATAATGGAAGCGGCTCTCACGCCCCCAGCACATGAAGGCCATCATCAGGCAGGCGATGGCTCCCGACAGCAGCAAGGTGCCCATGACCCCTGTCGGGCGTCCGCCGCGCGCGGTGCCTCTGGGCAGGAAGAGCATGCCGCACAGCAGCGCCGCCAGCCCGCCCGCCATGTCCATGGCAAAGACGGCGCGCCAGCCCATCCCGCCCGCATCCGGTGAGATCAGCCCGCCGCCCAGCACCGGCCCCAGCATCGTGCCCATCGCCGCCGAGACACCCAGATAGGGCAGCTTGCGCACCCGCTCGACCGGAGAGAACAGGATCTGCATGAAGGCCAGCATCTGGGGCGCCACCATCGCATTGCCGATGCCTTGCCCGATGCGCGCCGCGATCAGCGATCCGATGCCCGGTGCCAGCATGCTCCAGCCCGAACAGGCGGTGAAGATCGCCATGCCGGTCAGATAGATCAGCCGGTGCCCCCAGATGTCGGCCAGATTGCCTGCCAGCAGCAGACTCATGCCGAAACCGAAGGCATAGCCCGAAATCAGCCAGCGCGCCGACAGGGCGTCGGCATGGAAATCGGCCTTGATGCTGGGGATGGCGACATTCATCAGCGATGCGTTGAGCATCTCCATGAACATGGTCAGCACGATGGTCAGCAGGATCAGCATCCGCGCACGCTCGGAGATGCCTGTCTGCATGGTTGCCTTGCCCTCCCCGTGTGTGGCCGGTCTGTGCCGGATTCCTGCCGGGACCATAGACGTTATGCCGCCCCTTTGCCATGAGCAAACTTGCCTTGCGCGCCAGAGCAGGCAATGGTCCGGCCTGACGCTGATGGATGGGATGCAGGTGGCGACGATCAAGGATGTGGCCAAGGCGGCGGGCGTGTCGTTCAAGACCGTTTCGCGCGTGGTCAATGGCGAAAAATCGGTCGGGGCGGCGCTGCGCCAGCGGGTCGAGGCGGCAATCCGCGATCTGGGTTACACGCCGAGCCTTGCCGCGCGGCAATTGGCGGGGCAGCGCAGCTTCATCATCGGGCTGGTCGTGCCGCGCGCGGGGATCAGCTATATCGCGCGGATGATGATCGCGCTGGCCGCCGCCTGCCGCCAGGCGGGCTATCATCTGATGACCGAGGCGGTGGATTACGATGCCGTTCAAGCCTCGGCGACTGGCAAGATCCATTTTTCCGCCCGCCCCGATGCGGTGATCGTCACCCCGCCCTTCAGCAACGATCCCGCCCTGGCGGCGCATTTCGCGGCGGAAGCCATTCCGCTGGTGCGCATCGCCACGGTGATCGAGGGCCATGGCCTGCCGATCCATGTCGATGAGGAACCGATCACCATCAAACTGATGCGCCATCTGATCGCGCAGGGGCATCGGCGGATCGGCATGATCGGACCGCCGATGCCGGTGCGCGCCTCCGAAGCGCGGGTGAGCGGTTACCGCCGGGCACTGGAGGAGGCGGGCTTGCCGTTCGATCCCGATCTGATGCAGCGCGGGGATTTTTCCTTTGCCTCGGGCGTTCATGGCGTAACGGCGATGCTGGCGCTGCCCGACCGGCCCACGGCGATCTTTGCGGCTGGCGACGAGATGGCGGCAGGCGTGCTGGCCCAGGCGCAGCGGCTGGGCTATCGCGTGCCCGAGGATCTGGCGGTGGCGGGCTTTGACGATTCCCCTGTGGCGCGCATGGTCTTTCCGCCGCTGACCACCGTCTATCAGCCGGTGAACGAGATTGCTCAGGCGGCGGTCGATGCGGCTGTTCACGGGCATGTGCCCGCCGCGCCCTTTGGTTATGAATTGCGCATTCGCGGTTCGACCAGCGGCGACCGGCAGCTTTGTCTGGAGCCATATCGGTTCTAGATGGGCCATCATACAAACAACCCCACTGGATGGAAACAATGGCTCCGATTCGCCCGACCATCATCGACATTGCCCAGCACGCCGGAGTCTCGTTCAAAACCGTGTCGCGCGTGCTCAACAACCACCCCAAGGTGGGCGAAGAGTACCGGCGCAAGGTCGAGGCCTCGATGGAGGCGCTCAACTTCAAGCCGAACCGGGCCGCGCAATTGCTGCGCGGGGGCAAGAGCTTCGTGCTGGGCCTGCTGGTGACCTATGGGCAGTCGATCCAGCAGCTCGATGAAAGCAACCGCCTGGCCAGTTACACCACCGACGTGATGACCGGCATGATGCAGGCTTGCCAGGCCAAGAGCTATCATCTGGTGGTCGAGAACATCGACTCGTCCAATCCCGAGGCGGGGCTGGCCTGGCTGTCGAACTGCATGGACGATGTCAGCTTCGACGGATTGGTGCTGATGCCGCCGCTGTGCGATCTGCCGTGGATGCTCGATGCGCTGGAGGCGGCAGGGGTCAATTTCGCGCGGATGAATCCGGGCACCCAGCTTGGGCGCGGCATCTGCATGGTGATCGACAATTACAGCGCCGGGCGCCGGATCGGGGATCTGCTGCTGGGCCATGGTCATCGCCATATCGGTTATATCTCCGGCCCTCCGGCGCATCAGGCGCATACGCCGCGCGGGGCCGGGTTGCTCGATGCGGCGGCACAGATCCCGGCGACACAGGTCGATGTCGTGCCCGGCGATTTTACCCTGGCGACCGGTCTGGCGCGGGCGCGCGACCTGTTGACGCGCGATCCGCGCCCCACGGCGATCTTTGCCGCCAATGACGAAATGGCCGCAGGCGTGCTGGCGGCGGCGATGGAATTGGGGGTGGCGGTGCCTCGGGACCTGTCGATCGTCGGCTTTGGCGGCCTGCTGATTTCGCAGACGACATGGCCGCGCATCACCACCGTCCATCAGCCGACGATCAGTATGGCGCGCATGGCAGCCGATGCGCTGATCGCAGGTTTCGGCAAGCCCGTGAGCGAGATCGGCCGGGTGATCGAGATCGATTTCGAACTCAAGGAGCGGCAATCGGTGGCGGATATTCCGGCCTGATGTCTCCCTGCAGCGGCATCAAATCGTTCTAAAATAGCGCCATACTTGAAATTTTGCTGCTTCCTTGACGGTCTCGCGTATTTGAGACAAGGTTGTCTCGACTCGGAACGCATCCGTTGATGCGTGCTGGCGACAACAAGGGCCCAGGCGAAAAGCCGGGAACAGGAGGGGGATTATGCGGAAATTTCAGGGGCATCTGTGGCTGTGTGCGTCTCTTGGCGCGATACTGGCCGGCACGGCGGGGCAAGTGCAGGCGCAAGCTGCCGACAATGCCAATGGCGACATCATCGTTACCGCGCAGAAGCGCGAACAGAATCTGCAGGATGTGCCGGTCTCGGTCTCGGTGCTGTCCTCCGCAGCGCTGGCCAACAACCGTGTCGCGGGCATCGAGCAACTCGCTCAGATCGCCCCCTCGGTGAACTTCACCAACAGCGCCAACACGCGCGGGCAGGGCGTTTCGGTGCGCGGCATCGGCACGCTCAACTTTTCCGACGGTGTGGAGCCTTCGGTTTCGACGGTGATCGATGGTGTGGTGATCGGGCGCTCGGCGGCGTCCTTCTTCGATTTCAGCGACATCCAGCGTGTGGAAGTGCTGCGCGGGCCGCAGGGCACGCTGTTCGGCAAGAATGCCAGCGCGGGCGCGATCAACCTCGTCACCGAAAAGCCCAGCCTGAGCAGGAATGCGCTCGACGCCTCGATCGGCTATGGCTCCTACAATGATTTTCGGGTCAAGGCCTCGGTCTCGACGGTGCTGGCCAAGGATCATCTGGCCGCGCGCCTGTCGGGCTTTCGCACCACGGCGGATGGCGTCATCACCAATCTCTACAACGGGCAGAACCTCAACAACATCAACAGCTGGGGCCTGCGCGGCAAGCTGCTGTGGGATCTGGACGGTGACACGTCCTTCTATCTGATCGGCGACTATTCCAAGAACGACCGCCGCTGCTGCGTCTCGACGATCCGCTCGATCCTGCCCACCACCACCTATTACACCGGCCAGACCCGCGCGCAGTTGACGGCAGGCCTGCCGCTGGGCCCGGTCAACCGCTTCGTCAATCAGGATGGCGCGGCCTTCGGCAACCAGAGCGCGGGCGGCGTCTCGCTGGAGGGCAACACGAAGATCTTCGGTCAGACGCTGACCTCGATCACCGCCTGGCGCGCGTTCGACGATTACGACAACAACGACACCGATGGCGTGCAGGTGAACGTCTACAACATCAACAATGCCCGCCAGCACCAGAAGCAGTTCACCCAGGAACTGCGCCTGACCTCACCGGCGCGTCAGCGGCTGGAATATGTGCTGGGCCTGTTCTATTTCTGGCAGGATCTGGCCACCACCACGCAGACGGCGGGCACCGGCAATCAGGTGTTGGCGCCCGGCGCTTTTCTGGGCAGTCAGGTCGATCGTGACATCAAGAACAACAATGGCGCCGCCTTTGGCCAATTGACCTTCCATGCCACGCCTGCCTTCTCGCTGATCGGCGGCTTCCGCCTGACCACCGAAAGTGCCGATGCCAATTTCGCGCGCACCGTCATGACCGGGGCCAGCGGCGCTGCGCCCAACACGGGCGGCGCCTACACCACGCCCAAGCTGCATGTCGCCAACACCGATTTCAGCTACAAGGCGGGGGCCGAATACAAGATCTCGCCCGATGTGATGGCCTATCTGACCTATACGCGCGGCTATAAGGGCCCGGCGGTCAATCTGCTCAACAACCTCTCGGCCTCGGTGGTGAATTCCGGGCAGGCGATCCTCAAGCCCGAGATCGCGCGCAATCTGGAACTGGGCCTGCGCACCCAGATGTTCGACCGCAAGCTGACGCTGAACATCACCGGCTTCCACGAGACCTTCACCAACTTCCAGGCGCAGACCTTCAATGCGATCCTGAGCACCTTCACCCTGGCCAATGCGGGCAAGCTGACCACCAATGGCGCGGAGGTCGAGGCGATCCTGCATCCGGCCACCGGGCTCAACCTCTCGGCCAATGTTGCCTATACCGACACCAAGGTGCAGGGCTTTGTGATCGCCTGCTATCCCGGCCAGACCGTGGCGCTGGGCTGCAACAATGCGCAGCAGGACGTCAGCGGCTCGCCGCTGGCCAATGCGCCGAGATGGGCCTTCACCCTTTCGGGCGATTACGGGCATGATCTGGGCGCGAACCTGCGCGCCAAGGCCAGCCTGAGCTACACCTATCGCTCCTCGGTGTTCTTCAGCTATTCGGATCGCAACACGGTGCAGGGCGCCTATGGGTTGCTCAACGGATCGCTGGGGCTGGAAACCAAGGACAAGCGTTATCGCCTGACCATGTGGGCCAAGAACATCACCAACCAGCATTTCGCCACCAGCATCAGCACCGGCTTCCTCGACACCAATGCGAGTGGTGCCGGTTACACGCAACTGCTGACCACCGACGCTTTCCGCACGGTGGGCGTCGAGGCGGGTGTGCGCTTCTGACCCGTTCTACCCTGCCGGAAGGGGCATCCCCTCTCGCCCCTTCCGGCTTTTTTTCATGGATATGCCGCGATGAATCTGTCCCGCCGCCACTTCACCCGATCGCTTTTGGCGGCCACGGCGCTGGCCTGCCCGGTCGCTGCCCGTCTGGGCGCCGCTCCGGCGCAGCGGCCCAACATCATCACCATCGTGCTCGATGACATGGGCTATTCCGACATCGGCTGTTTCGGCGCGGAAATCCGCACGCCCGCCATCGACAGCCTCGCCAGAGGCGGCCTGCGCTTTGCCCATTTCGACACCAAGGCGGTCTGTGCCTCGACCCGCGCGGCGCTGCTGACGGGGCGTAACAGTCACACGGTCAACATGCCCGACGTGCCTGATCTGACCGGTGTGATGGGCAAGGACCCGATGGCGGCGCAGCTTTTCCGCATGCCCGCCAATGCGCAGACCATGGCGCAGGCGCTGAAACGCCACGGCTATGCCACATGGGCGGTGGGCAAATGGCATCTGATCCCCATGGCCGAACTGGGGCAGGGCACGCCGCGCGACCATTGGCCGCTGCAGCGCGGTTTCGACAGCTTCTATGGCTTCCCGCGCGGCTGGACCGACCAGTACCGGCCGGAGATCGTGCAGGGCAATGACTATGTGAAGCGCGACTTTGCCGAGGGTTACCACCTCTCGGTCGATCTGGCCGACCATGCCATCGATCTGATCGAGCATCACAAGGGCAAGGATCGGCCCTTCTACATGAACCTTGCTTTCGGCACGGCGCATGCCCCGCTGCAGGTGCCGCGCGACTTTTCCAAACCCTATGATGCGATCTACGCCAAGGGCTGGGACGCCATCCGCGAGGAACGCTTCGCCCGGATGAAAAGGATGGGCATCATCCCCCAGAACACGCTGCTGCCCCCCCGCGCCGAGCGTGACCGCGCCTGGTCCAGCCTGAGCGAGGACGAGAAGGCCGTCTTCGCGCGCTATATGGCGGTTTACGCCGGTTTTATCGAACATTGCGACCGCCAGATCGGCCGCGTGCTCGACGCGCTGCGCCAGAGCGGGCAGATGGACAACACGCTGATCGTGCTGCTGACCGACAATGGAGCCGCCTCCGAGGCCGGGCAGAAGGGCGAGTTCGACGGCCTCTACAAGCCCAACACGCTGACCCCGGCGCAACAGCGCGCCCGCATCGACGAGATCGGCACGGGCAAGACCCAGGCCGAATATCCGCGCCCATGGGCCTATGCGGGCACCACGCCGCTGCGGCGTTACAAGCTGTGGCCCTATTCGGGCGGCACGCGCACGCCGATGATCGTGCATTGGCCGGCGGCGCATGTGCCCGATGCGGGGGCGATCCGCCGCCAGTTCGTCGATGTGGTCGATATTGCCCCCACCCTGCTTGAGGCGGCAGGGACCAGCTTCGACGCCAGCGTCGATGGTGTGGCGCAGATCCCGGTGGCGGGGCGCTCTTTCCTGCCGGTGCTGCGCAATGCGCGGGCAGCGGGGCGCCAGACGCAATATTTCGAGCTGCGCGGCAACCGGGCGATCACCGATGGCCCATGGCGCGCGATTGCCATGCATGACTGCGGCAAACCCTATGCGCAGGACCGCTGGCAATTGTTCAATCTGGAGCAGGATTTCTCGGAGAACACCGATCTGGCCACCCGCTATCCGGCGCAGGTCGAGCGGCTGAAGGCCCTGTGGGACAGCGAATGGCAGCGCCATGTCGGCAAGCCGCTGCCTCAGCCGGTCGCCTTCACCTGCGGCCCACGCGACCTGTTCGACCGCGCGCCGGTCAGCATTCAGGGGGATTGATAATATGGCGACCAACGCGACTTCACTCTCGCGGCGGAGCCTGCTGGGCGGCGCGGCAGGGCTGGCCCTGATGGCCTCGACCGGGGGGCTGGCGGCCATCGCGCGGGCGGGGAAAAAGCCTAATTTCATCGTCATCCTCTGCGACGATCTGGGCTATGGCGATACCGGCCCTTTCGGCAACACGCGGGTCCGCACGCCCAATCTGGACCGCATGGCGCGCGAGGGCGCGGTGCTGAGCAGCTATTACGCGCCCGCCAATCTGTGCACCCCTTCGCGCGCCGGGCTGCTGACAGGCCGTTATCCGGTCCGCACCGGTCTCGCCCGCGCGGTAATCCAGGCTGCCGAAAAGCGGGGGCTTCCGCGTTCGGAAGTCACCATCGCGCAGGCGCTCAAGCCGGCGGGCTATGCCTCGGCGCTGTTCGGCAAATGGCATCTGGGCCACACCGGCGACTATTGGCCGCCGACGAATTACGGTTTCGACCGCTTTTACGGCATCCCCTACAGCCACGATATGGTGCCGCTGGCCATCTTCGATGCCAAGGCCGGTGTGGCCGAGGTGAAGCAGGAGCCGGTCGATTTCGCCTATCCCGGCGCGTTCAAGGTCAAGCCGGGCGTGGACGATGTGGCCAATTACACCTCCTCGCTGGAGGAAAAACTCTACGATCAGGCGGCGGGCTTTATCGAGGCCAACAAGGATCGCCCCTTCTATCTGGAACTGGCGCTGACCACGCCGCATCTGCCGGAAATCCCCTCGAAGGACTTCAAGGGCCGCAGCAAGGTCGGGCCCTATGGCGATACGGTCGAGGAGATCGATTCCATCGTCGGCAAGCTGCTCGACACGGTGCGGCGGCTGGGGCTGGAGCAGGACACGCTGGTGCTCTTCACCTCGGACAATGGGCCGTGGTACTGGGGCTCTGTCGGGCCGCTGCGCGACCGCAAGGGCGGCGCGGCCTATGATGGCGGCTATCGCGTGCCGATGATCGCCTGGCGTCCGGGCTGGATTCACGCGGGCGCGCATTATGATGCGCTCTGTTCGGGCATCGACCTGCTGCCGACCTTCTGCAAGCTGGCCGGGGTGGCGCCTCCCGCTGGGGTGACGCTGGACGGGATCGACATCACCGCCACCTTGCGGAACGGTACGGCGCTGGATCGCGAAGTTGTGTTGTTTCAGGGGCCTGAGGTGGTCGGCATCCGCACGCAAAAGTGGAAATACATCCGCCTCGCCCCCTATCCGCTCTTCGGTTATGATGAGCTGTACGATGTCCAGAACGATATCGGCGAGAGTTACAACCTTGCCGCCCTGCATCCCGATGTTCTCAAAGACATGCGCGAGCGTTTTGATCGCGCGAAGGCCACCTTCCAGCCGATGGTGAAGATGCAATCCTGACAGTCTTCACGGCGCCATGACATGGCGGGCTCTCCGTTGACCGGAAAGCCCGCCTGCATGAGTACCCTCGACTTAGCTGGTCTTGAGGTGCTTCAACGCCTCGAAGCCCAGACCGCTGATTAGCTGATCCTGAAAGGGCGCGATGGCGGCATTCGCCCCATCGGCGCCAAAGCCCAGACCCTTGACCACGCGGGCCGGGCGCTGCCCGGCGGGCGTGTCGATCAGCGAGACGATCTCGGCGGCGATATCATGCGGATCGGGGGCATCCGCGCTGGCGAACACATCCTGCACGATGGCTCCGACCCGCTCGGCCAGGGGCGCGACATCGCCATAGGCCGCCGCGCGAGCCCCATCGGAAGGCTGCTGGATCGAGGTGTAGAGCGCGGTGGGATAGGGCCCCGGCTGGATCAGCACGACATCGATCCCCAGTTGCGACAGCTCATAGCGATAGGTGTCGGTCAGCGCCTCGACGGCATGTTTGGTGGCACCATAAAGGCCGAAGAAGGGAATCGTGACCCGCCCGACAATCGAGCCGATGTTGATCACCAGACCCGACTTTTGCGCATGCATCGCGGGCAGCGCGGCGCGCAGCACACGCTGGACGCCAAAGACATTGACCTCGAACATGTCGCGCAACTGTTCGGGGGTGAAGGTCTCGGAGATGCCCCCCGCCGCCAGCCCGGCGTTGTTGACCAGCACGTCGAGCGTGCCTCCGGTCTCCTCAAGCAGTTCGGCAAAGGCCGCATCGACGCTGGCATTGTCGGTGACGTCCAGCTCCAGCGTATGGATGCCCTTGGCGCGCAAGGCTTCGGCGGCGGCGCGGTGGCGTCCGTTCATCTCGCGCATGGTGGCGAAAACGCGGTGGCCGGCGGCGGCCAGCGTGGTGACGATATCGGCGCCGAAGCCGTTCGAGGTTCCGGTGACGAGGATGGTTTTCGACATGATCATTCCTTTCGGGCGGGATGGAGATGGCGCAGCCCCTCCCTGCCGCAAAAGCGCGGGGAAACGGGGGGCAGCACAATGTGGAGGGGAGGGGCAGGCCGGATCAGCCTGTGGGGTTTGGGGGCAATCGGTTGGGCAGGGGTGGGATTGTTGCCTCCTTTCTCGGGCCTGCGTCTGTCGGGGTCAGGACAGGGCGGGGCGGCAGGAGAGGGCCAGCGCGCGGGCATCGCTGATCTGGCCGGGGGTGAAGTTCAGGGCGATCAGCCGCGCTTCTTCCCTGTCGGCCATCTCGTCCCTGCGATGCGCCACCGCCACGGCAAAGCAGCGCAGCGCTTCCAGACGTGGATCGGCCAGCGGATTGATCCGCTCGGAGCCGAGCAGCAGGTCGCGCAATGTCCGGCGAAAGCTGCTGTCGGCCACGCTGGAGATCGGATCGATCCGCGCCAGCAGCACCGCCTTGCGCTCGATCTCGCTGAGCAGGCATGGCGCAGGGGCGGGCAGGGTCGAGGGATGGGTAAAGCCGCTGGTCTCATGAACAGCAAGGTCGAGATAGGCCATGGGGTTGGTCCTTTACCGCAGGAAGGAGGCTGTGGTGGCGATGGCCTGCTGCTCCAGCGCCTTCATCGCCTCGATGTAGGGCGTGGCGCCATAGCTGATGCGCGCGACGCCCAGTTCCGCCAGACGGTCGGGGGAGCGCGCGCCCGCCATCATCATCACATTGACGGGCAGGGGAGAGCCTGCGCAGATCCGCGCGATCAGCACCTCGTCGATCAGGCCGGGCACGAAAAAGCCCGAAGCGCCCGCATTGGCATAAGCGCGTGCCCGCTCCAGCGCGGCATCGATCGACAGGGCTGGGTCGCCCGTCTGGCCAAGGAACAGGTCGGTGCGGGCATTGATGAAAAGCAGCGTACCATGCTTTTCGGCCGCGCGGCGCAAGGCGCCGATGCGGCGCGCCTGCTGATCGACGCTGTAGAGGCCCTGGCCCTGCACCACCCGATCCTCGAAATTGATGCCGATGGCGCCCAGCGCCAGCAGGCGGGTGACGTTGCGGGCAAGCTCATCCTCGCCTTCGGCATAACCGCCCTCGAAATCGACAGAGACCGGAAGATCGACCGAAGCGGCGATGCGCCCCGCGACGTCCAGCAGGCGGTCGATCGGTAAATCTTCCCCGTCGCGATAGCCTTGCGCCGCCGCAACCGCCCAACTGCTGGTCGCGATGGCCTGAGCCCCCGCCCCGGCAAGCGCGCGGGCACTGCCGGCATCCCATACATTGTAGAGGCTGACCGGATGGCCGGGCTGGTGGAGTTGGGCGAAACGTGTGGCTTGCTCGCTCTGGGGCATCCGGGGTCTCCGTGGTGGGTTATCCTTGCCTATCGACCGATAGGTTGATGGTGATGTATGGCTGCTCTGCGAGTCTGTCAACGACTATCTACTGATAGGTTGAAAATTTCCATACGCCCCGATCACTCCCCGAAAACAGGCTGATGAATGTATATTGATCTATCAGTAGATCGGTGATACCAACGCGCCCATGAGCACCGCACCCAAAATCGACACGCGCGAAGCCATCATGTCCGCTGCCCGTCTGACGGTGCAGAGCGATGGCTACAACGCCCTGAGCTTTCGCGATCTGGCCACTGCCGTCGGCATCAAGAGCGCGAGCGTCCACCACCATTTCCCCACCAAGGGCGATCTGGCCGAGGCACTGGTCTGCCGCTTTTCCGACGATTTCAGCGCGCGGATGGCCCCGCTTGCCGAACAGTCGTTCGAGGAGGCGATCGCGGGCTATGTCGCCCTGTTCCGCGGCGCCTTCGATGGCGGCAACCGCATGTGCCTGGGCGGCATGATGTCCGCCGAGATCAGCGCTCTCCCCGAACCCGCCCGCAAGCGTCTGCAGGAGTTCGGGCAGGCGCACAGGAACTTCCTGCGCGTCGTGCTGGCCAAGAAGCACCGCCGCCTGTCGGCCGAAGCGCTGGATGCGCGCGCCATGGCGATCTACTCCGCCATGGAGGGCGCGCAGCTTGTGGCGCGCGGGCTGGGCGGCGACGTCAAGGCGTTTGACGCTGCGGTCGAGGTCTATCGCGCGACCGGCCTGCTCGACTGAGGGGCTGTCCTTTCGGGAACCGGAAGCGCCGGACGGCCCGTGTTCCCGGCAGGACGCTGCCCGCTTCCGAGTCAGATGAACGGAAGATAGGGCCCTTGATCGGCCTTGCGCATGACTATGCGCGAGAGTTCGGAATTTTCCTGTTGTTGACTCAATCAACATTGCGTATGTTGATTGAGTCAACAATGGATGCCCGAGATGATAACGCAACGCGAACAGGACATTGCCGCACTGCGGGCCTTCAACCGCACCTATACGCTGAAGCTGGGCCTGCTGCAGCCCAAGCTCGACAAGAGCCCATTCACCCTGAGCGAGGCGCGGGTCCTGTATGAGCTCGCGCAACGCACCGATCCGACCGCGGCCGAGATCGGGCGCGTGCTGCACCTCGATCGGGCTCAGCTCAGTCGCACGCTCAAGCGATTTACCGACGCCGGCCTGCTGGCCAGTCGGGACGATCCCGCCCATGGCCGACACCGCCTGCTGGCGCTGACCGAGGAGGGCCGGGCCACCTATCAGGCCCTTGAAGCCGCGACCTGCGAGGTGGTTGGCGGCCTTCTGGAGTCTTTGCCGGAGCCGCGCCGGAACCGGCTGCTGGCGGCAGCGTCCGATATCGTGGGTATTTTCGAGGCCGCGTCCCCGCCCTCCCCGTCGCTGCGGGGTTTGAGGCCGGGCGATCTGGGCATGGTCATTGCCCGGCAGGCGATCCTCTATGCCCGTGAATACGGCTATGACAGCGATTACGAGGCCCTCATCGCAGCCATTCTCGCCGAGTTCCATCAGCATTTCGACCCGGCGCGCGATGACGCCTGGATCGCGGAGTGTGACGGCGGCAGGCTTGCCGGCTCCATCTTCCTGGTGCGCGGCGACCAGCCCGGTGTGGGCAAGCTGCGTCTGCTTTATGTCGAGCCCGAGATGCGCGGCGTGGGCGTTGGCAAGCTGCTGGTCGACAGCTGTGTGAAGCGCGCGCGCGCGCTGGGTTACGAACGGCTCGAATTGTGGACGGACAGCCAGCTTGTTTCGGCGCGCAGGCTTTATGATCGAGCCGGCTTCTCCCGCATGGATGTCAGGCAGGAGCGTTTCTTCGGTCAGGACATCGGCAGTGAGACCTGGGCTCTGGACTTGTGAGGTCAACCCTCCGCGCGCGATCCACAACGCGCTTTGGTTGATGGCGTCCGCGCGGGTCTGGTCCGCTTCGGCAGACATGCCGGGGGTGTGGGGGCATGCCGATTTCGTCGACAAAGCGCCGCATGGGGCTTGATTGTGCAAGGGATCGGGATCAAAATTGGGGATGATAGATGACGTTTCCCCATCCCTGAGCAGGCCGCAAAGGCGGCTGCTTCGCCGTATCTACAACGGTCGCACCACCCCGATCATGGCGGACGGCAAGCCGTTCCTGACCTATAAAGCCGCAAAGCAATATCTGCTGGGACTAACCCCGGAAGAGCGCGACGCGGCCTATCTCGAGATGAAAGAACAGGGGCAATAGGCGTTTGAAACAATCAGGACGTTCGCGTTTTTGAGGCAATATCATCGAAACGCGGCTTCCTTGCCCTCCCGTCCATGTTTTGAAACCTCCGGTGCGGATTGTGCTTTGCGCCATCGCACCGGCGGTTCGTCTGGCCCCGTAACGGCCAGCGCCTTCCTCAGCGCTTGCGGACAAATTCCGCCCTCAGCACCAGGCCCTTGATCCCGTCGAACTTGCAGTCGATCTCCTGCGCGTCGCCTGTCAGGCGGATGGACTTGATCAGCGTGCCGCGCTTGAGCGTTTGCCCAGCGCCCTTCACATCCAGATCCTTGATGAGCGTCACCTGATCGCCATCCGCCAGCAGATTGCCGACAGCGTCGCGCACCTCGGGCCGGGATGCGGCATGGCGGCGCTCTGCCAGTTCGGCGGCGGGCATCCATTCACCGCTGTCCTCATCATACACATAGTCATCGTCGGTATCTGTCATGAGCCCATATCCTGCTGTGGTCTCACCGCTCCTCGCTTCTATCGGTGGCGCTGTCGACCGAATTCTGGAAGGCGTGCTCTCGGCTTCGTCCTCTGCCCGCCCTGCTTGATTATCATATAAATATGAGTAAGGCTGGCGACCATAGGCCGTGATGCGGCGCATAAAACGAGAGGGCGACGATGGACGTCAAGCGCCGTGTGTTTCTGGCGGGAGCCGCTGCCATCAGTTCCGGCCTGCGCATACCGGCTGCGCAGGCCGCCCCGGCCACAGCAGCTCCACCCGCCAATCGCGCCCCGCTTGCGCGGCAACCCTTTTATCCGCTTCCGGCCGGCACGATCCGTCCCGCCGGATGGCTCCGGCGCCAGTTGGAGATTCAGGCGACCGGCATGGGCGGACGCATCGACGAGATATGGCCGGATCTCGGGCCGGACAGCGGCTGGCTGGGCGGTTCCGGAGAAAGCTGGGAGCGGGGTCCCTATTTCCTCGATGGCCTGCTGCCGCTGGCATGGATGCTCGATGACGCGGCGCTCAAGGCCAAGGCGCAGAAATTCATCGACTGGACGCTCGACAATGCGGCGCCCGGCGGCATGTTCGGGCCGCGCTCCAACGATGATTGGTGGCCGCGCATGGTGATGCTCAAGGTGCTCACCCAATATCATGAACTGACCGGGGACCCGCGCGTGATCCCGGTCATGACCCGATATTTCCATCATCAGCTCGCCGAGATGCCGAAGCGGCCGTTGCGCGACTGGGGCCGGTTCCGCTGGCAGGATGAGGTGGCTTCGGTCCTCTGGCTTTACAACCGCACCGGCGATGCCGCGCTGCTGGACCTGGCCCACCTGCTCAAGGATCAGGGCTTTGACTGGCAGGCGCTGTTTGCCGGAGACTATCCCTATCGCGGCAAGGTGACCAAGGCGCAGATCGGCCTGGACCAGCCCGACAAGCCCGGCGAGGCGCCCAACGGGTTGAAGGAACCGGCGCTCTCGGTCCACGGCGTCAACAATGCGCAGGCGCTCAAGGCCTCACCGGTCTGGGCGATCCTGTCGGGCAAGGAGAGCGACCGGCAGGCGATCCATCGCCAACTGGCGGTGCTCGATCAGTATCATGGCCTGCCCATCGCGATGCCAGCGGCGGACGAGCATCTCGCCGGTCGCAGCCCCAGCCAGGGCGTCGAACTCTGCGCGATTGTCGAGGCGATGTATTCGCTGGAAATCGCGCTGGCCGTGACCGGCGATGCCGCGCTTGGCGACCGGATCGAGCGCATCGCCTACAACGCCTTGCAGGCGACCTTCACCGACGACATGTGGGCTCACCAATACGATCAGCAGCCCAACCAGATCCGCTGCACCCATGCCGAGGGCCCCTGGACCACCAATGGACCCGAAGCTAACATCTTCGGTCTGGAGCCGAATTTCGGCTGCTGCACCGCCAATTTCCATCAGGGCTGGCCCAAGCTGGTCGCCAGCCTGTGGATGGCGACGGCTGAGGGTGGCCTCGCCGCCACGCTCTATGGCCCCTGCGAGTTGAAAACCACGGTGGCGGGGGCTTCACTGCATCTGCGCGAAACCACCGAGTACCCGTTTCGCGACAGCGTGACGATCGAGATGACGCCGGATCGCCCGATACGCTTTCCGCTGAAATTGCGCATGCCCGGCTGGTCCGATGGCGCGAGCATCAGCATCAACGGCCAACAGATGGCGGGAGCGCAAGCTCACCAGGGGTTTGTGACGATCGATCGCGATTGGCACGCTGGAGACCGGATCACGATCCATTTCGCGGCCAAACCGCGCCGTGTTGCCACGCCGGATGGCAGCTTCGTCGAGCTTGGACCGCTGGTCTTTGCCCTGCCGATTGACGAGCAATGGCACAAGCTGCGCGATCATGGGCTGACCGCCGATTGGGAAATCCAGCCCAAGAGCGAATGGCGGTATGCGCTCGCCCCCGATGCCTGCTTCGAACTGGTCGACCGTCCGATCGGGCCGACGCCATTTTCCCGCAGCAACCCGCCTGTCGCCTTGGTGACGCGCGGCCAGCGTGTGGTGAACTGGCCGCAACAGGGCGCTGACGCTGCCCCGCCGCCAGAGGTTCCGCAGCTTGATCCGGCAACCACCACGCTGATTTTGCTGCCCTATGCCGCGCCCAAGCTGCGCATCACGGCCTTTCCACGGACCGGGCCAAGCTGAAGTGCCGGACTGAGGCGAGCGAAAGATCATGGGCCATCGCGGACAATAATCGATGGCGAAGCGCGGCGCGGCGCTCTACGCTTTGCGGCATGACCGACAGCCTTGTTGCCCCCGCCGTTCCCTCCGACCGTTCGCCGCTGATCGCGAGCATTGCCTGCTTCACCTTCTGGGGGCTGTTGCCGATCCTGTTCATCTGGGCGGACAGGCTGGGGGCCAGCGCGATGGAGATCGTGGCATGGCGGGTCATCTGGGCCTTGCCCTGGGCCATTGTTCTGGTGCTTGTGGCGGGGCAGGGCGGTCATTTGCGCCGTCTGCCGCGCCATACGCTGGCGGCGCTGTTGCTGTCTGCGGCGCTGATCGCGGTCAATTGGTCGATCTATGTCTGGGCGGTCTGCTCGGGCCGGACGATTTCCGCCAGCCTTGGCTATTATCTCAATCCCTTGCTGAACATGGCGGCAGGGGCGGTGCTGTTCAAGGAAAGGATCGACCGACCGGGGCGCATCGCCATCGCACTGGCCGCCGTTGGCGTGGCCTTGCAGGGCTGGGCGCTTGGCGAATTTCCATGGGTGTCGCTGGGGTTGGCTTTCAGCTTTTGCGGCTATGGCATCGTGCGCAAATCCGCCGTGGTGGAGGCGCAGACGGGGCTGCTGGTCGAATGCGCGATCCTGGTGATCCCGGCCGCCATCTATGCCTTCTGGCTGCATCACGCCGGTCATGGCGTGTTCGGAACGGCGCCGATGGTGTCGCTGGTGCTGGCTCTGGGTGGGCCCTCGACCGTCATCCCGCTGGCCCTGTTTGCCTTTGCGGCGCGGCGGATGCCGCTGACCGCCATCGGCTTTCTGCAATTTATTGCGCCCACGCTGCAGTTTATGGTCGGGGTGGAGACCGGCGAGGCGATGTCACCGCTGCGCGCTTTTTCCTTCCTCTTCATCTGGGCCGGCGTGTTGGTGTTCCTTGTCGGCGCCTGGCAAAAATTCCGGGCTCAGCGGCGGGCGTGAGCGGGCCGGGCATGGCTGGTGCGTCATGGTGCGGGTGTGACTGTCGAGGGGCCCACAGCCATCTGGCTGGTCTGGGGAATTGTCCAACGGATTGAGCCGGTGTGGACACCCGAGGTTGGCTTGCCCGTCGCATCCGTCGCGGGGCGGAAGGACCCGCGCATCATGCGCGCGCATGTCGCGGTATCCAGCGATGTCGATCCACTGGACTGCGTGACGTTGCAGGCTGTCGCATGGCCGGTGGGATCGATGGTCAGTTCATAGCCGACCACGCCTTGCTCGCCCATGCGCAAGGCGGCCGCAGGATAGTTCTCTGGCCCGCTCCGGCTGGCCGGGGTGGTAATCGGCATGGCGCGCTGGTTTGGCGGCGCGGGCGTTGCCGCGATCATGGCGTTACCCGGCGCGGTTGGCACAACCGGCTCGCTGGCGATGTGCGGCGTGGTGCCGGGAAGCGCCATAGCCGCAGGCGGGTTTGCCGGGGGAGGCGGTTGAATGAACACCTCACCCGTCGTGTAGGACACCCAGATCCTGCGCCGCCGCATGAAATCGCTGCCGAGCAGCATGTCGATATCCTCCGATTGCAAGCCGTCGGTGACGATCATGCCGCCGCCACGGAAGGTCTCCGGCCCGATCCGCACGGTGTCGAAGTGGTGAAGATGGCTTTTCATGGCCTTGCCGCTCACGCCATAGCGGGTGCCTGCCTTATCCGCTTCGAGCGCCTCTTGCGTCACGCCGGAGGCCAGCGCCGCTTCGCGTGATACCTGTGTGGCATCGGAGCCGGTGTCGAGCAGCGCGCGGACCACATGGCCATTGAGCGCAACCGGGATCACGAAGGCATTGCCGCGAATGCGATTGGCGTGAAACGACGCCATCCGGCCTTGCCAGGGCGGAACCAGGCGCGTGCAGCCATCCGCGGACCAGAGCGCCATGACACCCTTGGGGAAATCGAACTCCACGTCATAGTGCGACAGCATGTCCGCCCCGATGAGGCCAACGGGGCCGGCGCTGGCATCCATGGCCAGCATCTTCAGTCCGGGGGTCGGGACATCGGAAAAAGTCACACCGCCGAGTTTGAGGGAATGGACAAGAGCGGGATGCTGAACTTCGGTTTGGCCGCCGACACCGCTGACGACGATCGACCTGTCCACGTCATGCGCCAGCCCCAGTGACTCGATCGCGCTGAACAGCAGCCCCGAGCCCATGGCACCGGTATCGACCATCATTGTGGCCGGCCTTCCGTTGAGCAGGGCGGTCACCACATAATGGTTCTGCACCAGATCCATCGGCATCTCGGTCCGTTTGGTGAGGTGGCAGCCGGGATCGAGGCGAGGCGCGGTCGCGGCCATGGCGGGCGGCGGCGCTTGCGCGGCTGCGGTGTCTGGCTGAAGCGGCAGCAGCGCCACGAGAAGGGCTGCGAACCGTGGCGAAAACACCCTTTCTGGCGAACGGGATTGACGATCGGCAGTCAGCATTCGTCCTCTGGGATGATGAGGTGTGGAGCGGCCTGTTCTATCGGGTTTATATATGTTTTTTACCCTGCCGGGGCGGGTAGAAACGCTTAGAGGGGACGCTAGGGAAGGCCCTCCTGCCAGCGACCGACATCGCGTGCGCCTTGCCTGCAATGCTGCGCAGCCGGTGCCGGGGGCGGCACTTTTGCCTTGGCGACCATTGCGCGACGGCTCTACCATGGGCCATCCCGGCCAAGAAGGGCCGCCGCCCGATCCGGATCGACCAGACGCCATGCCAGAGACCATGAACGCCCACGCCGAGCCGGACATCGGCATTCCACAAGCCATCGACCCGGAAACCGCCTTCGAGGATTACAATCTGGAGCGTCCGCTCTCCGCCATGGTGATCACCCATGGCTGGGAAAAAGAGCCCCATGCCCATCGTCGCGGCCAGTTGCTGCTCTCGGTCAAGGGGCTGATCACCTGCGAGGTGGCCAGCGGCCTGTGGCTGGTGCCTTCGCAAAACGCCTTGTGGATCCCGCCGGGGAAGGTCCACGACATGCATTGTGTGGGCGATGTCGAGATCTATCTGGTCTTCATGGATGCCTCGCTGATCGGCGCCCTGCCTCAGCAATGCTGCACGCTGGCGATCTCGCCGCTGCTGCGCGAGCTGATCCGGGCGGTGTCCCATCTGCCGCCGCTCTATGATGAGGCCGGGCCGCCCGCGCCGCTGATCCAGACCATGCTCAACGAACTGGCCGCAGCGCCGGTGGAACGGCTGCACCTGCCGATGCCGGGGGATATGCGCCTGCGCAAGGTCGCCGATGCCTGGGCCGCCGATCCGGCGGATCGCGCCGGGCTCGGCACCTGGGCACAGCGCATCGGCATGAGCGAGCGCAGCCTGTCCCGCCTTGTGCTGGGCGAGACCGGCATGTCCTTCATCCGCTGGCGCCAGCAGTTCCAGATCATGCAGGCGCTGGAGCGGCTCGCGCGCGGGGTCAGCGTGCAGCATATCGCCTTCGATCTGGGGTACGAAAGTCCCAGCGCCTTTATCGCCATGTTCCGCAAGATCCTTGGCGCCTCGCCAAGCCGCTATCTGGCGCGCAGCGAGAAGTACCTGCCACGCACCGACATGCCCGCCTGATTTTGGCGAGATCGAACGATAATCTGTCCGAGTGCCGCGATCCGGGCGGTGATTGCGGGTCTAGAGAGTGCCGCATCGCACTCTCACGGACTCGCCCCTCATGCTGCCGGAAGCCCAGACCTGTTCCCTCGTTCATAACCGCTTCGGGCCGGGCGGCGGTGGCACGAGCCTTGCCGCCCTGCTGAAGCGCTGCCGCAGCTTTGCCCTGATCGTCACGCCATGCCTGATGCTGTCGATCAGCAGCTGCACCCTCGGCCCCGATAACCCCCCGCATGTGGCCCTGACGCCCCCCGCCGCAACCAGCGCTTCGGCTCAGGCCTTGCTGCAGGGCGGCGTGATCAGCGCGGCATGGTGGCAGACTTTCGGCGATCCCGTGCTCGACCAGCTTGAGCAACACGCGCTGACAGGCAACCTCGATCTGGCCGAGGCATCGGCCCGCATCGGCAGCGCGCGGGCCCAGTATCGCATCGCTGGCGCCGCAGGCCTGCCGCGCGTTCAGGCCGGGAGCTCCTATCAGCGAGAGAGGGCCAGCCCGAAGGGCATTCTGGCGCTGACCGGCGCGGGCAGCCCATCCTCTTCCGCCGCCGGAGGCACCGATCCCTTCGGCGCCACCACCCTGTCGCCCACCGACAAATCGAATGACTACGACCTGTTTCAGGCAGGCTTCGACGCCAGTTGGGAGCTGGACCTGTGGGGCAAGGCCCGCCGGATCCGCGAGGCCAGCCGCGCGCAGGCGCAGGAGGCGGTCTTCGCGCGCGATGCCGCGCGCATTTCGCTCAGCGCCGAGGTCGCGCGCACCTATATGCATCTGCGCGGGGCCGAGGCCCGGCTCGCCATTCTGCGCGACAATCGCCAGACCATTCTGGCCGGACAGCATATCGCCGAGCGCCGCTTGAGCAGCGGCGCGGCCACCCGCTTCGATGCGGCCACGGCGGGCACGCAACTGGCCGCGATCGATGCCCGCCTGCCCCTTGCCGAAAGGGAAGCCGCCGAGGCCCGCAACGCCCTGGCCCTGCTGGCCGGGCTGGAGCCGCATGGGCTCGATGCCCTGCTGGTGGCCCCCGCTGGGCCGGGCGAGACAACGCAGTCCGGCCTGCCCGCTGGCCTGTCCTCCGATCTCGCCCGCCAGCGTCCGGACATTCAGGCCGCCGAGGCGGCGCTCCATGCCGCCACCGCGCGGATCGGCGTGGCGCGGGCGGATTTCTATCCCTCCATCTCGCTGAGCGGCAGTTTCGGGCTGCAGTCGCTGGCCCTGTCCGATCTGCCCTTGTGGAATGCGCGGCAGTTCGTGGCCGGGCCGGTGCTGTCGCTGCCGATCTTTCAGGGCGGCCGCCTGACCGGGCGGCTGGAGCTCGCCAAGGCGGAGCAGCAGGTCGCCGCGTTGCGCTACCGCGCCACGGTGCTGCGCGCCTGGCATGAGATCGACGATGCGCTCGAAGCCTTGCGCACCGCTGACGCACGCCTCGCCGCGACCAACGCCGGGGTCGAGCAGAGCCGCATCGCCGCCCATGTCTCGGAGCGCCGCTATGGCGCGGGGGCGACAGGCTATGTCGCGGTGCTGGTCGCCCAGCAGGCCCGGCTCGACCGCGAGGCCGAATGGATCGAGGCGCGCACCGACCGCGCCGTGGCGCTGACCGCGCTCTACAAGGCTCTGGGCGGCGGCTGGACGCCGCCCTCGGCATGAGCGCGGCGGCATCCGCGATGGGGCCGGTGGCCGATGCCCGGCCGGTGCCCGCTCCGATGCCTGCGGCCCCGGTCTGGGGGCTGCGTCTGGGGACGGGGTTGTGCGGCATTCTGATCGCGGCGATGATGTCGGGCCTCAACGACCGGGTCACCGGGATCACCCTGACCGATATCGCCGGAGCGCGCGGGCTGGCGGGCGATGATGCCCATCTGCTCGGCACGATCTATGCGGCGACCCAATTGGCGGCGATGCCGGTTGCCTCTTGGTTTGCCGCCACCTTTTCGCTGCGGCGGTTTCATCTGGCGATCACCTCTGTCTTTCTGCTCTGCGCCCTGCTGCTGCCGCTGGCCCCGAGTTTCGGCTGGCTGCTGGTGCTGCGGGCTGTGCAGGGGCTGGCGGGCGGGGCGATGATCCCCTTGCTGATGGGCGCCGCGCTGCGCTTTCTGCCCCCGGCGATCAAGCTGCAGGGGCTGGGCTTCTATTCGCTGACCGCCACCTTTTCGCCCAATCTTGCCCTGTGGTTCGCCGCAAGCTGGCTGGACGGCTGGAGCGACTGGCGCCTGACCTATTGGCAGGTGCTGCCCATTGGCATGCTGGTGCTGGGCATGGTCTGGTGGGGCCTGCCGCAGGACCCGGTGCGCCCCGAACGCCTGAAGGAGGTGGATGCCCCCGGTCTGGCCACCGGTCCGCTCGGCCTGATGCTGCTGGCTTTCGTCGCCGAGGAGGGCGAGCGGCTCGACTGGTTCCATGCTCCGCTGATCTTGGGCGCGGCCATCGCCAGCGTAGCGCTGATTGCGGCTTTCGTGGTGAGCGAATGGCATCACCCGCAGCCTTTCATGAAGCTGCAGATGGTGGGGCGGCGCAATTTCGCGCTGGGCCTGCCGCTGTTCATGGGCATTCTGGTCGTGGTGATCGCCAGCGCCTTGCTGCCTGCCGCCCATCTGGCCGAGGTGCAGCGCTTCCGCCCGCTGCAGATCGCGCCGATCGGCCTGATCATCAGCCTGCCGCAGATCCTGCTGGCTCCGCTGGTGTCGGCGCTGTTGTATCGCCAATGGGTCGATGCGCGCCATGTCGTTGCCCTTGGGCTGGCGCTGATCGCCACCTCCTGCTGGCTGGGCATGCAGGTCACCGATGGCTGGATGGTGCATGAGTTCTGGCTGGCGCAGGCCTGCCAGATGGTCGGTCAGCCTCTGGCGGTGGTGCCCTTCCTCTACATTTCCGTCAGCACTCTGGCCTCGCCCGCCGAGGGCGCGCTCTATTCCGGCCTGATCAACACGCTCAAGACGCTGGCCAGCGTGCTGGGCGCCGCCATTGTCGAGCGCCTGCTGGTGACGGGCACCGCAAGCCATCTCACCACCATCGCCGACCGCGCGGGGCGCCTTGCCTTGCCCGGTCTCCCCGCCGCGGCGGAAACGCAGGCGGTCACCTTTGCCATCGCCGATGCCTATGGGCTGGCCGCGCTGCTGGCCGCCCTGCTGATCGTGCCGACCCTGCTGCTCAAACATGTTCCCCCGCCCCCTCCCGCCAAGACTGCCTAGGACCATCGCCATGCCGCTTCCCCTGCCCGCCAAAGTCGCTCTGGGTGGCCTGATCGCCACCGCCCTGATGGGCGCCACCTGGGCCGCGACCCATGAGGAAGGCGCCGCCGCCGACCAGACCACCGACGATGCCTATGTGCTGGCCGATGCCAGCACCGTTGCGCCGCGCATCGCCGGTCAGATCGCGCAGGTGCTGGTGACGGACAATCAGGCCGTGCGCAAAGGGCAGTTGCTGGCCGTGATCGATGACCGCGACTTCAAGGTCGCTCTGGCCTCCGCCCAAGCCGAGCTTCACGCCGCGCAGGCCAATGCCGAAAGCCTGCGCCACCAGCTTGCGCGGCAGAGCGATGTGATCGCGCAGGCCCATGCCACGACGCAGGTCGATGCCGCCGCCGTGATGCTCTCGCAGGCCAATGCCAGCCGTTATCGCGATCTGGCCAGCGACGGATCGGCCAGTCGGCAGGAGCAGCAGGAGGCCACCTCGCGCCTCGCCGCTGACGAGGCCGCCAGCCGCCGCGATTCCGCCAGCCATGGCGCGACCCGCGCCCAACTGCCGATCCTGCGCGCGCAGATCGAGGAAGCGCAGGCCGCCGTCGCCCGTGCGAGCGCGGCGGTCGATGCGGCCGCCCTGAACCTGTCCTACACGCAGATCCGCGCGCCGGTGGATGGGGTGGTCGGCCAGCGCACGCTGCGGGTTGGCAATTATGTCCAGTCGAGCACGTCGCTGATGGCGGTGGTGCCCGTGGCGCTCGCCTATATCGAGGCGCGCTATCGCGAGACCCAACTGGCGCGGATCCGCCCCGGACAGCGCGCCACTTTCCATCTGGACGCGGCGCCGGGCATCACCTTCACCGGCCATGTCGAAAGCATTGCTCCGGCTTCGGGCGCTTCCTTTGCGGGGATTGCTCCGGAAAATGCGACGGGCAATTTCACCAAGATCACGCAGCGGCTGGCCGTGCGCATCGCCATCGATCCGGCTCAGCCGGGGCTGGACCGGCTGCGCGTCGGCATGTCGGTGGTGCCCACGGTGAGAACGCAAGGCTGAGCGATCGATGGCCCGGATGGACGGGCGAGGATCATTCGCGATGCGACTTCCCGAGCGGCACGGCGAATTCCAGCCAGAACTTCTCGCCTTCGGGCCGGTTGCGCACGTCGAATTCCTTCTGATATTTGAAGAGAACCGCCAGACCCGGCCGGAAATCCCAGCGGATGCTCGGCCCCAGCGCCATCTGCTTGCCGCGGAAGCCGTCGGTGCCGACCTTCAGGCCGTTGACCTTGTCGTCGCTGAACTGGCGGAAGAAATCGCCGTTCAGCGCGAGCTGAAGCTGAGGCTGCTTGACCAGCGGGCGATAGCCGACCACGAAGTCGACATCGAAAGTGTTGCCGGATTTGTAGCCGGTGGCGTTGTTGCGGTTGAAGGCGAAGCCGGTCCAACTGTCCGCGCCGATCTCCCAGCGCTTGGTGGGCATCCAGGTGAAGCCCGCCTCGAGATCGCCGGACCAGTAGTTGAGGCCCGCATTGACCAGGCGATTGGCCCGATAGGAACCGGTGGGAGCCCAGACATTGGCGGCCACCATCACATGCAGGTTCTTCCTGTTGGTCCAGCGCAGCATGATCGGTGAGATATTGGTGTCGGCCAGTTGGAAGCGTTCGCCGTGTTCGGCCCCGACGCTCAGGCTGGTGTTGTAGAAATTGATCGCGCTGCCGCTGCTGATCGTCAGTCCGTTCAATTCGATGGGCCAGGTGTAGATAAAGCGGGTGGCCTGCACTTTCACATTGAGGTGAAAGTCGGGAAGCAGCTTGTTGCCATTGCCGTCGTTCATACGGTCGGCGTCGTAGATGACGTCGTAATTCTGGACGGTTGCGTTGCCGGGCTCGGGCATGATCGATTGAGAGGCGGTCAGCAGGCCGACGGGGTAATGCTGCGTGCCGTTCTCGGTGGCCTGCGCGGTGCTTGCCGAGAGTGCGGCGACGCAACATGCGAGGGCCGACAGGCGTGCCTTCAGGCTGGTGGTGGCCATGTATTGTCTCCCTTGAGGGCGCAGCTTATGATCCGGTACGATGTATTCGCCCGATCGTGCGCTTCTGTTTTTTGGATTCTTGAGGTCGTTGAGGAAGCGATCAGGCGCTATCGGATGAAAGCTTGCGGCTTCATCATCATCTCCCATGACATTGTTTGGATTTTGTGGATCATATACGGGCGGGATATCGCCCGCTTCCATGATCAGACTAGGATGAAGTTGCTCGGGCGGTCCAAAACTATAAAAGTATCACCGCGATACCCTGAGTGTATGCCGCCTTGTCCCAAGCGTCCCTTGGCCATCTTATGATGGGTCATACATCGATCAGGATCAGATGGTTATGACGATGCGCAAGCCGCCGCGCGACGAACATGTCGGGCTGGCGAGAGGCCGCTATATCAGGCCTGATCTCTCCGCCATCTCCGAGATCGTATCGGGCACAGGGTAGTCCCACCTGCCATAGGTCGTCGCGATCACCGCCGCCATGATCGCCAGCTCCGGCGAGATGTCGTTCACCCGATGGCTCATGATGACCGGAGACGAGAGCGCTTCGGCGATGGGCAGATAGCAGACATCGACAGTGCGCGACTGATGAACCGATTCAGGCACGATGCACACCCCCTCCTCGGCGGCCACCATGCCCACGGCGATCTGCAGTTCGCGCACCTCGTGAGCGATGGCCGGCTCCAGCCCGTTGTCGTGAAACAGCGAGAGCACCTGGTCGGCATAGCTGGGGCGCGGCGCGCGCGGATAGAGGATCTGCGGCTGGGTCGCGATGCGTGAGAGCGGGATGGGCGCCGTTTCCTGCGTGAAGGGATGGTCCATCGGCACTGCGACCACCAGCCTCTCGTTGCGCAGAATGGTGCGCCGCACGGCAGGGTCGTCGAAGCGGATGCGGCCGAAGCCGACGTCGATCAGACCCTCCTTCAGCGCCGTGATCTGCTCGATGCTGCCCATTTCGACCAGGCTGAGATTGACCTCGGGCGCGACCTTGCGAAACTCCCGGATCAGATCGGGCAGGCGGGCGTACATGGTGGAGGCGACGAAGCCGATCGCGAAGTTGCGTTGCTGAGTCGCGATGGCGCGGGTGATCATCGAGCGCATGTCCTCCACGCGACTCAAGACCTGATTGGCCTGATCGTAGAAGAGGCGCCCCGTCGGGGTGAGGCCAAGGGGACGGGCCTCGCGGTCGAACAGGCTGGTCCCCAGTTCGGCCTCAAGCTGCTGAATCTGGCGGCTGAGTGGGGGCTGGGCGATATGCAGGCGCTGCGCGGCGCGGGTGAAATTGCGCTCGTCGGCCACCATCTTGAAATACCGCAGTTGACGCAGATCCATCGGCAATACCTTTCAGGTATGGCATATAGACCTCAATGATCTTTGCCAAGACTCCGTTTCGAGGAGTAGCCCTGCCTCACCAAGACCCGACAAGATGCAGGAGCGGACATGGCCAAGCTGGCCCACATCGACAGTTTCATCGTGGATTTGCCCACGATCCGTCCGCATATCCTGGCGATGGCCACCATGCATGCCCAATCGATGGTGCTGCTGCGGCTGACCGACAGCGACGGGATCGAGGGGATCGGTGAGGGCACCACCATCGGCGGCTTGAGCTATGGCGAGGAGAGCCCCGAAGGCATCAAGCTGGCCATCGATACCTATATTACGCCCCTTCTGCAGGGTCAGGACCTGAGCCGGGTCGGCGCGGTGATGGCCCGCATCGGCAAGCATGTCGCGGGCAATCACATCGCCAAATGCGCGGTCGAAACCGCGCTGCTGGATATGCAGGGCAAGCGTCTGGGGGTGCCCGTCTCGGAACTGATCGGCGGCGGTCGTCGTCGCGAAGCCTTCCCCGTCGCCTGGACTCTGGCCAGCGGCGATACCGCGCGCGACATCGAGGAGGCCGAGGCCATGCTCGAGGCGCGGCGGCACGCCATCTTCAAGCTCAAGATCGGCAAGCGCAGCGTCAAGGCCGATGTCGCCCATGTCGCCGCCATCAAGCGCGCCCTTGGTGACCGCGCCAGCGTGCGGGTCGATGTCAACCAGGGCTGGAGCGAGGCTCAGGCCGATCGCGGCATGGCCCTGCTTCAGGATGCGGGCGTCGATCTGGTCGAGCAGCCCATCGCCAAGCTCAATGTGGCGGCGATGGCGCGGCTCTCGGCCAAACACGTCATTCCGCTGATGGCCGACGAGGCGCTGCACGGGCCGCTGGAGGCCTTCGATATTGCCGCGCGCGCGGGTGCCCGGATCTATGCGGTGAAGATCGCCCAGTCCGGCGGTCTGCTGCCCGCTCATGCCGTGGGCATGATCGCCGATGCGGCCGGTATCGGTCTCTATGGTGGCACGATGCTGGAAGGCACCGTCGGCACGGCGGCCTCGGCCCATGTCTTTGCCACCTTTCCGGACCTGGAATGGGGCACCGAACTCTTCGGCCCGCTGCTGCTGACCGACGACATCGTCACCCGGCCGCTGATCTATGCCGACTTCCAGCTCCAGGTGCCGACAGCTCCGGGGATCGGGGTCGCCTTCGACGAGGACAAGCTCGCGGCCTTCCGCCGCGATGCCACCAAAACTCAACATGGCAGCGCCGCGCTGCAGGGAGCCTGACATGCTGTTCAAGGTCGAGATGACTGTCCGCGTCCCGCTGGGTTTCGACCCCGAGGAATTCGAGCGCCTGAAGGCGAAGGAAAAGGCCTTCTCGCAGGATCTGCAGCGCCAGGGGATCTGGCGCCATATCTGGCGGGTTGCGGGCCTCTACGCGAATGTCTCCATCTTCGACGTGCGCGACAACGCCCATCTGCACGAGCTGCTGATGGCCCTGCCGCTCTACCCCTTCATGGACATCGCCGTGACGGCGCTGTGCCGCCACCCCTCGGCCATTCACGAGGATGACCGCTGATTGTCCCATCTGGCCGCGAACCCACAGGCCAAAACCATAAGTCGGGAGAGAAAAGTGACAGAAGATTTCATCCAGACCCCCGCCATACAGACTCTGCTCGACCGGGCCAGCGGCCGCAACGAACCCAAGGGCGATGTCCGTCTCAAGGCGATCATGCGCGATCTGCTCGAAGCGTCGATGGCGATCATCGTGCGCCATGACATCTCGGAGAGCGAGTTCTGGGGCGCGGTCAACTATCTGGCCCGGAGCGGTCCGGAAATGGGCCTGCTGGCCGCCGGCACCGGTCTTGAACACTTCATGGATCTGTTCCTCGACGCCAAGGATACCGAGGCCGGCCTGTCGGGCGGCACGCCGCGCACCATCGAGGGGCCGCTCTATGTCGCGGGCGCACCGCTGGTCGATGGCAGCGGCGAGGTCAATCTCACCGACGATCCCGATGACACCACGACGCTGCTGATGGGAGGCCGCGTCACCGATCCCCAGGGCAATCCGGTGAAGGACGCCATCCTGCATGTGTGGCATGCCAATTCGCAGGGCTGGTACTCGCATTTCGATCCGACCACCGAGCAGACGCCCTTCAACAACCGCCGCCGCATCAAGCTGGGCGCCGATGGCAAATATGCCTTCCGCTCGAAGATGCCCAATGGCTATTCGGTGCCGCCGGGCGGCGCGACCGACACGCTGATGAGCGCGCTGGGCCGCCATGGCCATCGCCCCGCCCATGTCCATTTCTTTGTCGAGGCGCCGGGCTATCGCACGCTGACGACGCAGATCAACTTCGGCGACGATCCCTTCGCCGCCGACGATTTCGCCTTCGGCACGCGTGAAGGCCTGCTGCCGGTTCCCAACCGTCAGGGCGACACCGCGCATATCGGCTTCGATTTCGTGCTGCAGCACGCTCACGACAAGGGCGAGGAGGAATTCTCCACCCGCGCCCGCGCCGTGGCCTGAAGGGAGGATGTGACATGACCACCGATCTTCTCACCGCGCTCGATCAGGCCATCGTCGATGACCGCGAGGCGGGTGTCATCCGCTGCCGCCGCGACGTCTTCACCGACGAGCGCCTGTTTGAAGCCGAGATGAAGCATATCTTCGAGGGCAACTGGGTCTATCTGGCGCATGAAAGCCAGATCCCGGCAGTGAATGACTATTTCACCACCACCGTCGGTCGTCAGCCCGTGGTCATCACCCGCGACAAGGCGGGCGAGCTGCACGCCCATATCAATGCCTGCTCGCATCGCGGGGCCACGCTGTGCCGCCGCAAGCATGGTAACAAGGGCAGCTTCACCTGCCCGTTCCATGGCTGGACCTTCAGCAACAATGGCAAGCTGCTCAAGGTAAAGGATGGCAAGACGGGCGAATATCCCGCCGCTTTCAACACGGAAGGCTCGCATGATCTGACGCGGCTTGCCCGTTTCGAGAACTATCGCGGCTTCCTCTTCGGCTCGGTCAATCCCGATGTCGTCTCGCTGGAAGAGCATCTGGGCGGCGCGCGCGCGGTGATCGACCAGATCGTCGATGCCGCGCCCGAAGGCCTTGAGGTGCTGCGCGGTAGCTCCAGCTACATCTATGAGGGCAACTGGAAGCTCCAGATGGAGAATGGCGCGGATGGCTATCACGTCAGCTCGGTCCACTGGAACTATTCCGCCACCATGGGCCGCCGCGATTACGAGCAGGAAGGCACACGCACCGTCGATGCCAATGGCTGGTCGAAGAGCGTGGGCGGTGTCTATGCCTTCGAGCATGGGCATATCCTGCTCTGGACGCAGTTGCTCAACCCCGAGGTGCGCCCGATCTTCGCCCATCGCGAGGAGCTGGTGGCCCGTCTGGGCGCCGAGCGCGCCGGTCCCATCGTGGAGCAGACGCGCAATCTGGGTGTCTATCCCAATGTCTATCTGATGGACCAGTTCTCCACCCAGATCCGGGTGGTGCGTCCCATCGCCGTCGATAAGACCGAGGTGACGATCTACTGCTTCGGCCCCAGGGGCGAGTCCGCGCAGGATCGCACCTTGCGCATCCGCCAGTATGAGGATTTCTTCAACGTTTCGGGCATGGGCACGCCCGACGATCTGGAGGAGTTCCGCGCCTGCCAGACCTCCTACACGGGCGCTGGCACCTTGTGGAACGATCTGAGCCGCGGCGCGCTGCGCTGGCTCGATGGGCCGGACGACAATGCCAGGGCCATCGGCCTGCAGCCGCTGCTGAGCGGCGAACGCACCGAGGATGAAGGCCTCTTTGTCCGCCAGCACGAATATTGGGCCAGGGTGCTGGGCGAGGCTCTTGCCAGGGTGCCTGAAACCGAGGGAGAGGTGGCATGAGCGACACGCTGACCCGTCCGCTGTCTGCCGAACAGATCGCCGGCTTCCTCTATCGCGAGGCGCGCCTGCTCGATGACCGTCAGTGGGACGAATGGCTGACCTGCTACACGCCGGGCGCCACCTACTGGATGCCCGCATGGGACGATGACGATCAGCTCACCCAGGACCCGCAAAGCGAGATCTCGCTGATCTACTACCCCAACCGTCAGGGGTTGGAGGATCGCGTCTTCCGCATCAAGACCGAGCGCTCCGGCGCCAGCACGCCCGAACCGCGCACCAGCCACTTCATCGGCAACATCGAGGTGGTCGGGCCTGAGGGCGAGGGCACGAAGGTGCGCTACAACTGGCAGACGCTGAGCCAGCGCTACAACGCCACCACCACCTTCTTTGGCACCGCCTTCGTCACGCTGGTGGGCGAGGGGCACGATCTGCGCATCGCGGCCAAGACGATCATTCTGAAGAACGACTACATCCCCCAGGTCATCGATATCTACCACATTTGACCTGGATAACAGACAACTGGGGGGGCCGGAGAGGACCCATGACTTACCGTATCGCGCTCAATTTCGAGGATGGTGCCACCCGCATGATCGCCTGCAATCCGGGCGAAACGGTGCTGGACGCGGCCTATCGCAACCAGGTCAACCTGCCGATGGATTGCTCCGACGGCGTTTGCGGCACCTGCAAGTGCCGCTGCGAGGAAGGTGACTACGACCTCGGCGACGATTACATCGAGGATGCGCTTACCGAGCAGGAGGCCGGCGAACGTCTGGTGCTGACCTGCCAGATGCGCGTGTCGAGCGATTGCGTGATCGATGTCCCGGTCCCCTCCACGGCCTGCAAGCTGGCGCCGGAACGCCATGAAGGCACGGTCACCGCGGTCGAGCAGGTCTCGCCCAGCACGATCCGGCTCGAGCTGAAGCTGGACAGGGCGACGGGCGTTGACTTCCTGCCTGGCCAATACGTCAATCTGGCGATCCCCGGCACCGGGGAGGCGCGCGCCTATTCCTTCAGCAGCGCGCCGGGCGCGGATCACGCCAGCTTCCTGATCCGCAACGTGCCGGGTGGGCGCATGAGCACATGGCTGACCCAAACCGCGAAGCCGGGCGACCGGATGAGCTTTGTCGGCCCCAACGGCAGCTTCTTTCTGCGCACGCCCGCGCGTCCCATTGTGATGCTGGCGGGCGGCACCGGTCTTGCGCCGCTGCTCTCGATGCTGCGCGTTCTGGCGTCGCAGAAGAGCGAGCAGAAGATCCGTCTGGTCTATGGCGTCACCCATGACGCCGATCTGGTCGGTCTCGAGGCGATCGAGGCGGCGGGCGCGCAGCTTCCGGGCTTCTCCTATGCCACGGTGGTCGCCGACGCCGCCAGTGAGCATCCGCGCAAGGGCTATGTCACCGCCCATCTCGACGCGGACGATCTCCATGGCGGCGACTGTGACGTCTATCTCTGCGGCCCGCCGCCGATGGTCGAGGCGGTGCGTACCCATTTCCGCGACACCGGCGTCACACCGGCCAGCTTCTATTACGAGAAATTCGCGGCGAGCGAGGCGGTGCCGGCATGATCTTCAAGGACCGCTTCGCCGGCAAGGCGATCATCGTGACCGGCGCGGCGCAGGGCATCGGCCAGGCCGTGGCCGAGCGCGCCGTTGCCGAAGGGGGCCAGGTGCTCTTCGTTGACCGGGCCGATTTCGTGGAAGAGGTCGCACAAAAGGCAGGCGGCCATGCGTTCATCGCTGATCTGGAAACCCATGCGGGGGCGGCCGCCTCGGTGGCGCGGGCGCTCGAGCTGTTCGGGCGCGTCGACATCCTCATCAACAATGTCGGCGGCGCGATCCGCATGCGGCCCTATGCCGAGTTCGAGGCGGAGCAGATCGACGCCGAGATCCGTCGCTCGCTTTTCCCCACGCTCTATATGTGCCATGCGGTGCTGCCGGCCATGCTCGAGGCAGGGAGGGGCACCATCGTCAGCGTCTCCTCCAACGCCACGCGCGGCATCCGCCGCGTGCCCTATTCGGCGGCCAAGGGCGGCATCAATGCGATGACCCAGGCGCTGGCGATGGAGTATGGCGAACAGGGCATCCGCGTGGTGGCGACCGCGCCCGGCGGGACGCAGGCCCCGCCGCGCCGTGTGCCGCGCAACGCCGCGGGCGACAACCGGCAGGAACAGGCCTGGATGGCCGAGGCGGTCGAGCAGGTCACGACCTCCACCTTCCTCAAGCGATATGGCACCATCGAGGAACAGGTGGCACCGATCCTGTTCCTCGCTTCCGACGAGGCAAGCTATGTCACCGGTTCGGTGCTTCCCGTTGCCGGCGGCGATCTCGGCTAGGTTGCAAGGACCGGTGCGCCTCTCAAGCCGGCTCTTGCATGCGCCGGACCCTTTCAAGCGTGGAGGCCGATCAGGGCTTCCGTCATTTTGTGGAGCGAGTTGAGTGGAACGGATCAAGCTGGGTGATGGCACTGCATTGGCCTATCGTTTCGATGGACCTGCCGATGCCCCGGTGCTGCTGCTGTCCAACTCGCTGGGCACCGATCACGCCATGTGGGACCCGCAGATCGAAGGTCTGACGCGGCATTTCCGCGTTCTGCGCTATGACCAGCGTGGCCATGGGGCCTCGGATGCGCCTGCCGGGGCCTATTCGATGGACCGGATGGGGCGAGACGTGGTTGACCTGCTCGATGCGTTGGGGATCGCCCGCGTACAGTTCTGCGGCCTCTCGCTTGGCGGCATGGTCGGGCAGTGGCTGGCGGTCCATGAGCCCGAGCGTATCCGCAAGCTGATCCTGGCCAACACCTCGGCCTATATGGGCCCGCCGTCGGGCTGGCAGAGCCGGATCGAGGGCGTGCTGGCCAATGGCATGGCGCCGCTGGCGCAGGCCTCGATCGGGCGCTGGTTCACGCCGGGCTTTCCCGCCGAGGCGCCCGAGGCGGTCGAACGCATCCGCCAGATGCTGCTGGCCAACAATCCGGCAGGCTATGCCGGCTGCTGCGCCGCCATCCGCGACATGGACCAGCGGATGACGGCGCATCTCAACCGCCTGCCGACGCTCGTCATCGCCGGAGCGCAGGATCTGGCCACGCCGGTGGAGGCCTCGCGTTTTCTGGCGGATACGGCCGGCAATGCCCTGCTGCACATCCTTGAGCCCGCCGCGCATCTGTCGAATGTCGAGCAGCCTGATGGTTTCCTTTTGGCCATGGTCAAGTTCCTGACGCCTGCACAGATCGTTTAGCGGGGACTCGCGGTTCTCCGAAACCTGTGCGTTGCCCATTCCATGAACAGCCGGACCCGAGGCGATAGCTGGCGGCTTCTGGGATAAAGGATGGAGACCGGCTGCGAAGGCAGCGGCCTGTCCGCGAGGACCCGCACCAGACGCCCTTCCTTCAGATCCTGTTCGACATGGAACATGGGCAATTGCGCAAGGCCCAGCCCCAGAAGCGTCGCATCGCGAAAGCTTTCCGTGCCCGTGATCGAGAAGGGCACCGGCAGGTCGATATGCACGATCTCTCCGCCCTCCAGAAATTCCAGAGGGGTCAGCGCGCCGGTGGTCAGGGATCGCAGGCAGACCGCCCGGTGTTCGGCCAGTTCGGTGAGCGATTGCGGACATCCGTAACGCTCCAGATAGGAGGGGGCGGCCACCGTCACGCGTTCCAGCATCATGACGGTGCGGGCGATCAGATCGCTGTCGGGCAGGGCTCCATAGCGCAACACGCAATCCACGCCTTCCCGCACGATATCGACCCAGCGATCGCTTTCGCTCATCGAGATTTCGATATCGGGATAGCGTTCGAGGAAATCGGGAATGCCCGGCATCAGGAAGTGTCGGGCGATCGTGCCCTGAACCTCGATCCGCAGCATGCCGCGCGGGGTCGCGCCCTGAAACGCGCCTTCCGCATCCTCGATATCGTCGAGAATGGCAAGACAGCGGCGATAATAGGCTTCGCCGTCCAGCGTCGGGCGAACCGTGCGGGTGGTCCGCTGGAGCAGCCGCACGCCCAGACGTTCCTCCAACTGCTGGACCGCCTGCGTCACGGTCGAACGCGGCAGGCCGAGATCCTGCGCGGCCTGTGTGAAGCTGCGGCGATCGAGCACGCGGGTGAAGACCCGCATCGCATCCAGCCTGTCCATACCATTGTTCCAGATCTGCAAACAGTATTACCGTATCTAGGGCGATTATCCGGAGGCGTCTATCGCTTATCTCCTGCTCATCCGCTCACGAGGGGCGGCATCGAGAAGGAGCAGAACAATGGAAAATCAGACCAACCCAGTCGCGATCGTCACCGGCGGTTCGCGTGGTATCGGCGCCGCAATCGTGGAGCGGCTGGCCGCCGACGGCTTCACGGTTGTCGTCAATTACGCCGGCGGCGCGGCCGAGGCCGAAGCGCTGGTGGCGAAGATCGAGGCTGCGGGTGGCCACGCCATCTCCGCGCAGGCCGATGTCAGCGATCCGGCGGCGGTGGCGCGCATGTTCGATGCCGCTGAAGCGGCCTTCGGCGGCGTCGATGTGCTGGTCAACAATGCCGGCATCATGAAGCTGGCCAGCCTGGCCGAGAGCGACGATGCCCTGTTCGACAGCCAGATCGCCATCAATCTGAAGGGCAGCTTCAACACGCTGCGCGAGGCGGCAAGGCGGATGCGCGACGGCGGCCGCATCGTGAACCTGTCGTCGAGCGTCGTCGGCCTGAACCCGGCCACCTATGCCGTCTATGCCGCCACCAAGGCGGGCGTCGAGGCGATGACTCACATCCTGACCAAGGAACTGCGCGGCCGCAACATCAAGGTCAACGCCGTCGCCCCCGGACCGACGGCCACGGCCCTGTTCCTCAATGGCAAGCCGCAGGCGGTGATCGACACGCTGAGCAAGGCGGCCCCGCTCGAACGGCTGGGCCAGCCCGAGGATATCGCCGCCGCCGTCGCCTTCCTTGCCGGCCCTGACGGCGCATGGATCAACGGCCAGGTGCTGCGCGCCAATGGCGGCATCATCTGAACTCCCCTGTCACTCCCCCATTTTATCGAAGGACATCGTCATGAAGAAGATCATTCTCATCACCGGCGCCTCCAGCGGTTTTGGCCGGATCACGGCAGAGGCGCTCGCGAAGGACGGACACACGGTCTATGCCTCGATGCGCGATGTCGCCGGGCGCAATGCCCGCAACGCCGCCGAAATGGCCGCCATCGCGGGCAGCGATATCCGCCCCATCGAGTTGGATGTGCAGTCGGATGCCTCGGCCAATGAGGCGGTGGCCCGTATCATCGCGGAAAGCGGGCGGATCGATGTGCTGATCCACAATGCTGGCCATATGATGTTCGGCCCGGCCGAGAGCTTCACGCCCGAACAGTTCGCCCAGCAGTATGATGTCAATGTGCTGGGCACTCAGCGGGTCAATCGTGCGGCGTTGCCGCATATGCGGGCTGCGCGGCAGGGCCTGCTGGTCTGGGTGTCGAGTTCAAGCTCGGCGGGTGGCACGCCGCCTTACCTTTCGCCCTATTTCGCGGCCAAGGCGGCCATGGACGCTCTGGCGGTGCAATATGCCCGCGAGCTGGCCCGCTGGGGCATCGAAACCTCGATCATCGTGCCGGGGGCCTTCACCAAGGGGACCAACCACTTTGCCCATTCCGGCCGCCCGGCGGACGAGGCGCGCCTCGCCGAGTATGAGGCCGGTCCCTACAAGGGCTTTGGCGAGCAGGTGCAGGAGGCCTTTGCCGCGATCGTTCCCGAGGATGCCGATGTTGCGGGCGTCGCCGATGCGATTGTCGAGGTCGTCGACATGCCTTTCGGCCAGCGCCCCTTCCGGGTTCACTATGATCCGACCGAGGATGGCGCCAATATCGGGTTCAGCTGCTGGATCGTCTGCGGGCGGAAATGCTGCACCGCGTCGGCCTGTCGGATCTGTTGAAGCCTGCCAGGCTGATCTGATCGCGGGTTGCGTGTTGATGCCACGCCGGGGTGCTGCAGGAACAGCATCCCGGCGTGGCTTTCATGGCAAGGTTAAGGGTGGCTCGTTAACAGCGCTCTCTCAACGGTTCATCATGCGGCGAAGGTGCGATATCCACGCTTGACGACCATCCGGTGCATCCCCGCCAGCGTTGGGTCGCGCGTCGCGATGGTGCGCATGAACAGCCATTCTCCCGCAACGCTTTGCGGTGTGACGGTCATCATCATATAGCCGCGCCGGCTGGTGTCGGCCCATGTGAGTTCGGGATTGGCGGCGATAAAGCCCTGAGCAACCAGCCTCGGGTCGGCCCCCATGCTGCCCTCGATCCCGCCCGAGGTCACCGAATGGCCCGCAAATTCCACGCCCACCGGCTTGCCGCCTTGCGACAGGGCATAGGCCCAGGCGTTATGGCTGTCGCCCGAAAGCATGACCAGATCGGCATCGGCGCGCTGTGCCGCATGGAGCAGGCGCTCGCGCGCGGCGGGATAGCCGTCCCAGCGGTCCATCCACATCGGCAGGCCCAGTCTGGCGGCACGGATGGCGTCACGATAGCTCTGGGCCGATTTGGCGCTGGTGCCCGGCTTGAGCCAGTCCACAGCATCGGCGGGCATGGTGGTGCGACCCAGAATCGTGCCCATGCCGACCATCTGCCACGCGGTTTTGCGGGCATTGGCCTGCAGGGCATGTGCCAGCCAGCTTTCCTGCTGCGAGCCGAGCATGGTCGCCGAAGGATCGCGCCAGACCCCATCGCGAAAGGCGGACAGCGCGGCATCAGGGTTCCCCGCGCGATAGGCCGCACCGATATCGGCCTGCCGTGTGCGGGCCAGCAGTCGCGATTCTGTGCGATAGAGCGTGGCCAGCGTGCCGATCGGATAATCCTGCCATGCCTGATCGGAAACCGGCATCCATTCGCGATAGGCCTGCATCGCGGCGGCGCGGCGCAGGTTCCAGTCGCCCTCGCTGGTGGGCTGGTGGTTCTGGGCGCCGCCTTCCCAACTGTCATTGGCGGATTCGTGGTCGTCCCACATGCCGATCATCGGCGCCATCTGGTGCAGCTTTTGCAGATCGGGATCGGCGCGATAGCAGGCATAGCGCAGGCGGTAATCGGTCAGCGTTATGATCTCGCGGTCAGGATCGGAGATGCGGCCGGGGGTCAGAGTCTCGTGATAGGCGGCATTGCCATATTCGTAAAAATAATCGCCGACATGCATCCACAGGTCGAGGTCATCGCGCGCGGCGGCATGGCCATAGGCGTTGAACCAGCCCAGCGGCAGGTTCGAGCAGGAAAACACCGCCAGGCCGAAGCGGTTGACATGGCCTTCGGGCAGGGTTTTCGTGCGTCCGACCGGGGAATGGCTGCCGTCCGGCCCGATAAAGCGATACCAGTAGCGGGTGCCGGGGCGCAGGCCATCGACCGTCAGCTTGGCAGTCCAGTCGCGATAGGGACCGGTGCGGACGCTGCCTCCGGCCACGATCCTTGCGAAGCCGGGTTCTGTCGCCACCTCGACATCGAGGCGCACGGTATCGGCGGCGCTGGATGGCACATAGCGTGTCCACAGCAGCATGGAATCAGGGCCCGGCTCACCACTGGCGACCGCATGGGTGAAGCCGCCGCTGCTCTGGGCCAGCAGCCGTCCGGGGGTGAGAAGCAGGGCACCGAGGCCGATGCCGCCAGCCAGAACGCCGCGCCGTGTGATGATGTTGGCCATGTCGTTCAGAACCTCATCCGTACGGCAGCATTCCACATCGAGCCATAGCTGCTGTATTGCTCCACCCGGCTGCGGATGTTGGAATAGATGATGTCAGGCGCGTTGAAGATGTTGCGCCCGGCGACCTGCAGCGAGACCTTGGGCGAGACATTCCACGTCGCGCTGACATTCCACAGCGTGCGCGCGGCGTGATAGAGGATGCCGTTGTTGGCGGTGGTTTCGGTGTTGCTCAGGGCGCTGGTCCGTGATGAGGACTGGTAATTGCCGGTCAGTTGGATGTCGATCGGGCCCAGGCCATAGCGCAGGCCCCAATTGGCCGAATATTTGGGCAGGTTGACCCGCACGCCATCCGGATCGACCCAGGTGACGGAGCCGCGCAGCCCCAGCCCTTTAAGCAGCCCCGGCAGGAAGACCAGTTGCTGGTCATATTCGCCGGTCACGCCATAGGTGCGGCTGATACCGGGCTGGTTGATGGTGCTGACAAAAGTATACCCCGCATAATCGCTGCCGCTGTAACCCGCATCGGCAGGATCGATGGTGATGCCGGTGACCTGCATGTCCTTCACATCGAGCCGATAGCCGGACAGGGCGATGATCCCCGAAGGCTCCAGATAATACTGCAGGCTGGCGTAATATTTGGTCGAATGTTCGGGTTTGAGCAGCGGATTGGGAACGGTGGCGATCTGCGTGCTGTCATTGGTGGAGATGGCGCCGCCCAGATTGCCGTAATCAGGCCTCAGGATCGACTGGCTGAAGGCGAATTGCGCCACCAGATGGCGGTTGAAATCATACTTCAGCCCGCCGCTCAGAAACCAGTCGCCATAGTCCGATGTCTTCCAGAGCTGCTGCCCGTTGTAATATTGGTAGTTGATGCCCGTGACGGTGCTGGTCGAATAGCCCGCAGCCTTGACCTGCGCGGCGGTACGGATCTGTGCGACCTGCGTGCCGTCATGCGTGCCTTCGTAGCGCAGGCCCAGATCGGCTTTCAACTTGCCCAGCTTGGCCTGAAGCTCGATATAACCGGCGGTGACGGTTTCACGCACCCGGTTGTTGTTCTGATAGTCGCGGGTCAGATTGCCCACGGTGTCGGGGGTGAAATATTCGGGATGTTGTTGCGACAGCGTATAGGCGCCGTAATTGCTGTCGGCGCGCCAGCCCAACTGGTTGATGTTGCCAGAATTGTAACCCACGATGCCGAATTGATAATTGCTCGTGGCGGGAAGCGTGCCGGGCCCGGTGTAATTGTAGAGGTCGTAGGAGCCTTCATTGGTGCGCCAGTCATTGGTACGGATGCCGCCGCCGGTCAGCACGGTGGCCTGCAGGCGGCCGATGTCGAATTTGCGCTTGATGTCGAGGTTGCCGCCATATTGCTGGTCGATGGCATTGGACTCGGCCGAGCGCACCGAATTGCTGACGCTGGTCCAGTTGGCCGGATTGCTCCAGCTCGGGCCCGAGGTCTGGTTGATGCTGTAGGACTGCGTGTCGGTCGAGGCGCGGTCGAGCGTGAAGCCGATGCCTGACAGCTTGGTGTCGTTGCGCTGGAAGAAGCCCTTGCTGCCGTCGCGGAAATTGTACTCCGACGAGGAGTAGGAGCCGCGCACAGTCACATCCCAGCGATCATCCTTGTAGTTCAGCTTGGGCGTGTAGATCATCGCGGGCGTACCGGCGTAGCGATGCGAATAGGATGTGGTCACATTGGTGTTGGTGCCATTGGCGGGAACGACGATATGGGTGGCCGTGGAGTCCGCCGTGACGTAGCTTTTCGTCGTCGTGCCGAAATTGAGATAGGTGTATTGGTTGAAATATTCGACATCGTAAAACGAGTAGGTGCCGCGCAGGGAGAGCGTAAGCTTGTCGGAAATCTTGTAATCGATCGCGCCGTTGATCGCCTCGCGATGGGTGAATTTCGGGCCCGGACGATACATCAGGCGATAGGGAATGATCGTGCCGTTGGGCAGATAGGACCAGTCGGTCTGCACGCGATCCTGTTCGACGAAATTGGCGTTGTAGCTGGTGCTCAGCGCGACACCGAGCCGTCCCCCAAGATAGACATTGCCGAAGCTGACCTGCGCCGAAGGGAAGATTGTGGCATGCTTCTTGTCGTCGGGCATATAGGTGCTGCCCAGATGCGAATCCGATGTGCCGATCGCGCCGATCTGCACCTGCAGCATCCGCTTCTTGCGCTCGAAGGCATATTTGCTCACCAGATTGACCGAGCCGCCCGGCGCATCGGCATCCATGCTGGCCGAAAGCGTGTTGTTCAGCTCGATGCGCGAGATGCCGGTGATCGACATCTGCTCGAAAGAGTTCTGGCGCCCGGCATTGTTGTTCGATGTGGCGGTGGCCATGCGCGCGCCATCGGTGGTGAAGATCGAATATTTGGGATCGAGCCCACCGATACGCACGGCATTGGTATCGACCTCGACATAATCGAGCGAGATGCCCGGCATGTTCTTGAGGAATTCGCCGACGTCACCCATGGTCAGCGCGCCGAAATTGTCGGCATCGACAGCGGTGACGGCGTTGAGCGCGCTGCGGCGCTTCATCAGCGCGGCGGCCTGACCGGATCGTTCACCCACCACAGTGATGGCCTTTTCGGCATTGGCGGAAAGCCCCTGAGGCGCCATTTCGACATCGAGCACCGTGGCCTGCTCGCTCATCACCGTGACGCGGCTGCGATAATCCTTGAGGCCGGTGTAGCGCACGACCACATCGACCGGCCCGGTGGGCATATCGGGGATGCGGAAGCTGCCGTCCTCGGCGGTATAGACCGAGATGTTGGCCGAGGTGACATCCACCTCCGCATTCTGCAGATACTCGCCGGTCGCCGCATTGAGCACGCGACCGCGCAGGCTGCCCTTGGCGCCGCGCGCTGTACTCCCGCCGCCGGGCTTTTCGGAGCGCAGGGTGATGATCTGGCCGTCATCGCTCACGATATGCAGCGGGGTTCCGGCGATCATGCGGCGCAACGCGGCGCGGGTATCCATCGCGCCCTTGACGGCGGGTGTGTTCACCCCCTGCAGATCGCGGGCGGCGGCAATGATCTGCACCTGCGCCTGCCGGGCCAGTTCGGGGATGGCCTTGATCGCGGGCAGCGAGGGAATGTCGAAGCTGCGCGTCTGGGCAAAAGCGGGCGAGGATGTGACGACAGCAGCAACAATGGCGGTGCTGGACAGCACGCAGCGACGCAAAGACATGATGGACCCCCATACCGGCGTGGCCATCGCCACGCGCTTCGCCATGGAAGAGCCTTGGGGAGGAGAGTTCCGCTATTCCCGCAGCGCAAATTTTGCGCTGCGGTGCGATTTTATTGCGGTGCGGGGGCGTTGCGGCGGGTCAGCGTGATGCTGTCGCCGTTCTGGTCCAGTTTCGCGTCGAAAATGGCCGCCACGGCGCGGCTGAAACCGACCGGATCGGCCGCCGCGAACAGGCCGCTGACCGGCTCCGCGGCCAGTGCGGGATCGGGGATGGCGATGCGCGTGCGGCTGTAGCGGGCGAATTGCGCCGCCGCCTGATCGAGCCTTTCGCCCTCGAAGGCGATCTTGCCCTCGCGCCAGGCCAGCTCGCGTGACACCAGATCGACCGGGGCGGGCTGCGGCACGGGGATGGCGGCGGCGCCGCTCAGGGGCAGGGCGATGCGCGTGCCCGCCGCCAGTGTGATCGCCGCGGGCAGATCGGCACTTTTCAGCATCGCGCGGCCCTGATTGACCAGAATATCGACCGGCGCATCCTGCAGATTGCGCACCCTCAGCGTGCCGGGGGCGGCGCTCAGATGCGCGCTGGCGACATCGACCGTGAAGGGGCGGTGAGGATCGGCGACAATGGTGAAATAGGCCTCGCCATAGAGCACATGGACGCGCCGTTCCAACTCGGTATAGCGCACCTTCACGCTAGTTTCGGTGTTGAGCATCACGCTCGATCCATCCTCCAGCGTGACCAGACGCACCTCGCCGCGCCTTGTGGTGATGGCCCCGAAGGCCGGGGCGCTCAGGCCGAAAGCGGCGAGGGAGGCCGCCGCCACGCCGCCCGCGCCCGTCCACGCCAGCACCTTGCGCCGGGACAGGCCGCGCGACAGTGGCGGGGTGGCGGGGGCAAAATCCTGCGGTTTGAAATCGCTGCCCAGCGCCTGCGCGGATTCGCTGAGCATCGCCAGGGCATCGGCACGCAAAAACGCCCCGCGCCGACGCGGATCGCCGCTCAGCCAGGCTTCGAACTGTCGGTTTTCTTCCTCCGACAAGGGTGCGCGATCGCGCCGCGCGGCCCAGTCGGCGGCTTGATCGTCAATGTCTTGACTGGTTTCGTAGGCGTTCATCGAGGCGATAGGTCTCCAATTCCCCATCTCTAGAGGCTTGTGCCAGAGCTTTTCCGCCATGGCCAAACCAATCGGCCAAAAATTTGAGGCCGCGTGATATATGCTTTTCAACGGTGTTTTCGGAAATCGCCATGCGTGTGGAAATTTCCCGCTGCGACAGGCCCTCGATCCGGCGCATGACGAAGGCCTCCTGCGCCTTGGCGGGCATGGCGCTGATCGCCTTGGCGAGGCGTCCGAGCTGGTCGCGGTCGATCGCCACATCCTCGGGCGAGGGGCGGTCGTCGGGATGGTCGAGATGCGGGAAATCCTCGATCGCATGGATCGAGACGACCCGCGCGCGGCGCACATGCCGCGAAATCACCGAACGGGCGATCTGAAACAGATAGGCGCGCGGGTTGCGGATGCCCTCGACCGTGTCGAGATCGGCCAGCACGGCATAGGCTTCCTGGATGATGTCATCGACCTCCAGCCCGGCGGGATGCCCCCGGCCCAGCCAGCTTCGCAAGGCCGGTTCATGCGGCAGGATGTTGCGGAGGAACCATCGCGTCCGGTCCCGGTCGATCGCGCGCATCATTGCTCCTGAGACATGCGGGGCAAGGCGGATGTTGCCGCCCTGCGGGTGGGGTCGCCTGATTGTCTCGCGCGGGGCTAACCGCGCAATGTGACAGCCAATGGTCGGTTCTATTGCGCCTGCGTGACAGGCGGCCGATCGCCGCCGGGCATCGGCGAGGTGACGGGCACGAAAGGTTTTTCAGCATCGCCGGTCCAGCGCATCAGCCGCAGATCGGCTGACTGCCGCCCTTTGGCGCCTGCCTTGGCGGCGATGTAGAACAGGCCGTCACCCATGGGCTGAAAGCCGACATTGGCCTCCTGCCGCCAGCCGCGAATGCCGGTGGCGGGGTCCTTCAGGCCGTCAGCGGCCAGATCCAGCATCATGCCCTGTTCCCAGCCCTTGCCATCGGGTGCAGGCACGCCGACCAGCGGGCGCATCGCGGGGCGCGCGCGCGCCTCGACGGCGAAGAGCAGATAGTTGGGAAAAGCCGGCTTGCTGCCCTGATAGACGCCCAGAAACCAGCGCCGCATCTGCGGATCGTAGGACAGGTTCTGCACGCCATAGGATGTGTTGCCGGTCCGCAGGAAATATTTGCCCGCAGGCCGCTCCGGCCCGTTGCGGTGAGGCGCGCTCTCGCTCAGCGGCGCGGCATAGCGAGCCCAGTCGGCGATGTCATATTGCAGCAGCACCTGATGGTCGTTGTCGCCGCGCCGGGTGTTGCCATAGATGCCATAGGCCACGGTCAGATAGGTCTTGCCGTCGCTGTGCCCAAAAGCCGGGCCGAAGGCCACGCCATCGATCCCCGAGCAATCATAGCGATGATCGGGCGAGGCGATGACATCGTCGCGATATTTGCCGTCATCGCCGTCGAAGACACCGTCGCCATTCACATCCGCCGCATAGTCCTTGAACACCTCGGGCAGATAGACGGTGCGGATGATATCGCTCTCTCCCGCGACCATGCCGACATGATCGATCCGGTCGACATCGAGGATGGCGATGTAAAAGCCCTGGTTCTTCTTGTATTCGAGCGAGCCATAGACCTTGCCGTCGCTGTCATTGAAATCGAGGTCGCCCAGATGGCCGGTCCAGCCTGTCAGCGTGCCGATCAGATGACCCTTGAAGTCATACTTCGCCAGCAAAGTGGTGAAGGAATAATAGATGAAGCCATGCCGCCGGTCGACCGCAATGCCCTGAACATGACCCGCGTTCCACACACCGCCATTCTGGTTCAGCGGCAGCGGGAGGGGGGCGGCAGGCGCAGTCGCCACAGCACTTCCGGCCAGCAGGCAGGCGAGCGGCGCGACCAGATAGTGTAACAAGGGGCGGGGCGAAGGCATCGCTTCTGTTCCTCTCTCCAGAGCCGAGGGCTGTGGCGGTTAAGTCGCCCGGATGAAGCTTTTGTGACGATTCGCATCGCGAAATTTCTGCATGCACCGATGGCGGAAAGGAGCGTTTCGCGGCTCTAGCCAGCACAATTCCCGCGCTGCTCAGAAAGCCATCCCATGCCCGATACGAACCGCTTTACCCGCCGTCGCCTGCTGGCCGGAGCGCGCCAACTGGCGGCTCTGACCGCCGCCACAGGCATGATGCCGCCCAATCTGCAGCGGCTGATGGCGCAGGGTACGGGCCGCAAGGGCTCGCTCAAGGATGTGAAGCATGTGGTGATGCTGATGCAGGAGAACCGCTCCTTCGATCACTATTTCGGGACGCTGCCCGGTGTGCGCGGTTTTGACGATCCGCATGCGATGATCCTGCCGCATGGCAAAAGCGTGTTTCACCAGCCCGACCATCATCATCCCGATGGTTATACGCTGCCCTTCCATCTCGACAGCTTTGCCAGCAACGCTCAGAAACTGCCCTCCACCAGCCATGCCTGGTCGGTGCAGCATCGCGCCTGGAACGGCGGCAGGATGGACCAGTGGCTGCCAGCCCATCGCGAGGTGGATGGTGCCAACGGCCCCTACACCATGGGCTATTTCAAGCGGGCCGACATCCCCTTCCATTTCGCGCTGGCCGAGGCCTTCACCATTTGCGACGCCTATCACTGTTCGGTGATGGGGCCGACCTGGCCCAACCGGCTCTATTGGCTGACGAGCACGATCGACCCGGAAGGCCGGGCAGGCGGGCCGGTGATCAGCAACAAGGCCCCGCCCGAGGGTTTCCAATGGACCACCTATGCCGAGCGGCTTGAGGAAGCGGGCGTGCCCTGGGGCGTCTACCAATATGGCGAGCATGGGCGGCCGCACAACATGTTCAAATATTTCAAGCGGTTTCGCGAAGCTCCGGCAGGCTCGCCGCTGGCCTTGCGTGGCATGCCCGAGGGCGATGAGGGGCGCTTTGCCGCCGATGTGCTGGCCGATCGCCTGCCCGCCGTCTCATGGATGTTCCCCAGCGCCGAAGCCAATGAGCATCCCGATCACTTTCCGGCAGCGGGCGCCGATTTCATCAGCCACCGCCTGAACGAGCTGGCCGCCAATCCGGATGTCTGGGCCAAGACCGTCTTCATCCTCAATTACGACGAGAATGACGGCCTGTTCGATCATGTGCCGCCGCCGGTGCCGCCCCATGGCACAGCGCATGAATTTATCGAGGGCTTGCCCATTGGCGGTGGCTTTCGCGTGCCCTGCATCATCGTCTCGCCATGGACGATGGGCGGGCAGGTGTGCAGCGAGCCCTTCGACCACACCTCGGTCCTGCAATTTCTCGAAAGGGTGACCGGCGTGCGCGAGCCCAACATCACGCCCTGGCGCCGCGCGGCTTTCGGTGATCTGACCTCGGCTTTCCGTTTCGACCATGCGGAAAAGCAATGGCCGATCCTGCCCTCTACGGGCGAGATGCTGGCCCTGGCCAACCGCAATGCCGCGACGCTGCCCGCGCCGACCATCCCCCAGACGCAGCAGGAACCCATGCAGGAAGGGCCGGGCCGCAAGCCTTCCAAACCGGCATGAGCTGGATGGCGGTTATCGGCCTGCTGGCGGCTGCATCGCTGGGGGCGGGCGATAACGCGGAAGGTTTGAAGATCTATGCCGAGCGCTGCGCGGTTTGCCATGGCAGGGCGATGGAAGGCGCGGAGGAGGGGCCGCCACTCACCGGACCCAGCTTTGATGCGACATGGCGAGGCAAGCGCGCCGCGCTGCGCGAGAGGATCAGGCGCTCGATGCCGCAGGATCAGCCGGGCAGCCTGACGGGCAGGCAGGCGATTGCGCTTGCCGCCCTGCTTCTTGGGCGCAGCTCTTCGGGGCATTGAGCGGATCGGGTAGCCTTTGCCTCGCCGGAACCCGTTCCGAGCTTGAACAAGAGCATCGCCTTTCCCGCCGCTCGCCCATTGGAACGACCCATGCGATGACAACAGCAAGCGTCCGTGTGCCACCGGTGAAAATCAGTTGGGGTGGTCGCCTGGGGGCGTCGGTCAAGCTGCCTGGGGCGCAGGTGCCAAGCCGGTGCATGTGTTCCTGCCGGGCGCGATAATATAAAATATATATATAAATATATTCTGTGGAAAGTTCTGATGGTCGGTCGATTTTATATTATAATGATCGATAGCATCGGTCGGAAAGCCTCTCAATTCTCGCATTTTTCACTTGAGGCTGTAGCAGGACTGCAACAAAATTTTGCGTCATGGCGCGGATGGATCCAAAGATATTGTGCCAATCTTGGGCGCGTAAGTATAGTCTCCTATCGACCGCTGCCTGCGTGGGGCAAACATTTCAGGCAGTGGCATAAGGGGTAAATTATCATGAATCTCGCGACCTCTCTGCGTGGCCAGCGTTTGCGCGTCAGCGCCGCCGCCATCGCTCTTTCCACCCTTGTCTGCGCCACCTCGGCCTGGGCGCAGGATACGGCGGTGGCACCCGCTACGGCGCCTGAAACCGCGCCCAAGGAAGACAATACCATTGTCGTGACCGGCACGCTGTTCCGCCGCGCCAACACCGAAACGCCTTCGCCGGTCACCGTGCTGACGACGGATTATCTGAACAAGGCCGGCATTTCCAACGTGTCGGACGCCATCCGCTCGATCTCGGCCGACGGCGCAGGGTCCATCGGCACCGGTTTCCAGTCGGGCTTTTCGGCTGGCGGCTCGGCGGTTTCGCTGCGCGGTCTGGGCGTCTCCTCGACGCTGGTGCTGGTCGACGGTCTGCGTTCGGCCAACTTCCCGATCAACGACGACGGCCATAACGCCTATGTCGATCTCAACTCGATCCCCTTCAGCCTGGTCGACAAGATCGAAGTGCTCAAGGACGGCGCTTCGGCAACCTATGGTGCCGACGCGATCGGCGGCGTGGTCAACATCAAGCTGAAGAAGCAGTTCGTCGGCCTCGAAGGCAAGGCCGAGGGCGGCCTGGCGTCGCGCGGGGATGCCGCGCATCAGCGCATCAGCCTGACCGCCGGCTTTGGCAATTATGAAGAGCAGGGCTTCAACGTCTATGTGAACGGCGAATATCAGCATGACGGCCGCGTTTCGAACGCCAGCCGCGGCTTCCCGTACAACACGACGGATCTGTCGAGCATCGGTGGCATCGACAAGAACACCGCGGATTCGGCGATGACCACCGCCTCGCCGACGGCCTATGTGACCCGTGTGGCGCAGACCGATCTCAACAATCCGCTCAGCGGCGGCACCGCGCTGCTCAACCCTGCCAACGCGTCGCAGTACACCGCGCTCGGCCTGGGGAACTGCACCAGCGGCACCTTCACGGCCTCTAACGGCACGGGCTGCAAGTACGATCTGGTCAACCAGTATCGCCAGATCCAGCCGCTGCAGGAGCGTTACTCGGCCAATGGCCGGATCAGCTTCCGCGTGTCGGACACGATCGAGGGCTATGTCACCGGCAGCTACAGCCACAGCTATGTGAGCATCTGGGGCACGCCGCAGGTTATCCGCAACACCCAGCCGTTTGGCGCCGCGCCCAGTGTGGCCTCGTCGAATCCGGGCATCGTGCTGCCCGTCTACATCTGCGCCTCGGGCGTGAACTGCGCGACGGCGGCCAACCGCACGCTCAACCCCAACAACCCCTATGCCGCCGCCTATGCCGCCAACCCTTCCCAGGGCGCCGCGCGCATCTACTACATGTTTGGCGACATCGCGTCGGGCAGTGACCGCTCCAACGACGTCTATCGTGCCACCGCCGGGCTCCATGGCCGGATCGCCGACGCCTGGGATTGGCGCGTTGACGGTGTCTACGCTTACGACAAGCTCAAGCTGGTGCAGCATGGCTTTATCAACATCGCGGCACTGACGCAGGCGATCAACACCGGTTCGTATAATTTCGTCAACCCTTCGCTCAACAGCGATGCGGTGCGTCAGGCGCTGGCTCCGGACAAGACCACGCCGTCGCATTCGGAAACCTATGCGCTTGATGCCTCGGTGACGCGCAAGCTGTTCACGCTGCCGGGCGGCGATCTTCAGCTGGCCGTCGGCGGGCAGATCCGCCACGAAATGCTGGAAAACAACAACCAGAACGTGGCGCTCGATACCTACAGCCTGACTACCGCGTCGGCCTTTGGTTCGCACACCGTGTCGGCGGCCTTCTTCGAGCTGGACGCGCCGGTGTTCAAGCAGCTTGAAGTGAACGCTTCGGGCCGTTTCGACCATTATTCGGAGGGCTTCAGCCGCTTCTCGCCCAAGTTCGGCTTCAAGTTCACACCGACCAAGGCCATTGCCCTGCGCGGTACCTATTCGCAGGGCTTCCGCGCGCCGACCTTTGCCGAATCCGGCCCGCGCAGCCAGTACGCCGGCTTCGTGTCGAGCACGCCGCCCTGCGCCTATATTCTGGCCCATGGCGGCACCGGCAACACCACGACCTGCTCGGCCAACGGCAATCCCTATAACACGACCTATAATCTGGGTCGCGGCGTGGTGGGCAATCCCAATCTGCAGCCCGAAACCTCGCGCAGCTTCACCTTCGGCACGATCGTTCAGCCCGTTCGCTGGTTCAGCCTGACCGTCGACTACTACAATGTGAAGAAGTCGAACCTGATCGTCACCGGCCCGGATATCGGCAAGGCCGTCAGCGCCTATTTCGCCTCTTCCAATCTGGACGCCGCCAAGGCGGCCGTGGCGGCCGTGGGGCCTGGCTATTCGGTCAACACCGTCGATGCTGTCGATCCGCTCTATCCCAACCTGCTGCCGCGCCCGCTGATCATCAATGTTCCCTATGTGAACGCGAATTATATGGTGACCTCGGGCATCGATCTGTCGGCCACGGCCAATCTGCGCCTGACCGACAAGATCCGGTGGACCAGCCGCATCGAGGGCACCTATCTGCTGACCTCGAACCTGCATACCGCGACCGGTATTCAGTCCTATGCGGGCACGTTTGGACCCTATGACCTGTCATCGGGCAATGGCTCGCCGCGCCTGCGTGGCAACTGGCAGAACACGCTGGAATTCGGCGAGGCTTTCTCGCTCAGCCTGACCACCAGCTATGTCGGGCGGATCAAGGAAGTCGCCACCGATCAGGGCAGCCTGTCGACCGACTGCTCGCAGAACCTGTACGGCACGGGCGACGCCTTCTGTTATGTCAGCCCGTTCATCACCAACGATCTGACGGCCAGCATGAAGTTCGGCAATGGCGGCGTGTTCTCGCTGATGGTCAAGAATGCGTTCGACGCGAGGGCGCCGATTGCTCCGGCGGCCTATTCCAGCGCGCCCAACTTCCTGACGTCCTGGCATTATGCCGGGTTGATCGGACGTGAATATCGCGCCAGCGTGTCGTTCAAGATGTAACATCTTGGCAAGACAGACATGACTTGCGACGGGCGGCATCCCTGGGATGCCGCCCGTTTTGTTTGGCGCGCGCCAAAGTCTGGACTGATGAATGTGCGAGCGCTTTTGAATGAGGCCCTTGTGGGCACGAGCGTCAGCAAGGTTGGCGTTAGCCGATGGCCCTGCGCACCGCCGCGATATAGGCAGCTTCGGCATCGTGATAACGCTGCCCAACAGCATGGGGCCAGGCCGAGAGCGTGACGATCACCAGCTTGCTGGCCGGATCGATGTAGATCATCTGCCCGAAGATGCCGATCGCGCGATAGGTGCCATCCTTCCACACCCACCACTGATAGCCATAGCCGACATCGGCCCATGTCGCCTGCGTCTGGAGATGCAGGGCGGAGGCGTCCTTCACCCAGCCCTCGGGCAGCACCTTGCGCCCGCCCGCCATGCCGCCGCCCATAAAGAACAGGCCGAAGCGGCCGAAATCGCGCAGCGAGACGCTCAGGCCGCCGCCGCCCGTCTCGCGTCCGCCGCTGGTGACCCAATAGGCGTCGTTCTCCATGCCGAAGGGCTGCCAGATCGTCTTCGCCAGATAATCCGCCATCGACATGCCCGTGGCATTGGCCAGAGCGATGCCGATCAGGTCGGCGTCGCCGGTGCTGTAATGAAACTGGCTGCCCGGTGGCGCAATGCGCGGCAGATGCGCCATATAATCGACCGGCGTGCCGCCCTTGCCGCCGTCGATCTCCTTCATCTTCATCTCGTCGGAGTTGGGGTCTTCGTAATTTTCGTTCCACCGCGCGCCAGAACTCATGGTCAGCATATTGCGCATCGTCACGCCGTCATAGACGCTGCCCTTCAGGCCTGGGATATAGCGGATGATCGGATCGTCCAGGCTTTGGATGTAACCATCCCTGATCGCCGCGCCGACCAGCGTGGAGGTGACGGATTTGGCCACGGAAAAGGAATTCCAGTGCCCCTTGGCCGTCAGGCCCAGACGATAACGCTCGATCCGGATGCGGCCATCCTTGATCACCAGCAGCCCGGCGACATGGTTGGCGGCCATAAAGCCGGTGGTGTCCATCGGCCGGCCATCGACGGTGTAGCGCACCGCCAGTTCATGCGGGGCCTTGGGCAGGGGACGGGGATGGGGACCGGCTTTCACCACGCGGGTCGGGAAGATCCTGTCCATATGGCTGAAACCGGCGGGGCGCTGCTCGGGCTGCCAGAGCAGGAAATTGCCGCTGGGCAGCGTCTCGGGTTCGGCTTGCAGGGCAGAGGCGCCCGGCAGGCTGAAGGCAAGGGCAAGCGAGAGGCGAAGGGGCAGAGAATGGGGCAAGTCCGGCTCCTGAGGATAAGCGCAAGGGGCCGCCTGCCGGGACGGCATGCGGAAGCGGCAGGCGCGATGGGGAAGGGGACGCTATCGCGTGAGGGTTGGTGGCGGCGGATCTTGCGCGGCGGCTTTCATCCGGCGCCAGCCATCGGGCGATTGTCCATGGCTGCGGCGAAACAGCGCCGCAAAATGCGAGGGTGACCCAAGGCCCACCGTCTGCGCTATATCCAGCACCGAGAGGCGTGTGTGTTCGAGCAGATCGCGCGCACGCGCCATGCGCATCGTCTGGGTGAAGTCCAGCAGGCTCTGCCCGCCATGCTCCTGAAACAGCCGTGTCAGGTGGCGGCGGGAGATGTGAAACGCCGCCGCGATGGCATCGATATCGGGCGCCTGATCCAGCGTGCCCGCCAGATAGGCCTTCACCTCGCGCACCAGTGCCGCACCATGCCTTTGCGTGGTCGAGCGCTGGATGCCCGGCCCGCGCAGCGCGGTGGCGGCGCATTCCAGCAGCAGCAGATGGTCCATCGCCGCCAGCCGCTGGGCATGGCCGTGGCTCGCGCTGTTGCCGCGCATATGGCTGCGGGCCACCAGCAAATGCTGAAGCGTGGGCGAGGCGGCCCAGACGCCCGGCACCGGCCTGCGCAGGAAGCTTTCGGCGCTGGCGGAAAGCTCCCGCAGCGCATGGGCCATCACATCGGCCTCGACATAGAAGGCGCAATGGCTCTGCGTGGTGGAGAGCGATGCGGTGGAATGCGCCCGGTCAGGCGGGACCAGCAGCACCTGCCGTTCCAGCAGGGTGGTCGACCAGTCGCCATCCTCATCGGTGAAGCGCATCAGGCCCTGTTGGGGCAGCATCAGCATATAGCTGTCATGCGCATGGGCTGGCTGGCTGTAGGCTGCCACCGAATTGAAGATGCTGGTGATGCCGCTCATGCAGGGGCCCTTTGGCAGGTATGACGCAAGGTCTGGGCCTATTAAGCCCCCTCCTGCCGGATCGGGTCAAGGGCTGGAGGCGCCGATGTCCCGATCCCGCGCCACAAAAGGCCCTTTTGCGCGCGCCAGATTGTCTCGCGCCGCGCCATGGGTAAGATCACGCCAGAAAACGAGGACCGTTATGCCCTTCAGCCCAGCCGATGTTCATGTCGTCGATGTTTTTGCCGATGGGCCGGGGGGCGGCAATCCGGCGCCCATCGCTCTGGATGCGCGCGCCATGACCGATGGCGAGATGCAGGAGGTGGCCCGGCATTTCGGCCATGAGAGCGCCTTTGTGATTGCCCCGCCGGAGGGGGCGGGGTGCGATCTTGGGCTGCGTTTCTGGGTGCCCAACCATGAGATGCCGATGTGTGGCCATGCGACGGTGGGGGCGGTCTGGCTGCTGGATCGCCTTGGCAGGCTGCCTTCGGAGGATCTGCGGATCTGGACGGCCAGCGGCATCGTCGAGGCTGTCGTGACCGGGACGGGTGAGGCGCGGCAGGTGGCGATCTCTCAGCCGCGCGGGGTGGTGGAACCCTTGCCGAAGGAGAGTGAGGCCGAGATTCTCTCCGTGCTGGGCATCCCGCCCGGCGATCTGGCGCCCATGCCCATCCGCAATGCCGCGACCAGCCGGGTCAAGACGTTGATCCCGCTGGCAAGTGTGGCGCTGCTCGATGGGCTGCGGCCCGATCTTTCCCGGATGGAAAGCCTGTGCGAGGCGATCGGCTCGACCGGTATCTACCCCTATGCCGCCAGCGACGGGAGCGGGCAGCGTTATGATGCCCGCCAGTTCCCCAAATCCTCCGGCTATCCCGAGGATGCGGCCACCGGCATCGCGGCGGCGGCCCTGGCCTTCGGGCTGCTGGCGCAGGGGCAGGTCACGCCGGAGAGGCCGGTGATCGTCCGTCAGGGCCGCGCCATGGGGCGCCCTTCGCGGATCGAGGTTCGTTTCCGTGAGGAAGCAGGACGGGTGAGCGGCTGCTGGCTGGGCGGCGCGGGAAGGGTGGCCTGACATGGCGACACCCCATGATCGTCTGCGCGACCTTGGCCTGACCCTGCCGTCGGTGCCCAGGCCTCAGGGCGCCTATCGCGCGGTGCGGGTCCATGGCGGGCTGGCCTATGTCGCGGGGCAGGTCAGCCGAACCGAGGATGGCATCATCACCGGCCCGGTCGATGACGCCACCGATCCCGACAGGATTGAGGCGGCGGCCCGCGCCTGCACCTTGCGCGCCCTGGCCGCGCTTGAGGATGCCGTGGGGCTCGACCATGTCACGGGCATTCTGTTTCTGCGCGGCTTTGTTTTCGCCGGCCCCGCGTTTCAGGGGCATACGCAGGTGCTCGACCATGTCTCCCGGCTGCTCATCGCCATCTTCGGCGATCATGGCCAGCATGCGCGCTCGGCGGTGGGGGTGGCGGGGTTGCCCTCGGGCGGCATGCTGGAAATCGAGGTCGTGGCGGTTGTGGATGCCGCTGTGTAACTCTCCGGGGAGCAATCGGTAGCTGCCTGTCGGCTTCGATCCGCCTCCTAGCGCCTTATGGACAGCGTCAGCCCGTGGGTGACCGGGCGTGCCGCGATCCGGACCAGCGTGTCGGTGAACCGGTACATGTTGTTCCAGTAGTAGGCGTTGGTGACGTTGCGGCCCCACACGATCATCGACCAGCTATCGTCGGCTGCCCGCACGCCTGCACGCAGATCGAGCGTGGCGTAGGGCCGCAGGCGCAATTCAGGATCATCGCCGAGGCTGGCGTTGGTCGCGCTGTGATGCGTCAGATCGGCGCCCACAAAGCTGCGAAGGTCAGCCCCGACAGTCCATTCGTAGGTCGCGTTCGCGACCATCTGGAAGCGGGGCGAATAGGGGAAAGGGGATCCAGCGAAATCTGTCAGCACGCCATTCTGGTCATAGCCGGTGAAGCGCTGGACCTTGCTGTCGACGACGACCGCGGACACGCCGAGGTCAAGCCCCCTTGCAGGCCGTGCTCGTAGCGATCCCTGGAAGCCGAAGACGCGTGATTTCGGGATGTTGACCAAGGCTTCGACCGCACCGAACACGGGGTCGGCGACACGACCGCGTACCTGCTTGTTGCGGTAGTCGTAGTAGAAGCCCGAAGCTTCCACCCGCACCATTCCGCCCGATATCGGAGCCTTGATGCCGACCTCGCAGGCCAGCAGGGATTCCTGGCTGACCGGAGCGAACTGCAGTGAACTGCTCACGCTGAGCGAGGGAAAGCTGCCGGACTTGAAGCCCTTGGCGATGCTTGCATAGAGAAGCGAGCTGCCATCCGTCTTGTAGTTCACGTTGCCCCGCCACGAGACGTTGCTCTCCGCCAGGCGATCATGGGTGGCCACCTGCTGCAGCGTCGCGGCATCGATCTGGATGCAGCCGCTCTGCGGGACGGGATCGACGCTTGGAAGCACGCCGCGCGCGGCGGCGCTGAGATAGGCGAGGGTTTCACCCAGCGCAGGATCGCTTCCGCTCTGCTGACAGCCGTAGAACCTCTGGAGAGAGTTGGTGTAGCGAAGCCCGCCGATTAGCGTCAGATGCTCTCCTGCGCGATACTCCACGTTTCCGAATGCGGCGAGGTCGCGCTTGTGAAATTCGAACGCGCCGCCGACGGTGGTGAAGCGCGGGAAGATGCCGGGCAAGGGTTCGGCAAGCGATCCCGACACCACGTCGCCGGCGAAGCTCTCATCGGATTTCTGCCACGCTGCATAGCCACCTGCCAGCCAGCGCCACCGGCCGGTCTCGCCCGCGAGACGAGTTTCCTGATTGAACGACCCCACCTGACCCAACTGACGGAAATCGAGAGCCTGGAGCGCCGTGCCATCCTCGTCGAGGTGCTTGTCCTGATGAAACCGCTGATAGCCGCTGATGGTCGTCAGGGTCAGCCGCATAATCCCATCGACTGCCTCGTCAGTTGATGCTCCGCCTGAGAGAGGGGATCTGTCATGGTCCTACGCCCTCGTCTCGTCGTTTGTGCCTTGCGTGTCGCAGGATAAGAAAATGGCCGGACGATTCAGATCGGGGGGAGGGAACCGCCCGGCCAGGTAAGACCCTTGGGGTCTGGTCGGCTTGGGGGAGAGCCGACAGTATCGACGGGGTATCGATAACGAATATTTGCCATAAGAATCGTATGTCGAAAATTATATGAAAGTATGGGGTCGATCTTCAGGCTGATGGTACATGCTTGCTGTTGAAAGAGGCGCGGTCATTTTTCCGCGTTGGCCTCAATGAGGGCCTGATCACGATGGAAGTCGCGCCCTTCGGTGGTGTGAAGGATAGCGGCGTCGGACGCCAGGGAAGCCATCATGGGATGGAGGAGTTTCTCCATATCACATATGTCTGCATCGACCCCTAAGGCCGTCTGATCGACGTTTTGTTGCCACTAGGGGGCTTTCCCTCGCAACTTTTCCGGTTCATGCGGCAGCCGCACGTCTCATTTTTTCTCATGCTCACTTTCTGCAAAGCCGCTGGATTTTTGCAATCGGCCCCACGGGCCTTTCGATACTTTCGCCGCGCAATTCCGAAGACGGAGACAAGCGATGGCCGATCACATTCCCTTTACCAATGCTGCGGGTGCCCCTGTTGCCGACAACACCAACATTCTGACGGCAGGCCCACGCGGTCCTGCGCTGCTTCAGGATGTCTGGCTCATGGAGAAACTGGCGCATTTCGACCGTGAGGTGATTCCCGAAAGGCGCATGCACGCCAAGGGCTGGGGTGCCTATGGCAGTTTCACCGTGACCGGCGACATCACGCATTTGACCCGTGCAAAGCTTTTTGCGGAGATTGGCAAGAAGACCGACCTCTTCATGCGCTTTTCCACCGTGGCGGGCGAGCGCGGCGCGGCCGATGCCGAGCGGGACATTCGCGGTTTCGCGATCAAGTTCTACACCGAGGAAGGCAATTGGGACATTGTCGGCAACAACACGCCGGTGTTCTTTTTCCGCGATCCCCTGCGCTTCCCCGACCTCAATCATGCCATCAAGCGCGATCCGCGTTCCGGGTTCCGTTCGGCCGAGAACAATTGGGACTTCTGGACGCTGCTGCCCGAGGCGCTGCATCAGGTCACCATCGTCATGTCCGAGCGCGGCCTGCCCAAAACCTTGCGTAACATGCACGGCTTTGGCAGCCACACCTTCTCGCTGATCAATGCGGCCAATGAGCGCGTCTGGGTCAAGTTCCATTTCCGCAGCCAGCAGGGCATCGAGAACCTGACCGATGCGGAAGCGGAGGCTCTGGTTGCCAAGGACCGCGAAAGCCATGGCAGGGACCTTTACATGGCGATCGAGCGCGGCGACTTCCCCCGCTGGACGTTCAGCGTCCAGATCATGACCGAAGAACAGGCCAAAACCCACAAGCACAATCCCTTCGACCTGACCAAGGTCTGGCCGAAGGCCGATTATCCGCTGATCGAGGTCGGCGTGATCGAGCTGAACCGCAATCAGGAAAACTATTTCGCCGAGATCGAGCAGTCCGCCTTCACCCCGGCCAGCGTGGTGCCGGGCATCGGTTTTTCGCCTGACAAGATGCTTCAGGCCCGACTGTTCTCCTACGGCGACGCGCATCGCCACCGGCTTGGCGTCAACGCGCATCTGATCCCGGTGAATGCGCCGCGTTGCCCGCATATGAGCTATCATCGCGACGGCGCCATGCGCACGGATGGCAATCTGGGGGGCACGACCACCTATCATCCCAATTCCAAGGGCCTATGGGCCAATCAGCCTGATTTTTCCGAGCCGCCGCTGCCGATCGATGGTCCGGCTGACCATTGGGATCATCGCGTTGATGACGACCACTGGGAGCAGCCCGGCAATCTGTTCCGCATGATGGACAATGATCAGCGCGAAGCGCTTTTCGGCAACACCGCAAGGGCGCTGGGGGATGCTTCCGTCGAGGTCAAGGAGCGGCACGTCGCCAATTGCGCGCGCGCCGATCCGGCCTATGGGGCTGGTGTTGCTGCCGCTCTTGGCTTTGCCGTTGCGGATGCGGCGGAATAATCACCATCGCAGAATCTCCGATTCCCGGCATGCGCTGGGGATCGGAGCCGTATGTGCAGCGCGAGGCAGGCGCCAAGGCTTGGATTTACCTATGCGTGGGTCCTGGTGGCATCATTGCTTTGATGAGCATGCCGATGATGGCTCTCTGACGGCTCACTTTGCGCGCCGGCATCGGAATGACGTCCGAAATGCTTTGGCAGGTGACGGCCTGACAGATGGTGCAATGGCAGATCAGTCGTACACCCGGCGCTTCACTGAGCATGAAGCAATAGGTGCCGCAGGGGCAGAAACCGCACCATGTCAGCATCGCCGCGTCGAACATGATCAGAGCCCTGCGCGATCGGAGTGGGAGCTGACCGCAAGCCAGCCCCCCTTCCGCATGCTGTCAGGCTGCCCAGCGCGACTGGCGGATGACGCTGCAGAAATTGCCCTTGTGGAAATGCGGCTCCTTGTCGGCGATGACATCGCCTTTCACATTGCCGAAGGTGGTGTCGGGCTTGTGTTTGATGCCGTCATAGAAGGCCTGAATGATGTCCTCCTTGAAGTTGGGCGTGCGCGGATAGGCAGAGACCACCGCCTGGCGCGTTTCCTCGGAATATTGGCCATAGGTCAGGCCCAGCACGTCCATTTCAACGCCTGCGGTGGTCAGCGCGATCACCGGGCTCATGAATTCGGGTACGCCCGGCGTGGTGTGCAGGGCAATCGCCGTCCAGACCGTGTCGAGGTCGAGCTGGGGAATGCCATGCCCGCGCAGAAAGTCGCGCGCGGCATTGGCCCCATCCACCTCGAAGCGGTGATCGTGGCTGGAGTGGTCGTGCATCAGCCCCAGATCATGGAACATGGCCGCGGCATAGAGCAGTTCAGGATCATAGGTCAGGCCGCGCTGCTTGCCAGCGATGCCACCGAAGAGGAACACCCGGCTCGAATGGTTGAACAGCAGGTCGGTCTCGCGGTCGCGGACGAACTCCGTGATTGCCTTGGCCAGAGCGCTGTCCGGAATCGAAACGCCTTCGATGCCGGCCTGAACGTCAAGAGTGCTTGCCATCGTAGTCTCCATCTTGGGGGCGTGGCGACCGCTTGCGATGTGCTGGGCGGCGCGCGAAGGAACGAAGCATCGAAGCAAGGCCGATTGCGGAATGCGGTCAGGACCCTTGGCTTCGACACCCATTCTATGCCGTCTTGCAGCAGCAGTGGGCAACGCGGGCGAGGCCCCAGATGCTGCCAATCACCCCCTATTTTCCGCCTCGCCCTTTCGCGGCCTCTCCTTCCGGGAGGCGCCACGTTTTGTTGTCGCATCGTTTTGCGCGAAAAACCGGTTCCCCCTTTTTCGCACGATGCTTTAGAACCTATGGGAGATCACAATGGCCCGGCATTCCGTTGCGCTTGTCATTCACAATGGCGTTCAGGCTCTGGACGTCGCGGGACCACTTGACGTTTTCTCCGAGGCCAACAGTTTTGTCAGTCCGCAGGATGGATATGACATCACCGTCGTCGCGGCGGAAAAGCGACCGATGCGAGCCTCCAACGGGATGGGGATGACCGCGGACCTCGACTTCGGGGAGGCGAGTATCCGGTTCGACACCGCTTTGGTGGCCGGTGGTCCGGGCTTGCCGGATCGTCCCAAGGATAAAGCCATGAATGCCTGGCTGAACAACTGGGGCACCGGAGCGGGCCGATACGGATCGATCTGCACCGGAGCTTTCGCACTGGGGCAGGCTGGATTGCTCGATGGGCGAGCGGCCACGACACATTGGCAGAACGCCCCCCGGCTCGCCGCGATGTTTCCTCAAGCGCGGGTGGAGCATGACAGAATCTATCTGCGAGACGGTCCGCTGGTGACGTCCGCCGGGGTGACAGCGGGGATCGATCTGGCCCTGGCGCTGGTGGCTGAGGATCATGGCCCGGCGGTGGCATTGTCGTGTGCCAAGCGCCTGGTTGTGGTTGCGCAGAGGCAGGGAGGGCAATCACAGTTCAGCCCCTATCTTTTGCCGCTGACTGCCCCCGGATCTCCGTTGGCCCGAGTTCAGGCTTATGTCCGCGAGAATCTGAAGGATCCGCTGCATGTTGACCGGCTGGCGGAAATCGCCGGGGTGAGTCCGCGCAGCCTGGCGCGTCTTTTCACGACCGAACTGGGCATCACGCCGCACGAATTCGTGGAGCGCGCCCGCGTCGACTATGCTCGCAACCTTCTTGAGGCCACGAACCTGCCGCTTAAGGTTCTGGCCTATGAATGTGGCTTTGGCGGCGCTGAGCAGATGCGGGTGGTGTTCCAGCGCCGTCTGGGTATCAGCCCCGCGATCTATCGCGGCAATTTCCGGCCAGCAGACCAGGATGCAGCCGCCCTTATTGCGTCGGACTGTCGTGCGGAGAGATCGGATGCCAAGCTTGCCGGCCTTGTGTCGCTCAACGACGTTGCGCTTACGGCCTGAGGGCTATCGCCACGATACGCTGGTCGTGGGGTGCGCAGCTTCGCCTCATGATTTTGACAATGCGTTTCGAAGGGAGGGCTATTTTCGCCGATAGGGAGGGCTGTGTCTGGCACGATCTGTCCAGCTTGGCAGCTTTCCGTCGAATGTGGCAGTAATCATGGGATCAATAATGTTTAAGAAGGACGTGAAATAGCGGATTTATCAGTCGTCACGAAGGAGATGACGATGATCTGCGCGACCCTTTCAGCCTGTCATGGCCCGTCTCGAACCGAGGGGTGGCGGCGTGGAAGACGTGCCTGCTCGTCGCTGCGTCGGGCTGGCATGACGGGCAATCGACACAGCAGGAGGGCGTTGCGGTGATGGCAATCAGCCGCTTTGCGACACTGTCCGAGGTGACGCTTCACTACCGTGAGGCAGGTGAGGGCGAGGTGCTTGTCCTGCTCCATGACTGCCCGCAGACGTCGCATGCCTGGCGCCATGTGATGCCTCGCCTTGCTTCGCAGGTTAGAGTGATTGCGCCCGACCTGCGGGGGTTGGGAGACAGTTCAAGGCCACTGGATGGCTTTGATATCGGCACGTTGGCCGGAGACATTCTCGAGCTGCTCGACAGGCTGGGCGTGCCGGAATTTTCGGTGGCCGGGCATGGCCATGGGGGGGCAGTCGGTGTCGCCATGGCATGTCTGGCGCGCAATCGAATCAACCGCCTGGCGCTCATCGACGCTGTGCTCCCCGGGCAAAGCCGGAGCGAAAGCGCACGCTGGCATGAGGATTTCCATCGGGTGCCCAATCTTCCGGAAGCCCTCACGGCAGGACGGGAGGCGATCTATCTGGGCTGGCTCTATGAGGCCTTGAGCCTGCGCGGTGGCGCCGTTGGACCGGATGATCTGGTCGAATATACCCGCTGCTACCAGCAACCCGGATCCATGCGATGTTGCTTCGATTATGACCGCAGCCATGATGTTTCGGCTGCTTTCCTGCGGACGCATCTGGAATGGGATGGCAGGCTGGCTCTGCCTGTGTTGAGTGTGGCGGGCGGGGCGGCGCCTGGTCGCGCGGGAGATGCGGAAGACAGCATCGGCCGCATAGCCAGCGATGTCCGGCCTCACATCATTCCCGATTGCGGTCATCTTATTCCCGAGGAGGCGGCGGAAGAAATATCTGAGCTTCTGAGCGCATTTCTCTTCGCGAGCCGATGAAACGAGGAGATTGTTCATGCCCGCGAGCAATTTGGAATGGGCATTGCCGGAAGTCATCGCAGGATGCCCAGTGACCTATGCCGTGTCCGACCAGGCGATAACTCCAGTTGCTTGTGCGCGAGGCTGGGATGCGCAGATATGATCGCGCCAGCCGCTTGCGACGGCATCGCCTCGTGAGAAAGCGCAGTCGCCAGCCATCTCGCGGTCTTCAGATCGTGATCAAAGATGGATGTTTGGCGCTGACTGCTGTCCTGCTTGTTGTCTTTTTCCGCCGCATAATCTTGCAGCCGCCCGACCAGGGTGAATTGGCATTGCTGGCACCCATGGTCGCGGTCGTTGTTGTGATTTCCTTGCTTGCCGATGGCAGCCTATGGCGGACTTGAAGTCCAACTAAGCCTCTTAGGACCTTGTCTCACCGTCGTTGGATCGCCCCCGACCGCTTCGCGACATCAGTCATTTCGGGGATGGGGCGGCATTGCTGCGGTCATACTACAAATGATGCGGCTTTCATCCAAGTGCGCGAGCCACTTCCATGCAATTCTGTCGCCAATTCCCACTCAAAGGAGGCATTCATGAGGTTCGTTGGTCCCCGCAACGCAGGTCGCCCTTGGTCATTTGTGGCTTTTCCTCCGATGCTGGAGAAAGGGTATCCGTTGCGAGCGCAAGAGGAGGAGTTGCTCGACAAAACACTGGAGGAGAGCTTTCCCGCGCGTGATCCCCTCGATCCTCAGACATTCAATTGAGGCGTCCTAAAGGGCGTCAGCTCTTTGCTTCGTGCAGGAGGTTAACGATTTACTGGCCTCCACCAGGAGGGCAACTTCCTCTGGTGTCCCCCCGGCACGGATTCTCAGCGCGATGCTGTCGTTTATAGCCACCAAGGACGCCGCAAGAGCATCGGGATTGATCGACCTGTCGATCTCGCCATCCATCTGGGCCTTGGCGACACGCTGCGAGATCACACCATGGATATTCTGCTCACGGGCGAAAGCCTCGCGCATGATTGCCGGTGGCCCGCCCAATGCAAATTCGCTGAGCGGCGAGCATGAGGTCGAGATGGGGGACTTCTGTTGGGTCGCCTTGATAAGATGTTCGATCACCAAGGGAAATTGCGGCTTTTTCAAAGCGGAGAGAACACAGTTGAGGCGCCTGTGGTGATGCAGTTTCATCGCTGCACGAAACAAACCCTCCTTGTTCCCGAACGCTTGATAAAGGCTGGGGCGGGCTATCCCCATCGCCTCGGTAAGCTGTGAGATCGACGAGCCCAGGAAGCCAAGTTCGAGGAACATTGCCAAGGCCTTCGACAGGACGTCTTCAACATCGAAGCGATGTTGGCGAGCTCTTCCAGATTGATCGAGGTCCATTGGTAACTCAAGCATATTGGCCTTCGCTTTTCCCGGCACCCGCGAGCCTGTGACGATTTGGGCCGTGGCGCCGTTTCGATTGCAGGAATTGGGTTGTCATTCGTGCGGGGGAGGAGTGATGATGTTAGCGCTGTTGCCGGGAAACCCGCGTCGGCGGCACGATGACCTCCACGCTCCCCGTCGCAACATCATAGACCAGCCCTGATACGCTGCGCTCGCCCACAACATCGGGATGTGCCATCAACGTGGCCACGTCGCGCGCCACTGAAGCATGAGGATCGGCGATCGCCTGCTCGTCCAGCGCCTCTGGCGCCACACCCATATGCCGGGCCAGAAGATCCGGCGCCAGATGGCGGCAATGATCGATGCCGCAATCAGTGTGATGAAGCAGGATGACATGGGCCTCAGGACCCATTCGCCCGCCCGCTCCGCGCGCCACATCGTTCAAAAGCGCAAGGGTCTCGATCATGGCTGGGGTGACGCGGCCGCCGATATTGCGCAGGATGCCCACCTCCCCCTGTTCCAGCGCGAAGATCTTAGCCGGGTCGACGCGCGGATCGACACAGCCGATGATGAGCGACTTGCTGCTGGGCAGCATCCGCAGCGCGGGGTTGAAATCCTGCTGAGCGAAATCCGCACTGCGGGTTATCAAGCTGTCGATATAATCCATGGCTGGCGTCCTTGATGTGTTGCCGGGGCGTCCGTTCAGGGCGGTATCAGGGTGAAGGCCGGTCACTGAGACCGGGCGGGACGTGCGACCGACCTTCTCGTCCGCTTGGGTCGGACGACCTCAAGCAGGGCTCTTCGGGTCGAAGACACGGGGATTGGGGTTCAAAAGACCGCAGTCGGATTGGTGGTGGTCAGGAACCGGTGGCTGGCCGCGCCCACTTTGAGGAATTGCGTGGGGGCGGTGAGGTTGCTGGCAGTCGTGGTCAACACGGGGCATCTCCTTTGGGGCGTGTTGGAGGGTTCAGAGTTGCGGGATCTCGATGCCGATGGAGGTCGCCTCGCCGCCGCCGATGCAGAGCGAGGCCACGCCGCGCGTCAGGCCGTGCGCCTTCAGGGCATGCAGCAGAGTGACGATCAGCCGGGCTCCGGTCGCCCCGATGGGATGGCCGAGCGCGCAGGCCCCGCCATTCACATTGAGCTTGTCATAGGGGATGCCCAGCGTCCGCGCGGCGGCCATGGGCACCACGGCAAAGGCCTCATTGATCTCGAAAAGATCGACCTGTTCCACCGACCAGCCCAGCTTGCCCAGCAGCTTCTCGATCGAGGGCGCCGGCGCTGTGGTGTACCAGGCGGGCTCTTGAGAATGGGTGGCATGGCCCTTGATCTCGGCCAGCACCGCCAGACCGCGCCGCTCCGCCTCTGAGCGGCGCATCAGCAGCAGCGCCGCAGCACCATCGGCATTGGCCGAGGCGCTGGCCGCCGTGATCGTGCCATCCGGGCGGAAGGCAGGCTTGAGATGAGGGATCTTGTCGGGCGAGACTTTCATTGCATGCTCGTCATGCTCGATCAGCAGGGCGCCGCCCTTGGCGGGCACGTCGACCGGCACGATTTCGGCGGCAAAGGCGCCACTTTCGATGGCGGTGCGCGCCCGCGTCAGAGTGGTGGTGGCATAGAGATCCTGCTCTTCGCGGGTAAAGCCGTAGGCTTGCGCTGTTGCCTCGCCGAAGTCGCCCATCGGGCGGCCCTGCGCATAGGCATCCTCCAGACCGTCGAGCATCATATGGTCGAGAATGCGGTCATGGCCGACACGGTAACCCGCGCGGGCCTTGGCCAGCAGATAGGGCGCGTTGGACATGGATTCCATGCCGCCCGCCACGACGATATCAGCCGAGCCTGCCAGAATCAGGTCATGGGCCAGCATGGCGGCCTTCATGCCCGATCCGCAGACCTTGTTGATGGTGGTGGCGCCGGTGGCATCGGGCAGGCCGGCAGCGCGCGCTGCCTGCCGTGCCGGTGCCTGACCGTGCCCGGCGGGCAGCACGCAGCCCATGATGACCTCATCGACATGGGCCGGATCGAGGCCCGTGCGCTCGATCACGGCGGCGATGGCTCTGCTCCCCAGCGCGGGGGCGGTCAGCGGGGAAAGATCGCCCAGATAGCGCCCCAGCGGGGTGCGGGCGGCGGCGGCGATAACGACAGGATCGGAGGCAGTCATCGAAAGATCCTTTGCGTAAAAAGAGGGATGGCCGACGCGCGGGGGACGGAGGGATGAGCGCGCCGGCCAAGCTGCTGGATCAGGCCGGTACCAGTTCCTCGATGGGGGCATGATCGATATGCGGCACCGCGCTGGTGTCTTCATCCTCGGGCGGACGGATCTTGAACCACAGGGCGTAGAGCGCGGGCAGGAACACCAGCGTCAGCACCGTGCCGCCCAGCGTACCGCCGATCAGCGTATAGGCCAGCGAGCCCCAGAACACCGAGAAGGTGAGCGGAATGAAGGCCAGCACCGCCGCCAGCGCCGTCAGGATCACGGGGCGGGCACGCTGCACGGTGGCCTCCACCACGGCGTGGTAAGGGCTATAGCCGTCATGCTCATTGGCGTGAATCTGGCCGATCAGGATCAGCGTGTTGCGCATGATGATCCCGGCCAGCGCGATGACGCCAAGGATGGTGTTGAAGCCGAAGGGCTGGTGGAAGATCAGCAGCGTGGGCACCACGCCCACCAGAGCCAGAGGCGCTGTCAGCAGCACCATGGCCATGGCCGACATCGAGCGGACCTGGAAGATGATCACCACCATCATCAGGATGAACATCACGGGGAAGACCGCCGCCAGCGCCACATTGGCCTTGGTTGCCTCTTCCAGCGCGCTGCCGGTTTCGATGCGGTATCCGGCGGGCAGGCTCTGCACCAGCGGCGCCATATCCTTGATCACCTGATTGGCGACATCGGGCGGTTGCAGTTCATCAGCGACATCGCCCTGCAAGGTGATCGTCACCAGACGGTCGCGGCGATGCATGATCGGGTTTTCCTCGCGGATTTCCATATGCCCGATCTGGTCGAGCGGGACGCGTTGGCCATTGACGCCTTGCAGGGTGAAGGCATGCAGCTTGGCCGGATCGAGGCGATCCGTTCCGGCTGAACGGGCCACCACATCGACCTGACGGATATCCTCGCGCACGGTGGTGACGGGAAGGCCGGTCAGCAGGAATTGCAGTTGCAGGGCAGCGTCATGCGAGGAGAGGCCCATGGCATGCAGCCGGTCCTGATCGAGCACGAAGTGAACCGCGGGCGCGCGTTCGCTCCAGTCGGTGTTGACCTGCCGCAGCCCCTTGTTGGCCAGCATGACGGTGCGCAGCTTCTCGGCGATGTCGCGCACCTTGCCTTCCTCCGGCCCCATGACGCGGAAGGAAACGGGGAAGTGGGAGTAGGGGCCGAACACCAGCTTGGTGACGCGGATGCGCGCCGCCGGGGCCAGTCCATGGGCCGCCGCGCTGCGGGCCCGCGCGATCAGCGCCTCGCGCTGTTCTTCGCTGCCGGTCAGGATGACGATCTTGGCGAAGGACGGATCGGGCAGCTCGGGCGCCATGGCCAGATAGAAGCGCGGCGGGCCCTGACCGATGTAGCTGGTGGTGATCAGCGCCTCGGGCTGCTTTTTCATCCAGCCTTCGACCGCAGCCACCGCCTTGTCGGTCTCGTTGATCGAGGTGCCTTCGGGCATCTGCACTTCAAGCAGCACCTCGGGCCGATCGGACATGGGGAAGAATTGTTGCGTCACGAAGCCGAGGAAGAAGAAGGCGACCAGGAAGAAGCCGACAACGCCGATGACCACCTTCTTCTTGTGCGCCACCGCCGAGGAAATCATGCCCCGCAGCTTGCGGTAATTGGCGGTGCCATAGATCGCGGCATGACCGCCGGCCATCTTGGGAATGTTGGGCAGCATCTTGACGCCGAGATAGGGCGTGAACACCACCGCGACCACCCACGAGGTGATCAGGGCGAAGACCACCATCCAGAACATGTTGCTGGTGTATTCCCCCGCGGTCGACTGGGCAAAGCCCATTCGGCATAAAGCCGATGGCGGTGACCAGCGTGCCCGCCAGCATCGGCGCGGCGGTGTGGCTCCAGGCCTAGGTGGCGGCGAAGATGCGGTCGCAACCTTCCTCCATCTTCACCACCATCATTTCGATGGCGATGATGGCATCGTCAACCAGCAGGCCCAGCGCCAGGATCAGCGCGCCCAGCGTGATGCGGTCGAAGATTCCCGCGGCCCGTCCATCAGCATGATGACGAAGACCGCCGCCAGCGTCAGCGGCACGGCCGCCGCCACCACCAGACCCACGCGCCAGCCCATGCTGACCAAGCAGACCGCCATCACCACGAGCAGCGCCACGAAGAATTTGATCATGAATTCATCGAAGGATCGAGCGATGTTCACCGCCTGATCGGTGACCTTGGTGAAGGAGATGCCGGTGGGCAGGCCCTGCTGGATCTTGCCCGCTTCCTCTTCCAGCGCCTTGCCCAGATTGAGGCCGTTCCAGCCGTCCCGCATCACCACGCCCAGCAGCAGGGCCGGTTCGCCCTGATTGCGGATCATGAACTGGGCCGGATCTTCATAGCCGCGCCGCACATTGGCGACATCGGCCAGCTTCAGCGTCTTGCCGCCCACATTGATGGGGGTGTTGCGGATCTTGTCGAGATTGTCGAAATTGCCGTCGAAACGCGCCAGCACGGTGGGGCCATGGGTCTCGATCGAGCCGCCGGGCGTGATGACATTCTGGTCGTTCAGCGCGTTGAACACCTGCTGCGCGGAGATGCCCAGCGTGGCCAGCTTCTCATAGGTGAATTCGACGAAGATCTTCTCGGGGCGCTCACCCACGATGTTGACCTTCTTGACGCCGGGAACGGCCAGGAGCTGCTGGCGCAGGGTTTCGGCCTCGCGCACCAGCATGCGCTGGGGCACGCCATGGGCTTTGAGCGCATAGAGGCCGAAGGTCACATCGGAATATTCATCGTTGATGAAGGGGCCGATGGCGCCGGCGGGCAGGCCAAGCTTGTCGTCGCCCAGCTTCTTGCGGGCCTGATAGAACTCTTCCTGCACCTCCTCGGGCGGGGTGTTGTCCTGCAGGGTCAGCGTGGTGAAGGCCAGGCCGGGGCGGGTGTAGGTCTCGGTACGGTCATACCACTTCAGTTCCTGCAGGCGCTTTTCCAGCGGCTCGGCGACCTGGTCCTGCATTTCCTGCGCGGTGGCGCCGGGCCAGACGGTGTAGAAGGTCATCGCCTTGATGGTGAAGCTGGGGTCTTCCGCGCGGCCCAGCTTGTTGAAGGCGAACAGTCCGGAAATGACGATGGCGATGATCAGGAAGAGGGTGATCGACTTTTCCCGGACCGCCAGAGCGGACAGGTTGAAGCCGGTGCGGGTGGGGGGCTTGGGGGCGCTCATGGCTGCACCGCCAGCTTGCTGGCCGAGAGCACGACGCTCTGGCCCTCATGCAGCATATGCGCGCCCAGCGCCACGAAGCGCTGGCCCGGAGCAAGGCCCGCCGTGACGGTGGCGCTTTCCTCGCCCAGCGCGCTGATGGTCACGGGGGTCCAGTGGACCTTGAGGGCGCTCTCGCTGCCGGTCAGCACCCACACGCCCTGGCCGTGGCCGTTGTTGTAGAGCGCGCTGAGCGGCACCTGATTGGTGGCGGCGCTTTCCTTGCCATCAGGGATGGCGATGCTGACGGTCGAGCCCAATGCGGCCCCGGCGGCGGCGCCCTCCAGCACATAGCGCGCGTCGAAGGTGCGGGTCTGCGGGTCCGCCGCGTCGGAAAGCTGGCGCAGGCGGGCATTGGCGGCGATACCCCCGCCCCCGGCAGGGGCCGCGCCGCCGAACAGCGTGGCCTTGGCCACCGAACCGAGGGCCGGGCGGATGGTTTCGGGCAGGTTGACCGTGGCTTCGCGCGGGCCGGCATGGGCCAGCTTGATGACGGTCTGGCCTGCGGCGACGACTTGTCCGGGTTCGGCCAGCGTTTCAACCACCACGCCATCGGCATCGGCGACGATCAGCGAATAGCCTGCCGCATTGACCGCGACATCGGCCTGGGCGAGGGCCGCATCGAGCTGGGCCTTGGCGGCATCGGCATCGGCCTTGGCCTGATCGTAGCGCGACACCGAGACGGCGCCCGCCGACACGAGATCGCGATAGCGCTTTTCATCGGCGGCGGTCTGGAGCGCGCGGGCACGCGCCGCATTGACCGAATTATGTGCGGCCTGAGCGCTCAAACCGTAGTCGGTGCGGTCGATGCGCATCAGGGGCTGACCCTTGTGCACCACCTGCCCCGTATCAACGAGGCGTTCGATCACCTTGCCGGGGACGCGAAAGCCCAGATCGCTCTGCACCCGCGCCGAGACGACACCGGTGAAGGTGCGGGCGGGAGAAGAGGCGCTGGCCACGCTGGTCACTTCGACAAGCGCCGGGCCGGTGCGTGGATCGGGCGCCGGGTGGGAGCAGGCTGCGAGAGCGAGCGCCACCGACGCCGAGAGGCTGAGGTTGCGGATGAGCGAAGACGGTAGGGGGGGCTTGTGTGACATGGGGGGACCTCCTGTACGAGGTCCAGAAGTGATGTCGAATTACCGATTCGTCAATTGGTCACTGGTGGATTTCTAGGGTGCGAGGCTGCGCAGGACCAACGCAATGACCTCATTTGAGCCGTCAGGTACAAAATCGAGATGAAATTGCAAAACTCTGGGGTCGATGAAAGGACGCATTGCCATTAGGATGGCTCTCGTCAGTTCATCCAGAGGAGTCTTTCGCTCAAAATCCCCTCCGTCGCGGCCTTGTTGCAGGATCGAGCGGAGCATTTCGGATAATCTTTCCCAGTAATGGACAGATGATTCCCATTGCTCCGCTGCCGATGTGGCGGCAACATCGTGGAGTTTTCTTTCCTGGAAGAACAATTCCATGCCCATTTTGGGAATTGTCCGCAGCATTCTGCGCAGTTTTTCCGGGGCGGATGGCGCCTTGGCGAGTTCTTCGTCGATCGTCTCCAGGATGGTGCCCAGCACCTGCGAACAGACCGCTTCGCCGATTTCCTGCTTGGAGCGGAAGAAGCGATAAAAGTATGTTTTTGAAAAGCCTATGGCTTTTGCCAGATCGGCCAATGTGGTCTTTTCATAGCCATAGGTGCTGAAGTGTTCTCCGGCAGCGGCAATGAGCTGTTCGCGAATGCTGGCATCGGCCGAGGCGCCCTCGACCCAATGGTTGCGGTTGGTCTGAGTCATGCTCTGGATATAGCCTCTGCGTGAGGATTGACAATCAGTAACCCAAATATACATTGGTCATCATTCATTTCAAAGGCAGGAAGATTGCCATGCGTGCTCCCCCCGTCACGATGCCGCTCACCCTCACCATCGCTCTTCTGCTGAGCGGCTGTGCTGTCGGCCCCAATTATCATCGCCCCGCTCTCGAGACGCCCAAGAGTTTCATGGGTGAAGCCTCGGTGGAGGCGCGGCAGGCCGCGCAGCCCGCCGATCTGGCGCGCTGGTGGGATGGCTTCAACGATCCGCTGCTCACCAGGTTGATCGAGGATGCGCAGAGCCGCAATCTCGATGTGGCGCAGGCGCTGGCGCGCGTGAGCCAGGCCAAGGCCGGGCTCAATGCCGCCACCGCCGCGCTGCTGCCCTCGGGCGGGGTGCAGGCCAGTGCCGGGCGCACACGTACCTCCCAAGATGCCACCATCGGCGCGGTCCTGCACGGGCTGGGCCAGCCGCGCGACTTCAACTCCTATGAGGGCGATCTCACCGCCAGTTGGGAAATCGACGTCTTCGGCGGGTTACGGCGGGGGCATGAGGCGGCGGCCGCCGATTATCAGGCCTCGCAGGCCGGGCTGGTCGCGGCGCATCTGGCCGTGGTGGCGCAAGTGGCGGACACTTACGTCACCATTCGCGGCCTGCAGGAACGGCTGGCCATCGCCCGCGAACAGGTCGAAACGCAGCGCAAGCTGGTCGAGACGGTGCGGCTGCAATACACAAAGGGCGTCGCGGCGGAGCTGCAGATGCGCCAGGCCGAAGGCATCTACGCGCAGGTGGCTGGCACGGTGCCGGTGCTCCAGACCGGGCTCGATGCCGCGATGAATGCGCTCGATGTGATCGAGGGCGTCCAGCCCGGCACCTATCGCCCTCAGCTTGAGCCCGCACGGCCCATCCCGATGGCCCCGGCTATCGCGAATGCGGGCGGCCCGGCTGATCTCCTGCGCCGCCGCCCCGATCTGATCATTGCGGAGCGCCGTCTGGCTGCTTCGAATGCTCGGATCGGGCAGGCGGTGTCGGAATATTTTCCCAAGGTCTCGCTTTCGGGCCTGCTGGGTACGGCCTCGACGATGGGCACCGGCTCGCTCTTCAGCGGATCGGCCACGCAGGGGCAGGGCTTTAGCGCCCTGCGCTGGCGCCTGTTCGACTTTGGCCGGATCAATGCGGAGATCAAGGCGGCCAAGGGCGCCAATGCCGAGGCGCTGGCCAGCTACCGCCTTGCTGTGTTGCGTGCCTCTGAGGATGTCGAAGACAGTTTCTCGGCGGTGGTCAACCGCGAGCAGCAGCAGCAGGTCCTGGCCGATGGCGAGGTCTCGCTCACGCGCGCCCGCGACGCTTCGGAGGCGGCGTATAAGGGCGGCGTCGTCAGCCTGATAGAGGTGCTGGATGCTGACACACGCCTGCTCGCCACACGCGATCAGCGCGCCCAGGCCCGGACCGAGGCTGCCAAGGCAGCGATTTCCTCCTTCCGCGCGCTGGGCGGCGGTTGGAACGCGCCTGCGCAGTTGGCGGCGAAGTAAGCCTATGATGCTGACACAGGTTGCAAAAGTGCAGGAGCATGCTCGTTTGACCCGGCTGGATCCGGGCATGGCGGTGCCCTTTGGCGGGGATCGTCTTGCCTTTGTCGGTGAAGAGCTGGCGGCCGCCTTTTTGCCGGGGGATTCCCTGCTCGTTTCGCAGCGATCGGGTGAGCTTCTGCATATCCGCGCCGCAACCAGGGCGGTGGTTTCCGCCAGCATCGATGACGCTGTGGTGGCCTTCCGCACGATGGCGGGCATGCCTGCCGGGCGCCGGGGCCATTTCTTCGACGCCTTTGCCAGCCGGCTGGCGGAGGATGCGATCTGGGAAACGATTTTGCGAGCCAACAAGGCCGATGTGCTGCGCGTGCATGGCCGGGGGCGGGATGTTTCGCGGTTGGGCCTCAATGATGTGTCGCGCCATGATATGATCGCGGGCCTGCGCGCCTGGGCGACCATCACGCGCCGGCCTGAGCATGCGGTTGCCAGAATCGATCATCAGGGCTGGCAGGTCGAGGCGCATCGCGCGCCGCTCGGCGTGATCGGTTTTGTGTTCGAGGGGCGCCCCAATGTGCTGGCCGATGCCTGCGGCGTGCTGGCCACCGGCAATGCGGCGGTGCTGCGGATCGGCGACGATGCCGCCGGCACAGCCAATGCCTTGCTGCGCCATGCCTTGGAACCGGCTCTGGAAGAGGCGCAATTGCCACAGGGTGCGGTCACTGTGCTGCCGCCGCTGGGGCGAGAGGCGGCCTGGGCGCTGGTCACGGACCGTCGCCTTGGGCTGGCCGTGGCGCGCGGGTCGGGACCGGCGGTGCAATTGCTGGGCGATCTGGCCTCGCAGGCGGGCATACCCGTCAGCCTGCACGGTGTTGGTGGCGCCTGGCTGGTGGCCGATCACAGCGCCGATGCCGGGCGTTTCGCGGCGGTGGTCGAGGCGTCGCTGGACCGCAAGGTGTGCAACACGCTCAACACCTGCTGCATCCTGCGGTCCCGCGCTCATGATCTGGTGCCCTTGCTGGTCGAGAGCATGACCGCTGCCGGGCGCCGGTTGGGCCGGGAAGCGCGGCTGCATGTACTGGCGGGATCGGAGGATGACGTTGCCGCCGATCTCTTCACCCGCGAGGTCGGGGTGGAACGCCATGGCGCCTGGGTCACGGAGCCCTTTGCCAGCCTGATCCAGCCCGCCGATCTCGGCACGGAATGGGAGTGGGAGGGCACGCCCGAGGTGACGCTGCTGGTGGTCGATGATTTGGATGAAGCGGTCTATCTGCTCAACCGCCATGCGCCGCGCTTTGTGGCTTCACTGATCGCCGAGGATGGTTTGGCGCAGGAGAGTTTCTATCAGGCGGTGGATGCGCCCTTTGTCGGGGATGGTTTTACCCGCTGGGTCGATGGGCAATATGCTCTGGGCGAGCCTGAGCTGGGACTGGCGAATTGGGAGTTCGGCCGCCCGCTGGGCCGGGCCTCGGTGCTGACGGGCGCCGGCACCCATACGCTGCGTCTGCGCATGCGGCAGGCTGACCCCACGCTTCGGCGCTGACATGCGCTGCTCGTTCTTCGTGACCGTTAAGACAGGAAAGGTGCCCCATGCTTGCCGCTCATCTCGAACTGAAGACGTATGTGCCTGATGGCGCGTTCGCCGCCTTTATTGCCCGGCCCGTACAGGCAGCTCCCGCGCCGGTGGTGATCGTGCTGCAGGAGATTTTCGGGGTGAATGCCGATCTGCGGGAAACCTGCCGGGAGCTTGCCTCGGCCGGCTTTATCGCGGTGGCGCCCGATCTGTTCTGGCGCGATGCGCCCGGCCTTGACCTCAACGCCTGGAGCGAGTCGGAATGGGCGCGCGGGCTGGCTCTCTATCAGGCCTATGATGTCGATCGCGGGGTGCGCGATATTGCTGCGGTGGTGGATATGGCGCGGGCCATTCCGGGCGCGACCGGCAAAGTGGGGGTGATGGGCTTTTGTCTCGGCGGGCTGATGACCTATCTGACGGCAGCGCGGGTCAGGATTGATGCAGCGGCGGCTTTCTATGGCGGAGGAATCGATCAGCATCTGGAGGAAGCCGATGCCATCAAGGCGCCTTTCATCCTGCATCTGGGCGATCAGGACGAATTTATTCCCGCCCCGGCTCAGGCTGCGATCCAGTCACGGCTGAAGGGGCGGGTGGAGACCTCGGTCTATCTGTATCCGGGCTGCTCGCATGCCTTTGCCCGCCATACCGGCGCGCATTACGATGCGGATGCGGCGCGGCTGGCTTTCGGGCGCACGCTCGATCATTTTGCCTGGTCTTTGCTGTCCTGAGAGTCTGTTTGGAAATCCGGCGAAAGCCGGATTTTCGGCACCGGCCCTCTGCCCCGTCCGGATCATTGTGCGCGCGGGAAAGCGAAGTCCAGGACCGGATTGATCGCGCTCCACGGCATGCTGTTATGGGTGTCGCCTTCGAAGACTCTGGCCTTGAAGCCCATCGCGTGGCTGGCGAAGATCGGCTGGAGGTCTGCGGCCATGTCGCTGGCATTGCCGACCATGCGGGCATAGCTCAGGGACTTTGCCAGATCCTCATGTGACATTTGCCCCGCCATCATGCCGGGGAAGGCTTCTTCCTCGCGGCTGCCGGCGCCGATGAACAGTCTTGGCCGGGCGCCCGAAGCCTCGACCTTTTGCGCAAAGCCGGGAATGGCCTTGAACAGGATGCGGTCGCTGCGCCACAGGGCGGGGCTGAGCGCGATATAGGTTCCGAAGGCCTCGGGATGCTCGAACATGGTGTGCATCACGAAATGGCCGCCCAGAGACCAGCCCAGCAACGCGCCCCTGGCCGGATCGACCGGGGCGAGCCTTGCCACTTTGGGGCGGATTTCCTGCTGGATCACCTGAAAGAAGCGGTCGGCCCCGCCGAAGGGAGGGTTAGGCCCGAGATCCTTGATGATGTCTTTCTCATGGGATGTCATGTCGGAGAAGGTGAAATCCAGCGTGCGGCTGGCGCCATGCTCCCCGGGAGCGCCGGCGATGCCGACGATCAGGGCAGCGGCGACCTCATTGGCGCCGGATCGATTGGCCATGGCCTGGGCATAGCCGCCGAACAGCGCATCGCCGTCCAGCACATAAAGCGTGGGATAGCCGCCCGGCGGAGGGGCGCGGCGCGGGATGAGAATTTGCACCCGGTACGTCTCGCCATTGATGTGCGAGTGCAGGTCGAATTGCTGGGTTGAGCGCAATTCGGCCTGCTGCGTCACCTCGGGGCCTGGCGGCGGGGATGCGCTGGCGGGGGAGACCGACGCAAGGGCCAGAGCGGAAGCGAAAAGGAGGTGAGGAGGAGAGCGCATGGCAGGAAAGGGTCCAATCGGGCGGGGAGAGACCCATCTGATCGTCCCGGCATCAATCTTCCAGCGGGTGCTTCCGGCATATTCTGCCAAAAGCACCACAGTTTCGGTCTGCCCGGCCGGGTTTTCTCGCGTCAGCGCAGCAGCATCCGCAAAGGGTTGAGCGGACCAAGCGGCGTCAGCTCAAAATGCATCAGCTTTTCGCGACCGAGCGGCAGGGCCTCAAGCAGGGCCTGCGCCTCCTGCGGCGAGGTGACATTGAGGATGAAGACGACGCCCGTGCCATCCTGTTTCACATACCACTGGTCGATCTTGCCGCCCAGATAGAGTTCGACCGTCTTGCGCACCTCCTCGGGCATGGTGGCGCGCAGGCGGGGGGTGTCACGCGGCGCGGTCAGGCTGCCGATCGCGAGGATTTTGGTGGTTGGCACCGCAGGTTGTTGGGGGACGGCGGGGGAGGGGCCCTGAGGTGCCGTCGATGGCTGGGCCAGAGCGGCGTTGCTCGCCATGAGCAGCACTGCGCCAAGAATGAGACCGGATTTGAAATGCAGGCCCATGAAGCCGATCCTTCGCTGTTGAAACAGGGTTTTGGGGAGTGACTGGCCCTTGTGCTGCGATGTCAGCCTTGCCTGCCAATCGATAGGATTTGAAATGATGGATGAAATATATATTTTAATCGTCATATGTCCAGATCGATTGCCGGAGGCCTTCCAGGGCCCTGTGCAGCAGGAGATGCAAGGCATGCGCGTGCCATATTATGATCGGTCATTTGTGGTGGCCGACCAGTGATGAAACCAGCCCTCACGCATAAGGAGAGGACCAGGGCCCGCATCTTGGAAGAGGCCGCCAAGGCGATGCTGATCCACGGCACGGATGGATTGGGCGTGGCCGCCTTGATGCGGCGTGCCGGTCTGACCCATGGCGGCTTCTATGCCCATTTCGCCTCGCGCGAGGATCTGGTGTCGCATGCGGTCGAGCGTATGTTCGCGCGCTCCGAAAGCTTCATCGCGCGGCGGTTGAAAGGCAAGGCGCCGGGCGAGGGTCTGGCCGAGATGATCGAGGGCTATCTCTCGGATCGTGCCCGCCTTTCACCTGACTTTGCCTGCCCCATCCCTTCGATTTCCGGTGAAGCGCGCCGCCTGCCCGAGGCCGCCCGAGCCCGGCTGAGCGCCGGGGTCAGACATGTCGAAGCGATCATCGCCGAGAGCCTGCGGGCGATGGGCCGCGATCAGGCGGAGGATCTGGCGCAGTCGGTTTTTGCCGAGATGGTGGGAGCCATGGTGCTGGCCCGCACGATTGACGACACACAGGGGGCTTCTGCCACGCTGGCCACCGCCCGCGAGAGGATCAGGGCGCGGCTGGGCGTCTGATCCATCGCGGAGCGGTGCCCCGGCTGGAGGCGGAAGACCGCGATCGGCCTTATTCCGCCAGGAACTGCCGCGCGTGCTTCAGGAAGCGCTCCGGGTACTGGAAATGTGCGCCATGCCCGGCATCGGCCCCGCACATGGCGGGCTAAGCCATGCGCGGGGAGGGGGGCCTGACGGGAAAGCGGCGTTAAAGGCCGAAGGCGCCGCGCAGGCTTTTGTCGACCTGCTTGGCAGGAGCGAAGCGTCGCAGCGTGCTCAGCAGCTTCGCGCGCTTGTCGGCAGGCTGGCGCAGGCGGTGCGGAGCCTGCAAGGCCTTGACGATGGCCGCCGCCACGCTCTCGGGCGAGGGGGCGCTCTCTACCTGTTCCTGCACGGCCCGCGTGCTGCGGTCCAGCGCCTCGGCATAGGCCGCGATCCGCGTGCTTGTGCGCGCGGCATTGGTGTCGAGCTTCGTGTTGGTGAAGCTGGGCTCCACCAGCATCACGCGGATGCCGAAATCACGCACCTCATGGTCGAGCGTTTCGGACAGGCCCTCCAGCGCATGCTTGCTGCTGGCATAGAGCCCCATGAAGGGCGCCGGCAGAAAGCCCAGCACCGAACTGATGTTGACGATCAGCCCGGCCTGCCGCTGGCGCATGCCCGGCAGCACCGCCTGCACCACATTGAGCACGCCAAAGACATTGGTGTCGAACAGCGCCCGCGCCTCTGCCACGCTGGTGGCCTCCACCGGGCCGACCAGCGAGACACCGGCATTGTTGATGACGATGTCGATGCTGCCGGCTGCCTCCTCGATCTGCGCGACGGCGGCGCGCACCTGCGCCTCGTCCCGCACATCGAGAGCCACGATCTCGACACCGGGGATCGGCGCCAGTTTGGCGGGGCTGCGCGCCCCGCCAAAGACCCGGTAACCGGCCCCGGCCAAAGCCAGGGCGGTCGCCGCGCCGATCCCCGAGGAGACGCCGGTGATCAGAACCACTTTACGCATGATGGTCTCCTTGCCGGGGGCTCAGTCGAGGGCGTGAGCCATCTGGGCGAACTGCGCCTGCATGCCGACCGGATCGGCGTGGAAGGCCTGCGCCGCACCCTGCGACAGGGCGCCGGGGAAAACCTCATCCTCGCCAGCTTCCAGAGCATCCAGCGTGCCGATGGCGACTTCAGCGGGGGTCAGGCGCGGTTCGGGCAGGGCGACGCCCATGGTGGTTTCGGTCTGCACGGGGAAGGAGGCCAGCACCTGCACGCCGCGCGGCTTGAGTTCGGCGCGCAGGGTGCGGGTCAGCGCCTGTGCCGCGGCCTTGGAGGCCGAATAGGTGCCCGCCACCGGCAGGGTGACATGGGCCAGGAAGGAGAGGATGTTGATCACCGCGCCACCCTTCTGGAAGACAGGGGCCCCGCGCAGGGCCTGGCTCAGCGCCAGCGTGCCGAAATAATTGACGTCCATCTCCTGGCGGGCGGTGGCGGCATCTGGCGCGGACAGGGCGCCGGTGAAGGCGGCCACGCCGGCGTTGTTGATCAGCAGGGTGGTGTCTGCGGCGATGGCGGCGGCCTTGGCGACCTGCTGCGCATCGGTCACGTCGAGCTGCACCGCAACCAGCTTGTCGGAGGTGGCCAGCAGCGGCTCAAGCGAAGCGGTGTTGCGGGCGCCGAGATAGATCTTGGCCGCGCCGCGCTTGAGCAGTTCGGCAACCAGAGCCTGGCCGATGCCGCCGTTGGCGCCGGTGATCAGAACGATGGAATCCTTGATGGTCGTCATGGTGATGGTCCTTTCTGTGGTGAGGGCATGAGCCCGGTCGGGGTGAGGGTTTTTATCATTACGTCTGCAATGAATGTATTGATGGTGAATGTAATGATTAATGTCAAGGGGGCAAAATCGACGACGTGAAGGGCGCTGGCGCGGGCATGGGGGCCGCTGCGGCATAGCTCTTGATAAATGCGGTTCTGGATCTATAATTATGAATGCAATGAATAGGCCGGCTGCCGATCCGTCATCGTGAGGCGCCCGCTGCAACGGACAGTCGCCCATGAAAGTTACCAAGGCCCAGGCCACCGAAAACCGAGAAGCGATCCTGCGTGCCGCAGCCGAGCAGATCCGCTTGCGCGGTTTCGACCAGATGAGCGTTGCCGAAGTTGCACGCGCAGCCAGCCTGTCTCACGGTGCGCTCTACAGTCACTTCAAATCGAAAGAGGTTCTTCAGGCCGAGGCCACGCGGCACAGCTTTGATGACACGATCAGCACGTTCACCGGTCTGAGCCCGGATGCCTTTGTTCAGACCTATTTCTCAGTCGATCATCGCAATCATCCGGAACTTGGATGCCCGAATGCCGCGCTGGTGTCTGAAATCTGGCGCCAGCCCCCAGCGACGCAGCAAGCCTTCCGTGCGGGGATCGAGCGCTTTGTTGAACTCGTCTCCGAAACCCTGACTGGCAGTGACGGGCAGGAGAACAGGGATCGCGCCGTGCTGCTGTTCGCGGCCATGGTGGGCGGCATGGCCTTGTCTCGCGCTGTGTCGCAGGTCGATCAGGCCTTTGCGGATGATATTTTGCGCGCTGTGTCGAGCCAGATGGCTGGCCTGATTGATCCGGCAGGCTGAGCATTCAGGCCAGACTCAAGGCGCTGGCCTCGGCCAATTGCGCGCTGCTGTAATGGCCCTTTTCCAAAAGGCTTTGCGCGATGCTGCTGCTGCGCCTGTCGCCCAGCACGATGAAAGTACAGAAAACCCTCAGCATTTCGAGGCGGGGGCTGGCAAGCGGACGCGGCGTTTCGATATCGCCAAGCAGCCAATGCATCAGCCGCGCAGCGGCGGTCTGAAGCGCGAGACTACGCCAGGCCTCCTCTCGGGCCAAGTGAACAACGCGCAGGGATAGTGTGTCGAGCGGTTCAGTGACGGCTGCGTCTTTCCTTCTTTTCGCGGGGAAGGGTGTCCAGGGCGCACCGCAATCTTCGATGGCTTCGGCATGGGGCAGGTCGAGCATATCAATGCCTTCCGGTTTCGTGGCCGGTGAACAGTGATCCCACCGCAATAAAGATGACGATGGGGGCGAGCAGCGCCAGCATGCCATCCTCGCCCTCGTTCAGGACGACACGGAAAAGGGCGAAACCGGCACATAGGATGAAAAAGCTGACAAGCAGCGGTTCCAGATGGCGACGCGACAAGCGTGGTTTCCAACTGCGCGATACATGGGGGCGTGTCGAACTGGATGGCTTGCAGTGTGTCGTCATGACCAGCCCGCCTCTTATTGCGCCGAACGATCTCAAGCGAATGGATGAAAGGAAACGGGAGCTCAGAGCATGGCGCCCGCATTGTTGCGCCACAGGCGGCGCATGGCTCCGGGGGGCGAGCCGAACTGCTTGGAGAAGGCGTTGGTGAGATGAGCCTGATCGGCAAATCCGCATTCCATGGCGATGCTGGCGAGCGGCATATCCGTCTCCTGAAGCAGGGCCTGCGCTTTCTCCAGACGCCTGCCCATCATCCAGCGATGCGGCGTGGTGCCGCAAGACTGGCGAAAGGCGCGCGAGAAATGCGTGGCGGACAGGCCGCAGGCTGCCGCCAGATCGCCGATGCTCAGATCCTGCTGCTTGCCTGTTTCCATCATCTCCTTGGCGCGACGTTCCTGCCAGGGGGCGAGACCGCCCCGCATCGGTTTGAGCGCTGTCCTGACCGTGCGCTGAAGATAGCTGCTGACACCCAGCAGGATATGATCGACAAAGGCTTCGTCTGGCGGCAGACCGGTTTCCAGCGCCGATCCAAGGCTCAGCGCGAAGGTTTTCAGCACCATATCGGCCAATCCATGGGCCTCTGCCGGCAGGGTCCGGGCGGCAGGCGCGGCATGCTCCGCCACCTCGCCGCGATACAGCGGCGGAAGCGTCATGATGTTGTGTTCGATGGCAAGAGGCATCATGGCTGAGTGCTCCTTTGCTGAAGGGGGAACGGGGGCATCATGCCCGTATGAAAAGCGGCAAGGATCAGGGCCAAAACGAGATTTCCATCGGTGCGGATAAAGGCCTCAAGGAAGAACCCCTGCCTGACCCGAAGCAGGCCGAGCGTCCTTTCGCCCAGGCCTTGAAGATCGGCGACAGCCGCTGTGACGGAAGACATGTTCCTGTGAACTGCCCTGCGAAAGAATTTTCCTGAATAATAAGAACTGAATTCATCGCAGGCAGGAAGATACGCACCAGTCATCGGTCTGGTCCTTCATCGTTGAGCGAGCGGTGATGGCTTTATGGGGGGTGTTTCGTCTTCGGATCTGCTGATAAGACTTTGCGACGGTATCGCGATAGTTGACCGAAGGTATAGGTTTGGGTTTAGATGGTGGGCAGGCTGGGCAAGCACTCCACCTTGCGCTGGAAAATATCTATAAAACAAATGCATCCAGTGCCCCTTGGCAGGGGAGCTGAATGCACCGCGGAAAAAGCCCTGGGATGGCTGGTCGCAGCCTTCACCCGGTCGGTAGCGTAAAGCGGAATTCGGCACCGCCTTCTTGCGCGTTCAGTGCAAGGATGCGGCCTTCATGGGCGTGGATGATCGACTGGCAAATCGTCAGGCCGATGCCCATGCCCCCTTCCTTGGTGGTGAAGAAGTGCTCGAACAGGCGTTTTACGTGGTCGGGCTCGAAGCCGGGGCCGCTGTCGCGAACTGAAAAGGCGAGCGTGCTGTCCTCGGCTGGCTCCACGCTGATGGTGACCTTGCGTACCGGCGACCCGGCTTGGTCCATGGCCTGCAGAGCGTTGATGATCAGATTGACCAGCACCTGTTGAATCTGCGTGCGATCCACCAGGATGCCGGGTGTATCGCGCGGGATGATCACCACAGGCACGGTGCGAAAGGCGTGCAACTCGCGGCTGACGAAATCGACCGCTTCATCGACCAGACCCCGTACCTCCACAAGCTCGCGTTGAGGCTGCCTTTTGACCGCCATGCCCCGGATACGGTCGACGATCTCGCCCGCACGATGCGCGCTTTTCGCGATGGTGGCGAGTGACGCGGCGGCTTGCTCCAGATCGGGTGGCGTGAGGGCCAGCCAGCGGCGCGCTGCCGAGGAGGCCGCCTTGAGCGCGGTGAGCGGCTGGTTGATTTCATGCGCGATCGAGGCGGCGAACTCACCCAGCATCAGCACGCGACCGGCATGAGCCAGACCTTCGCGCAGGCTTTCGATTTCGCGGCGGGAGGCGATCTCCTCGGTCAGGTCCTGAATGGCGACCATCACCGTTCCGCTGGCCCGCATCTCGGGCGGGGCAGCCATCCAGAAGCGGCAATCGACCTCGCGTCCGTCGAAGGTGCGGGTGCGGGTCACCATCTGGAACTGGGATTTGCCGTTGAAGCCGGCCTCGATGCTGCCCTCGAAGGCTTCGTAACGGCCCGGCAGCCAATAGCCGAGAATGGATTTGCCCAGAGCATCGCTCTTGTCTCTCAAGCCATAGAGCTCGATGCTCTTCTGGTTGATATCGGTGACGATGGTGGCCTCAAGCGCCCGGACCACGAAATCGGGATGCTCGTCCATATAGGCGCGCAGATCGGTCACGCCCTGGGCCTTCAGCTCGCCCAGCATGCGGTTGGTGACGCTGCAATCAAGCTGCCAGAAGGCGAAGGCCTGTGCTTCGGCCAGCGTATCGGCGCGCAGCTTGGCGTGACGCAGGTCCCGCAGTGCCCGCTTGGTCTCGGAGAGATCCATGATGCCGACCAGCATGCTTCCCGCTGTTGCCAGTTCGACCGGGAAACAGGCCGTGAACAGCACTTCCCGTTGCTCACCCGCCAAGCTGAGCAAGGTGGTTTCCGCCGAGAAACCGGGTTGCCCCGCCATGTAGGCCAGCACCGATCGGGCATAGACCGCATAGCTTTCGGGCGGCCAGAAATGGTCGATGGTGGTGATCAGCTCATCCTTGAGCCCGCGACCGAAAACGGCGATCGTTCGCTCGTTGCAATCGACCACACGGGTTGCGCGCATCAGGGTGAGGATGTTTGCAGGGTCATCGAGATGAGAGACGAAATCGATGACACCCTCTTCGCCCCAGCGCCGCAGTATGATGCCCACCTCCCGGAAATCGAGCTCCCAGAAGCAGGCGGGCATGGCGTTGAAAAGATTGCTGTAGCGATACTCGCTTTCTTGCAGCCGCTGCAGAACGTCGCTTTCGCCCGGTTGGATCTTGATCATGGTAACTCCCTGACGGCGCTGCTGTTTTTGTGATGCCGAAACCCTGTCAGGATCCGGCGCCTGTTGGTCCTGGAATGCCGCGGCAGCGTGCTGCTGCAGTGCCGCGACACTATCGTATAATTGCTATATCCCGGTACCGATGCCACTTGGAGCGGTGAAGCATAGGGGCTCTCTGCCCTGCGAAAGAAAGTTGGCACATGGTTACGAGTCCCCTGGTAGCGATCGTTGAAGATGACGATGTGCTGCGGACTGCAATCGATGAACTTCTGCGTTCCTGCGGTTATCGTACGAGCGGTCATGACTCTGCCGAAAGTTTCCTGGCATCGGATGTCATGGGCAATGCCGGTTGCGTCATCACGGATATCCAGATGTCGGGCATGGATGGCGTGGATTTGAAGCGCCGGATCGACCGGGACGCACCGGGCACGCCGGTGATCATCGTCACCGCGCGCAATGAAGCTCATGTTCTGGGCCGTGCCGAGGCCTGCGATCCCTACTGCCTGCTACGCAAGCCTTTTGATCCGGACGCACTTGTTGAATGCGTCGAAGCCGCGCTTGGCGCGGTAGCCTAGGCGGGGTCATCGGCTGCAGCCTGTGAAACGGGCAGGGACTGCGCCATCTTGACGAGATCGGCAAGAGAGGCGGCCTGCATCTTGGTCATGGCCGATCGCCGATGCACTTTCACAGTGATCTCGCTGAGCCCCAGTTCGTAGGCGCTTTGCTTGTTGAGCTTGCCGGCGGTCACCAGTGCCATCACCTGCCGCTCACGCGGGGTGAGCGTGGCATAGCGCGCGGCGATTTCCGCACTGGCGCTGCGCTCCGTGAAGCGCCGACGGTCGCGTGAGATGGCGGCGCTGATCGCATCGAGCATCTGGTCATCATCGAAGGGCTTGGGCAGGAAATCGACAGCGCCCGCCTTCATCGCCCGCACGGACATGGGAATGTCCCCATGGCCCGTCATCATGATGACGGAGAGATCGCAGCCATCGCGCGCCAATTGCTCCTGGAATTCCAACCCGTTCGCGCCGGGCATGCGAACATCGAGCAGGACGCAGCCGAGTGCTGCACTGGCCGCCTCCGGCACAAAGGTTTCAAGGCTGCCATAGGTCATGGTGGCGTAGCCCGCCGAGCGGACCAGTTGATCGAGTGATGTTCGAACATCCTCGTCATCGTCGATGATGTGAACAGTCCCGACCTTGCTCATGCGTCCCTCGTCATTATCCATTACAACCAAACGGATGGCGCCATTTAACATGCGTTGCAGTCCGCGTCGATCCGGGCGCTTGCCATCTTGTCACTCCGTGTGCGCCTTATGCAAAAGCGATCTGATTGACCAAGACGGGATGCCGCTCAGCAACGATCTTCACCTCCATCGGAAGGGCGCAAACCGCCCGACAGGAGAAAGATCGATGCCCACCATCGAAAACAGCCCCCAGGCTGGCCAGCGTTCCGGGCGGACGCTGGAGATCGAACGCCGCAGCTTCATGGCGGGCGCCGCGAGCCTCGCGGGCGTTGCAACTTTCACATCGAGCTGGCCGGCAGAGGCCAATACAACCGGAAAGGACAGTCAGGACATGAGCAGCATCACCACCGCCGACGGCACGGACATCTTCTACAAGGATTGGGGCGCCAGGGATGCCCAACCGATCGTGTTTCACCATGGCTGGCCGCTCAGCAGCGACGACTGGGATGCACAGATGCTCTTCTTTCTGGCCAAGGGCTTCCGGGTGATCGCCCACGACCGGCGCGGGCATGGCCGGTCCAGTCAGACCTTCACGGGCAATGAGATGGACACTTATGCCGCCGATGTCGCGGCGCTGACCGATCATCTCGACCTCAAGGGCGCCATCCATGTCGGCCATTCGACCGGCGGCGGCGAGGTGGCGCGCTATGTCGCCCGAGCGAAGCCGGGGCGTGTGTCGAAGGCGGTGCTGATCGGCGCCGTGCCCCCGATCATGCTCAAGACCCCGGCCAATCCCGGAGGCCTGCCGATGGAGGTCTTCGACGGGCTGCGCGCGGCGCTGTTGGCCAATCGGGCCCAGTTCTTTCTCGATCTGCCTTCGGGGCCTTTCTATGGCTTCAACCGCCCCGGCGCGACGATCAGCGAAGGCACGATCCGCAACTGGTGGCGCCAGGGCATGATGGGCGGTGCCAAGGCGCATTACGATTGCATCAAGGCCTTTTCCGAGACCGATTTTACCGAGGACCTGCGCCGTATCACCGTGCCGACGCTGGTGTTGCATGGCGATGACGACCAGATCGTGCCGATCGCGGATTCCGCGCTGCTTTCGGTCAAGCTGCTGAAGCATGGCACGCTGAAGGTCTATCCGGGCTATCCCCATGGCATGGCCACGACCCATGCCGAGCAGATCAACGCCGACATTCTCAGCTTTGCCCGGACTTGAGGGAGCGATGATAGGACGACCGAGGCGAACAAGCCCGAATGTGGCGATCACGAGAGGGCAACGCTGAACATGATCGAGACCTGTTGCACGGCTCATGGTATGGCCTTGCCGACGATCACCATCGTCGAGAACGGCGGGCACATTGCCTTGACTGGTATGGCGAAGGATCGGCATTTCTCTTTCGGCATCGCTTCAGAGGGCTGTTCGCCTCGGCTCGGTTGAACGGATCGACGCAACGACCATGCGCTTGAGCACCATCGGGTGCGAGAGATCGGCATGGTCGTTTGCAGGTCAAGGCGAAGGCGCCGCTTAATTGCTGGCCCAGTACCTCCTGAATGCTCCGGGCGGACGGCCCAGCGTTTTTGAAAAGACATTGGTGAAGTGGGCCTGATCGGAAAATCCGCATTCGGCGGCTATCCAGGTCAAAGGCGTATCGGTGGTTTGAAGGAGCTTCTTGGCACGTTCGATGCGTTTTGCAATGAGCCATTTATAGGGCGTGGTTCCGCATGACTGGCGAAAGGCGCGAGTGAAATGGGCAGAGGAGAGGCCGCATTCCCTCGCCAGATCCTCGAGTGAGAAATCCGTGGCCATCCGCGCCTCCATCATCTCTTTCGCACGACGTTCCTGCCAGGGTGCCAGCCCGCCCTTGCTGATGCGCTGGCTGGTCGCGAAGCTTTTGAAAAGATAGGCACAGACGCCGTCAAGAATGCTGTCGATGAAGAACTGGGAAAGCGCGCCCTGCTGCTTGAGAGCGGGTATGACAGCCAGGCCAAAAGCGCGCAGTGTGGGATCAACCACACTCAGGCCGGATTGCAGATCGCGCAGCAGGCATTTGGCGAGCGCATGGTTTTCGGCCCAATGCGCCACGGCGTTGGTGGGAAGGCTGAATGCGATGTGATCGAGCCGATGAGCGATGGGCCAGGAGCAAAGGTCACCGACATCGCGGAAAGAGGTCTCCATCGAGCAGCGCGGCGGGACCAGGAATGTGCGTCGGGCCTGGTGAACCTCGCTGGCTTGCGTGCTGTGCAGATAGAGGCGCGCGATATGGCCGCTGTGCCCGCCATAGGTCAGGGCAAGCTCGGGATTGCTGACGGGGACACGCGTGCGCCAGACGCAGATCGGGTTGCCCGTCGATGGGCCGCCATAATGGGCTTTGCCGATTATATAGCGCTCTTCGGGCACGAATTCGGGGCTTGCTGAGGTCTGAAGCACGCGGAATTCCTCAAAACCGGCTGGTCGAGGATGCTTCTCGAAAGCCGTGCATGAATCGAACCGTGGTTGTTTCCGTGATCGATGACGCTCGCATGGCCGTGGCGCGGGGCGTGGCATCGCCCGCGGCATCACGGCGGAACCCTGAACTGGATATGGCGATCATGGCTCTACTCCTGAAAATAGGCAGACATGAAGCATTGTCCAAAAGCTCGGCTGATAGGAGCATGATGCCGCCTACGTGGTTTCCGAGCGATATCGAAAAGGGGGACGTTCACTTATCTTTTGGGTATTCGGCCCAATCGTTACCGCGCGAGGCATGGATATTGCTCACGGCATGGGTTATCGATCTTGCCCGCGATCTGCAGGATCGCAGGAAGGGAGCCGGTTTTGACCTCGATTGCGAATCAGGCAAAGAGCGTGATCGCTGCCGCGCCGGGCGAAACCATCCGTATCCTTGTTGTGGATGATCATGAATTGCTGCGTGACGGTGTCGCAGCCTATGTCAATCGTCAGGCCGATATGGTGGTTGTGGGGCAGGCTTCAACGGGCAGCGAGGGTGTGGAGGCGTTCTGCAATCTCAGGCCCGACGTGACTTTGATGGATCTCCAGATGCCGGGCATGAGCGGGCTGGACGCGCTGGAAGCGATCCGCGATGTCGATCCTGAAGCGCGAATTCTGGTGCTGACGACCTTCACCGGGGATGTTCAGGCAACGCGCGCCTTGCGGGCAGGGGCCACCGGCTATGTCCTCAAGAGCAGTCTGCGCCGTGAACTCGGCGATGCGATACGAGGGGCTCATCAGGGCCGGCGTACCCTGCACCCCGAAGTGGCGCAAGCCGTTGCTCTGGCCACGGCTCAGGAGGACTTGTTGCAGCGCGAGATCGATGTGCTGGCCCTTGCTGCCAGAGGCAAATCCAACAAGCTCATCGCTCATGCGTTGGGGCTTTCGGAGGAGACCGTGAAGGCAAGGTTTCGCAGTATCTTCAACAAGCTTGACGTGGCGGACCGCACCCATGCCGTAACGGTCGGCTTGCGGAGGGGTATTATTGACCTTTGAGTGAGGGAGCGGTGGGTCTCCGTGATGGTGCGTTGCGCTTTATCCTTCTACGGTTACACTCCCGCTTAGTCATCGGCCTCATCGCGAGGCAACGTGTTATTCGGGATCGACATGAAATTGACGCGGCGACACCGCACGACCTCCGTCCTGCTGGTTATCATGGCGTCTGCCCTATCTATCCCGTTTCGGGGTACAGCGGGCGCATCCCCGCCGCGTGCCCAGCAAAATTTCGAACAGTTCGCTTATTCTTCCAACAATGGATCTCCCCCAGACGTCGGCGCGATCGCTCAGGCCCGTAACGGTGACCTCTGGCTGGCCAGCCAGACCGGCCTTTTTATCTTCGACGGCTTGCATTTCCGCCGTTTTCAGCCTGCTGGCCCTGGGGATTTGCGCAGCGATCTGACCTATTCGATGTTCCTCGACAGCAAGCAACGGCTATGGTTCGGCTATTACAGCGGCGGGGCATCGGTCATCATCGATGGCCGTGTCACCAACTTTTCTTCCGGCCTCCCCAAGGGCCCGCTCAAGACTTTTGCCGAGGATGGGGAAGGGCGGATCTGGGCATTGTCGGTCAAGGGCCTGTCCTATTTCCAGGACAACCGCTGGCACAGTTTCAGCGGCGGCCTGAAGCCCGAATTTGGCATACCCTATGTGATGCTGGCAGCGAAGGATGGCACCTTGTGGGTCGCCACCAGTTCGGCGTTGTTGTTCTTGCGCCCCGGTGCACAAGCGTTCGAACGCAGCGATATTGCAGTCAAGGAAGCCTGGGCCATGGCGCAGGCGCCCGATGGGCGGCTCTGGCTCTCGGATGAGGGACATGGAACGCGACCTATCCTTCCCGGAGCCGGCAGTCGTGTGACGGCAGCCCCGGACGCCTATCCCGATCTTGTGGCGCGACGCTTACTGTTCGATCGCTGGGGCAATTTATGGCTCACGTTGCAACGTCAGGCTGGAATCGTGCGGATCGCCAATCCGGAGCGGGTCGCCACAGGCAAGGCGGTGGCGAAGGCTGATGTTGTCGCGCGATATGATGCCTCCAATGGGCTCAGTGCGGATCGCGCCGATACATTGATCGAAGATCGGCAAGGCGTCATCTGGGCTGGGACTCGCTTTGGCATCGATCGCTTCCTGCCGGTGACCTATTCGATGCGGCAAGACATCACCACCGCACCGCGAACCGGCTATCGTTTTGTCCAGGCGCCCGACGGGCGGATCGCCGTGGCCAATGACGACACGATTTATCTCTATTCGGACGAACGGGCCGTCGCGCGTATCATTCACGCGCCTGCGACCGTCCGCAGTCTGCGCGTGGACCAACAAGGCGGACTGCTTGTGGGCGGCGATTTCGGGCTGGCGCGGATCGTTGGCGAGCGGCTGCAAACCATCCCGATTCCCCGGCAACTCAAAAGCCTCGCATTGTTCGATGTCCAGGTCGGCCGGGATGGATCTGTCTGGGTTTTGACTCGGCAGGATGGGGTTTTTGTCCTGCGGGCAGGGCGTTGGAGCCAGATCTTGCCGCAGAAGATGCTTGGCGCACCCTCGCCGCGAGTTATGTTGCTCGACGGCAAAGAGCGCCTGTGGATCGGGACGGATGACAATGAGGTCGGTCTTTGGTCCGATGGCAGGTTTCGCCGGTTTGGTGCTGCGGCTGGCCTGACGATCGGCTTTCCTCAATCCGCGCTGGCGGTGGGAGACAAAATCCTGCTGGGCGGAGAGCTGGGTCTGGCAGGGTTTGATGGCGAGCGTTTTCATTCCCTTTTGAGCCGGGATTATCCGCAAATAAGCCTGGTATCGGGTTTGGCACGGGATCGGAACGGTCAGTTATGGGTGAGTGGCAGCCGGGGCGTCGCCGCGCTGAAACCGGGACAATGGGAGGCGTTGAACAAACCGGGCGGACCGCAGCGGCCTATCGATCTGCTGACCCCCGTGGGGGAAGCTCTGTTTTTTTCGCAGTTGAACTGCTGCGCGAATACGGTCCTGAGCACCGTGCAAGGCAATCTGTGGTTTCTGACCGTGCGGGGGATCGCCTGGCTTGACCCGGCAGGCCACGCGGATCTGTTCACACAGCCCAGGGCGATCTTCCGGTCCGTCTCGTCCAATGGAGAGGACAGGACGATTGCGGAGCCACTGACCCTGGCCGCGGGCTATCCGGACATCAACATCGAATACACCTCTGACAATATCGCAAATGCCCAGCAGATCGAGTTCCGCTACCGGCTGATCGGCGGGAGCGATCACAGGTGGATCAATGCCGGGTCACGTCGACAGGCATCCTATACCTCGCTTGCTAAAGGCGACTATCGCTTTGAATTGCAGACGAGGCAGGGGAACGGCGCGTGGAGTTCGCAGTCGGCCACGTTGCATTTCATCGTCCCGCCGACTTTCGTACAGACTGTTTGGGCCAAGCTATTGGGCTTGCTGGTGCTGGTCGGGGCGATCGTCGTGATCTATCGCATCCGGCTGCGCTACGCGATGGAAGCCTTGCGCAAGCGGCTCGACGACCGAACAAGGGAACGCGAACGTATCGCGCGCGATCTTCACGATACGCTGTTGCAATCCGTGCAGGCTTTGATCCTGCGCATCGATAACGCCATGCAGGATATCCCCGCTGGATCGCCAGCCCATGAGGAGCTGGACATGTCTCTCGATCAGGCCGAAACCGTGATCGAACAGACGAGACGAACGCTCCAGGGGCTGAGGCTGTCGGATCAGGAGGTTGGTCTTGACGAAGTGCTGGGCAAGATCGTGCAGGTCGTGGCCTTCCCGTCAGAAGTCACCTTGTCCCTTGATACGGCGGGTGATTTCAGTCGCTTGAATCGCGACGTGCAGTTGGAGGCGGCTTTCATCGCCCACGAAGCTCTCGCCAATGTGGCCCGTCATGCGGAGGCTTCGACCGTTAACGTCCAGCTTCAACTGGATCGCCATGGCCTGAGGCTTCTTGTCTCGGACGATGGCAGAGGTATCCCTGGCGAGATCCTGCATCATGGCCGGCGCGAGGGGCATTTTGGTTTGATCGGCATGCGCGAACGTGCGGAGCGGCTGAAAGCCAGCCTTCAAATATCGAGTGAGGAGGGGCAGGGAACCCGCGTTTTGCTCACTGTTCCGGCAAAATTTTGCGCGACATGAGCGCCGCTTGAAGAGCCCGGCTGACAGCCAGCATACCCTTGTCGTTGGGGTGATAGGCGAAGGCGCCCCAGGTCAGAGGAATGGTGTTGAAGGTGAAGCCATTGACCCAAGGATCGTGACTGCAGACATCATGTTCGGCGGTGGCCTGCGCTGCCGAAACCGCCAACACCTTTTCGTGCTGCGCGACACTTGAGATAATCTGCGAAAGGCGATCGGCCACATCGCGTCCCTTGCGGATGTCCATCTCATCGAGAGGAGCTCTCTCGGGGCAGGTTCCGCGTGACGGAAGAAGCGTGCTGTAGTCGAGTAGTACGATCCTGGCGGCTGGAACCCGCTTCCGGATGGGGCTTGCTCCCACACTGGGCCACAATGCTTCACAGTCGGCGACGCATGGTGCTGGCGGCCAGGCGGAACAGCAGGCCGCGCAGCGTGGCGTGGTTGCCGGCCTGATAGGTCCCGTCTCCGGGTAGGGCTGCGCTGATCCGGCGATGGGCTTCGCCCAGCGCGTGATAGGGCAGGCTGGGCAGCAGGTGGTGCAAGGCGTGATAGCGCAGGCCCACCGGCGCCCACAGCGCGGGCAGCAGGCCCTCGGGCACGTTGGTGCTGTCGAGATATTGCGCGGTCACCGTCATCTGCTCGCCGTCATTCTCCCACAGATGCGCCACCAGCGTTCGCAGTTGGTTGAGGACGGCCGCCCCTGAAACGATGGCCAGACAGATCAGGAAGGCGCGAAGCGGCAAGACATGCGTGGCAACGGCGGTCAGCAGCGCGATGGCCATCAGGCTGGCGCCCAGCTCCTGCCAGAACCAGCGCCGGGCGAAGTCTCCCTCGGGCCCGCGGCGCTTGAATTTCGGATTGGTCTGCAGGCCGGAGAAACGCTCGACCACCACCCGCCGCAGGCCGGGCGACAGCATGGAAAGCGGCGCCAGAATGCCGAAGCGCAGCAGCAGCCCCACCGGCAGCAATGCCGAGACGAGCAGGAACACCGGCAGCGACCATGGCTTCATCAGCGCCAGCGGCAGATACTCCGGATCCTCCACCGTTCCATAGCGCGTGCGGGTGTGATGGATGATGTGGATGCCCTCATACATGAAGGAAGGCAGCATGGTCGGCACGCCCAGCAGCAGGTTCCAGCCCGTGCGAAAGCCGGGCAGATGGGCGTGGTTGAGATGGGTGATCTCATGAATGAACAGCGTGGCGCGATAGAGCGCCAGCACGGCCAGCACAGCGCAGGCCAGTGCGGGGCCGAGCGGCAGCAGGATCGCGCCTGTCATGGCCGCATAGGCGAGCCCCGTCGAGCCCAGAAAATCGCCCCAATAGATCAGGGGATTGGGGCGGTGCAGATCGCGCGTCAATTCCGCGGCCTTGCGCAGCATTGCGCGGTCCTCGGCGATTTCGCTCGGGCGGGGGTGGGCGGTTTCCATCCAGCGACCCGCTGCTTCTTCCCGGACATGCTGCAACATGGGCGACTTCCTCAAAGGTTAGTTTGTGACACTGGCCGCTGCGGCGTCATTGCCCTGATCGCGGGCGACCGAGGCGGCGGTGCGGCCCTTGTCATCGACGATGTCGGCCTGTGCTCCGGCAGCTTTCAGCATGTCGATCTGCGCCGTGCGGTTGAACATGGCGGCCATCATCAGCGCGGTCTGGCCCTGACGGTTGCGGGCATTGGGATCGCAGCCGGCCGCGATCAGGCGGGCTGCCACTGCATCATTGCCTTTGAAAGCCACCCCCATTTGGGCGGTGTTGCCTTGGGTGGCGTCGGGCTTGCAGGCGTCCGCTCGCGCCGCGATCAGCGCCTCGACCGTATCGAGATGGCCATTATAGGCCGCCAGAATCAACGGGGTGAAGCCGCGTGGGTCATAGGCGTTCACATCGGCCCCGGCCTTCACCATGGTGTCGATCATATCTGTACGGCCAGCGCTCGCGGCATCGAAGAGCAGTTCCTGCACATGGCCCTTGGTCAGGGCCGGCTGCTGGGCCGATACATTGCCGGCGGCCATCGCCGCAACAACCAGAGCCAGATAAGCAATTTTTCGCATGGGATTATCCTTCTGAGGCAAAGCGGGCCCCGGAGCATGTCCGGAGCCCGGCCCTGTCAAAGCGCCATCACTTCGCCGAGGCGATCAGGCTGGCAGCGGCGGCCTGTTGGGCGGCCACCTCGCGCTCGACATCGGCGACCGGGACGTTCACCGCCTTGGCCAGATGCGTGCCGAAGTCCTTGTCGGCCTGATAGAAGTGGGCGGTCATCATCGCGCGGATCTTCTCATTGGCCACACGGCCCAGATCGGAGGCCAGATTCTTGACCAGGTGATCCTGCGCCATCTTGTCCAGCGAGCGATAGAATTCGCCGGCCTGACGGAAATTCTCGGTCTTGCTGATGGCGCGGGTGCGGGTGGTGCCGGTCACGTCATAGTCGGCGAGTTTGAACATGGGATCTTCCGCAGGCGTCGGGCGCGTCACCGAGGGTTCGTAATTGACATCGCCCTTGCGGCCGCCAGCCTGCATCACGCCGTCCTGATAATCGTTCGATACGGTGGCCAGCGGGCGGTTGACCGGCAGTTGGTTGTAATTGGCGCCGATGCGATAACGCTGCGTGTCGGCATAGGCGAAAAGGCGGCCTTGCAGCATGCGATCGGGCGAGGCTTCCACGCCGGGGATCAGGTCTGAGGGGGCGAAGGCGCTTTCCTCGGTGTATTCGAAGAAATTGTCGGGCACCTTGTTCAGCGTCATCGTGCCGACCTTGATCTCGGGCACATTCTCCCAGATCTTGCTGTCGTCGAAGGCGTCATAGGTCAGCGCCTTGGTCTGCTCGGGCGTCATCATCTGGATGGTGAGGTCCCAGCTGGGGAAGCGGCCAGCCTTGATCGCGCCATAGAGATCGGCGGTGGCATAGTTCACATCGGCGGCGGCCGACTGCTCCAGCGTCATGCCCTTGATGCCCTGATTGCTCTTCCAGTGAAACTTGGCGAAGACCTGCTGGCCCTGCGCATTGACCAGACGGAAGGCGTGGACGCCGTAACCATCCATTTCACGATAGCTGGCGGGCTGGCCATAGAGATCGGTGTACATGCGGGTGAGCATGTAGGTCGATTCCGGCACATTGGCGAAGAAGTCGAAAGCGCGGTTCGGGTCCTGGATGTTGGTGACCGGCGAGGGCTTGAGCGCATGCACGAAGTCGGGGAACTTGATCGCATCGCGAATGAAGAACACCGGCTGGTTGATGCCGACGATGTCCCAATTGCCCTGATCGGAATAGAACTTCACGGCAAAGCCGCGCGGGTCACGCGCTGCCTCGGGGGAGCCACGGAAGGGCATCACGGTGGAGAAGCGCGCGAAGACCGGGGTTTCCTTGCCAGCGGCGGCCAGCACCGTGTTCTTCGTGTAGCTCGAGAAATCGCCGCTGGCGACGAAGACGCCTTGCGCGCCGGTCCCGCGTGCGTGCACGACGCGCTCGGGAATGCGTTCACGGTCGAAATGGGCGATCTTTTCGATCAGGCGTGCATCTTCCAACAGCACGGGACCGTCTTCGCCGGCGGTCAGGCTGTTCTGATTGTCACCGACGGGGGCGCCGGTCTCGCGCGTAAGGGTGGTGCCGGGCTGGGCCTGAGCGGTGCTGGCCAGAACGATCAGACTGGCGGCAGTGGCCAGTTTGGCGATGAGCTTCATGAGGGATGTCTTTCATGCATCGAGGGGATGCGCGCCATGTCTCGCAAATAAATCCAATGCGGTAACGAGCTTCGCCACATTCAGTAAACGGATTTGGCGATAAATTTGGAAGACGGGATAGGAAAATGCGATCAGATGGGCTTTCATCTGCGTGCAGGCGATACGGTTTTGCAATTGAGCAGAGCATCATCGACGATTCTCGAGACGTCGTTTGGGCTCGTCCCGAAATCGCTCGCGAAGCGGATCTTGGCGTAGGCATCGCAAATGAACTGATGTCATCAGAGATGATCTGAATATCATTGTTCCTGAAGGTATCTGTCCTGCCACTTAGGTGGCGTTCTTAGTGTAGCGAGGCTGCGGGCTATACTAGGATTATCCAATCCGCTGTATTACCTTCTAGTTTTCGGTCGGCTCCATAAGGATGCATTGTTCCCCCCGCCAAGGCGAGTAACCGCCCTAACCTCTCGGCCATCAGTTCATTCGCGGAGGTGAGAAGCATGCGACCCTTCGTTATTCTAATGATTTTGCAAGAATTTTAAGGTTTTCGAACATGGAAAGATCAACGGCCTCTCCCATCGCTTTCGAACCCGCCTCATTCGGGTGAAGATGGTCCCCGGAATCATAATCGGAGCGCAGTTGCAGCGGATGTGCAGGATCGCTCAGAGCCTTGTCGAAATCGACCATCCCATCGGGTTCCCGCGATGTCCTGATCCAGGTGTTGACCGCCTCGCGCAGCCGTTCATGCTCCGGGCTGTCATGGCTGGCCGATCCGCCGAAGGGGAGGATGGTTCCCAGGAGGACTTTCACGCCGCGATCATGAGCGCGGGCCATGATCTGGCGATAGGCGCCGATGATCTCCTCGGCCGAGGTCGCCGGATTGTCGCCGAAGGATGAATGGCCCGACATGCCAATGTCGTTCGTGCCCTCCAGCACGACCAGATGGGTGATCCCCTCCAGCGCCAGAGCATCGCGGTCGAGACGAGCCAAAGCCGCAATTCCGCCAAAGCCGCTTGCCAGCAGCCGGTTCCCCGCAATCCCGGCGTTGACCATGGCATAATCCGTGCTGGAACCGCGCGCGGCCAGGCGCCGTGACAGTTCCTCGGGCCAACTGTGCAGGGCGGTCAGGCTCAGGCGATTGCCATCGGTGATGGAATCGCCAAGCGCCACGATGAGATGCGTGTCCCGCGCCGTCAGCACGGAGATACCCGTGATGTCCGGACGCCCTTCCATGACATGTGCATCCTGCATATGCGCCGCCATGGATTGATCGCCGGGGCCGACGCTGACCAGCGAGCCGCCGTTGCCGTCCAGCTTGAGCGTATTGGCGACGGTGAAACTCACCAGTATCTCGTCGCCCTGGGACACGCCCAGATCAATGGCATCGCTGACCACGGGCGCACCGGGAGGGATGCTGATCCCTTTGCCGCCTGAAAAGGTGACGGCCAGCAGCCTGTCGTCTTTGGCATCGAAATCCTGGCCCGCGAGCCCAACGCTGGCTGCGGTGATGACGAGCGGCGCGCTTCCCTCTTCATTGGACAAGCGCAGGCGCAGCTTGCTTCCCCCCGCCGAAACGCGGATGCGATAGCGCAGCGTGCCCGTGACGGGCTTGGGCCTGATCTTTTCCGCGATCTCCGGCGGCACCTTGATACGGTCGATAAGGGCCTTGAACTGATCATCGTTCAGGCCAGCCCGCGGGCTGGATTCAAAAGCCGCGCGCCAGCGTCCGTGAGGGGCCGAGGCCAGCGCCGGGCCGGTGCTCGCCAGAGCGAGCAAGGGCAGCATCAGGCAAAGAGCGTTCCATCGATACCGCATTCTTCTCTCCAGATTTTTCGGGCCCGGCTGACGAGCCTCTCATTCAGCACGTCGCCATCAGGTGAAGTCGTCCGGGCTCCACGTGCTGCGCCAGTCGATAAAGGGGCGGTCACCCTCGAAGCGGAGCGGCAACCAGACATAGGTGCCCCGCGATGTGTTGATCCGCTCGGCCTGCCCCTTCAGTTCCGCGCCTTCCGCCGGGGTGAGGGCAGGCCCGTCGGGATTGAACATCTTGGCGAACATCGGCTCGAAACGGCGATAGGCATCGCCGCTGGCAAAGCCCGCTCCTTCCGTCTGGGGCGGGTCGGGCATCCAGCGGTCGGCCAGGGCAATGTAGAGATCCTTCTTGCCCGGATGCTTGAACACCGAACTGACCTGCGAGTTGAAGGATGTGCGCGAGGCATCCCTGGGGTGCAGATCGCCCAATACGGCCCATGGCCCGTGGAATGTGTCGGCGATCGCCACCTCGGACGGGTTGGGGTGGTAACCGGTCGTGCCCGAGGTGATCAGGTAATGCTTGCCGCGCCGGTGGAAATAGGCCGGCCCTTCGCGCACCTGCGGCGGCGCGGGATGCGGGAAATGGGTGGAGTAATAACCGGTGACGTCGGTGTAGTCCTCGCTCAGATCGGCGCAGATAAGCTCGCTATGGACCCGCTCGAAATAGGTGTAGGCCTTGAGGTCATCGGGGTTGATCAGCAGATCGAAGTCCCCTGCATTCATGCCGAGCGGCTGAAGGCCGTTGCGGACGATGGTGTAGGGGCCGGTGAAGCGGTCGGCGGTCAGGATGGTGCGGGTCTGGCGCCCGTCGACCTCCATGATCTTGACCCAGCAGACGAATTTGCGCGTGCCAGCGTTGTAGAGGATGTGGGGGCGATCAAGCTGCTTGGCCGGATGCAGGGGCGAGGCCGGATCATCGGGCACCGGCGGAATGATCAGCCCCTGATCGGCCCAATTCACCAGATCTTTCGAGGCATAGGCCCGCACGCCCCAATGCCAGATGCCCGATCCCGGCAGGGTGCGCTCCTTGTTCTCACCATACCAGTAGAAGGTATCGCCGACCTGCAGGATCGAGGCACCATGGGCCTGAATGGGCTTTCCCGCCGTGTCGAGCCAGACCTCACCGGGCCGGATCATGGGCCTTGGTGCGCCCGCAAGGGCTGCCGTGCCCGGCAAAGCCGCAGCGATGGTGGCCAATGCGCCGGTTGTCAGCAGATCACGGCGTGTGACGGGCGAGGTGCGGATCATGCGCCGGCTTGCCCAGGCGCAGCGCAGGCAAAGCTGGCGGCGGAGGTCAGCGGTCCCTTGCCATCGTAACGCGCCACCGTTGGATAAGCGCAGATCGGCCGCTCCACGCCGGGAAACGCCTTGCCCTTGGCGACGAAAGCGTTCGGCGCATCGCCTTTCTCGACCCAGCGCACCAGCGAGGTCAGCGCGTCGAAATCATCGAGCGCAACACCGCCGCCGCAATGGGTCATGCCCGGCACCATGAACAGGCGGGCAAAGTTGGAGGCATCGCCGCCCTGCGCTTTGGTATCGCTGGTCAGCCGGTCATAATAGGCGGTCAGGTCGGTGGCCGAGAAGACCGGATCGGACCAGCCGGTGACCAGCATCAGTTTGCCGCCATGTCCGGCAAAGCTGGAATATTGCGTCGAGGTGGCGTCGGTAAAACCGGCTGTCTGGGCACTGGCCGCCAGCAGGGTCGCGGCTTCGGCATCGCCGCCCTTGAGCGGCAGCTTGTACTGCGGATAGGTGAAGTATTGCGTCAGAGATTGGCGCACCAGATCCTGCAGCACCATCAACGGCCCCTTGGGCGTGGGGATGCCGGTCTGCCAGATCAGCCAGTCGGGTGTGAAATTGGCGGTGTCGAAAGTCCATGAGCCCGCGATGGGCTGGTCTGCGGCATTCACCGGACCGCGATAGGCGCGGATGATCGCCTGAACCTTGAGCGGATCGAGGCAGCCGGCGGTTTGCCCCTTGGCGCAGGCCAGCGTGGCGATGTCGAAGTGGCAGGCAGCATGATCGAAGATCATCCCGTCTACCGCACCGTCGAGACCATCGCAGGCCTTGAGCAAAGCCGACTGGATCAGCCCGGCATCGGCAGGGGAGAACAGCAGCGAGGAATGCGTGCCCAGTTTCGTCGCCGCATCGGTGTAGGCCCAGCCCGAGTAGTTGGTCAGCACCGCTGCCGCGCTCAGATGGAAGGCGGGATCACCGGCCAGAACGCCGTCGAAATCGCCCGGGAACAGTTGGGCGGCCTGCATTGCCTCGCGCCCGCCGTTGGAGCAGCCCATAAAGTAGCTGTGATCCGGTGCGCGGCCTTTGATCTTGACGATCAGATGCTTGGCCGCCTCGCTGACCTTGCCGATGGCGGCGTAGCCGTAATCGAGCTTGGACTGCTGATCCAGCGCAAAGCTGACGTCATCGAAATTCTTGCCCTGATGGCCACTGTCGGTCGAGACCACGGCATAGCCCTGCGCCAGCGGCAGAGGCGATGTGGTGCCGGTGTTGATCGGGCTGCCCAGTGCGGGGACGATCATGCCATCCATGCCGCCATCGCCCTGATAGAGGAAACGCCCGTTCCACGCGGCGGGAACGCGCAGCTCCATGCCGATGTAATAGGGTTCGCCTCCAGCGCCGGTCCGCTGTTCCAGGCGGGCGGTGATCTGGCAATGGCGGGGCATGGTGGGCAAGGGCTCGGTGGATTCGCCATTGGGGCCGCTGGGGCCGCGCGGGGCGGGGCCTTCGGCGACATCATGGACTCCGGTGACCACCATTGAGCCTTCGGACAGTCCCTGCAAACGGGCGCATCCTGTGGTGAAATCGGTATCGGGCGAAGAGGCAATGGCAGTCGGGGCGGCAAGGCTGGCGGCGAGGGCGAGAAGGATCATGGAGGGTCTCTCGATGGAGGGTGTCAGAGGGTGTTGCGGCGGGCGATGGCGCCCAGCACGGCGGCGCTGGGTTTGGGCGTGCGCTTGAAGGTGGTGCGGTCGATCGAGGCGAGGCCGTAGTGAGGCTTGTAGCCGAAGGTCCATTCGAAGTTGTCGACCAGCGACCAGTGGCAATAGCCCAGCACCGGCGTTCCGACATCGATCCGGCGTTTGAGTTCGGCCAGCGCGGCGGTGATGAGGTCGGCGCGCCACGCATCATTGTCGCTGTTGAGGCCGTGTTCGGTGACCATGATCGGGCAGCCGGTCTCGGCATGGACATAATCGACCGCATTGGCCAGCGAGGCGGGGTAGATCTCCCAGCCTTCGCCGCCGGTGCGCGCGCCAGTGGGCACGGGAACGATGCCCTTGTCGTCCCAGACGATGCGGCTGTAGTTCTGCACGCCGACGAAATCGTCGCCGCGCACGGCGTCGAGCCATGCGCCATAGAAATCGCGGCGGCGGGCATCGCGCAGATTGTTGGGGCCGACGCCTTGCAGATCGACCAGCGCCAGCGACATGCCGACCGGCAGCGAGGGGCGTATTGCCTTGATCGCGGCGCGGCCCTGTTTGTGTGCGGCGATCAGGTTGGGCAGCATCTCCATGGCGAGCCTGATGGGCGAGCCGCCGACGAAATGCTCGCTGCCTGTGGCGCGCCCGGCAGCGGCCAGCATGGCGCGCTCGGCCTCCTTGGCCTGAGGCGGCGCCATGACATGGCCGAGCAGCGTGCCATTGGCCTCGTTGAGGGTAACGGCATAGGCTATCCCATCGGCAAGGTGACGCGCCGCGCGGTCGCAGAAGCGGGCGAACAAGGTGGCGCTGTCAGGCGCGGTCCAGCCACCGCGCATGGCGAACCAGCGCGGGGTGGTCCAGTGGCTGAAGGTTACCACGGGGGCGAGGCCCCGCGCATGGCACCCGGCGATGATAGCCTTGTAGTGGTCCAGCATGGCGATGGAAAACAGGCCGGGCTCGGGCACGTTGAACAGGTTGCGGGCGAACACTGACAGCGAGTAGCGATCGTCTGCGGTCTTCAGGCCGAGGCGGCCGCCCACCGTCCAGTGCGGCTTGTAGGTGTCGGTCAACAGCGTTGTCGATTGATAGGCCACGCGGGACTTCCACACGGCGTCAAGGCTGATGAAGCCGGACAAGGCATCATTGATCGGATGGGAGTAATCACTCGAGAAGGTGAATTTGTAGCGTGGCGAGAAAGGAAGCTGCGTTCCTCCGAGGGCGAAAACGCCGGTCGATGTGCTGGACGTATATCCGTCGGGATAGGTGGCCTTGGCATGGATGAAGCCGGTGCTGACCGAGAGGTCATGGGTGATCTTGCCGAACAGGTTGATTTCCGCGCCACGGCTCTTGACGCCATCCGCGTTGACAGCCGTGCATGACAGCGCACCGGTTGAGGTCGCTGCGCATTGCTGGAGCTGAAAGTCCTTGATAGTTTCGGAGAACAGGCTGAGATCGGCCACCCATCCGCCAAACAGCGTGGATTTCAGGCCGACTTCATAGCTGGTGGGGATTTCCGGCCGCACGATGTAAGGCGTAAGCGGGTAAGCCGGAATGCCGATCTGTCCGCTCTTGTAGCCGCGTGAAGCAGTGGCGTAGATCATGGTCTTGCGCGACAGATCGTATTGTCCGCCAAATTTCCAGGATACGATGCTCGTGTTGAGTTGCTTGTTGATAGCGACGCGATTGTCGAAATCATAGCCGTCGAGTGCAAGGCGTTCGGCGGTGTAGCGGCCACCCGCGATCAGGCGCAGGCCATGCGCGACATGGACGGTACCCTGGCCGTAAATGGCCATGGAGTCATCAGTGGTACGGTTTCGCGAGCCAATCGAGTTCGCAATGGGAATGAAGCCGAACAGGGTGATGTTTTGTCCCGTTGGATCAACGGTGCCCCTCTGGTGCGAGGCGAACAGGCCTGCTGTGTAATCGATGAATGCGTTTCCGGGCGAGGCGATACGCAGTTCCTGACTGACGAGGTCGAGCCGGTTGTGGCCGGGCGAGTCGAGGATAGTCAGCGCGGTCGGATCGGCACGCACGATGTTCTGTCCGGTATCGCTGTGACGAGTGCCGCGATAAGCCGAGATCGAAGTCAGTGTGAAGGGACCGGCATCCAGATCGAACTGGGCCGAAGCACCGAAATTGTTGTTTTTCGCATAGAGGCCCTGCTTCATGCAGAATTTCTGGTTGCCCTCAGCCGCAACGACACCGCAGCTTGCCAGAGCGGCAGCCGTGCTGGCATCCGTGGAGATGAGGGTGAAGAAATCGCCCTCGTTGGTCTGGGTGAAATAGGTGTAATCGGCGATGAAATTCGCGGTCAGCTTGCTGGTCGGTTCCCACAGGAGATGGGCGCGGCCACTGTAGCTGTTATTCTGGATATACTTGCCGTCGATGGTGTTCTGATTGGGGCCTTGCCGCAGATTTGTCGATCCCGACACGCGCAGGGCTGCATTGGCGGCAAGGGGCAGGTTGATCACGCCCTGGATCACCTGATTGCCGAAACCTGACGCTGCGGTGCCTGCATTGGAGAGATCCGCGTGCAGCCGGGCGCTGAATTTGGTCATATCCGGCTTGTTGGTGGTGATGTTGATGACACCGGCCGAGGTCGTCAGACCGAACAGCGTGCCTTGCGGCCCCTTCAGCACCTCGACACGGGCGATATCAAACAGGTTGGAGATGTTGGCGTTACCCTGGCTGACCTGATCGACCACGATGCCGACCGAGGCCACCGCCCCCTGCGCAAAGGTCTGGGTGCCAATACCGCGAATTTCACCGCCGCCACCCGTGCCCTGGCCAGCAGCTGCCGTCATTTCCAGGCTGGGGGCAATGCGCGAGAGATCGTCGACGGTGCGGACCTGCTGGCGCTCAAGCTGCCCGGCGTCCGCCACGGTGATCGAGATCGGCACCGAGGTCACCTTTTCCGCGCGGCGCTGGGCGGTGACGATGATCTCCGAATTGGCGGCGGCAGGCGGATCCCCTGCCGTCTGGGCCCGGCTTTGCGCAGGACATACCAGGGCGGCGAGGGCCACGGTCGATGCCAGACCGGCATGGTACACTTTCAGCATAAATCCTCCCTTGGATCTGCCGTCGGACGTCCTTGTGCGGACATCTCTTCGGGCCAGCGAACACGTCCGAAACATCAGGGCCGGTCGCTGTCATGGCGGCGGCCCGCTCTGCTCGGTTGTTATTGCTGATAGCTAAGCACTGGCCTTGGGAGGGAACAGGGGGCCGGGGAAAAGTGAGTAGAACGGATACAAAAATCCGTTCCGGCTTTCAGTATGTGGGAAGAGGAATGGTGATCCTGGCGATCAATCCGCCCTGCGCGGCATTGGCCAGCGACACGGATGCTCCGAATGTCGCGGCCTGTGCGCGGGCAATCGTCAGGCCGATGCCGGTCCCGCCGGTGCGGCGTGAGCGGCTGCTGTCGCCCCGCACGAAGGGTTCGAACATCTGATCGAGCAGCGCTTCGGGGATGCCGGGGCCTGCATCGGTGACCGATATGACGATCCGACCCTCCTCCTGTCGGCAATCGAGGCGCGCCTGACCGCCATAGCGCAAGGCATTGTCGATCAGGTTCTGGAGGCAACGGTGCAGCGCATCGGGCTTGACCCTGACCTCCACGGGATCGACATGACCCAGCGTGACTTCGCCAAGGCCCGCATCGGTCATATCCTCGACCATGCTGGCCAGCAGCGATTCCATGTCCAGCATCACCCAGTCGTCGGCGGACTCGCCCGACCGCGCCAGAGCCAGCCCCTCGGTCACCAGGCGCTGCATGGCCTCGACATCGTGGAACAAGCGGGTCCTAACGCCTTCGTCCGGCAGGAGATCGAGCCGCAGGCGCAGGCGGGTCAAAGGGGTTTGCAGGTCATGGCTGATTGCCGCCAGGATCTGGGCGCGTTCCTGCATGGCTTCGCGGATGCGTTGTTGCATCTGGTTGAAGGCGGCAAAGGTCTCGCGCACGTCGCGCGGGCCGGTTTCGGGAATGGGGGCGGCGGCGATGTCGCTGGAAAAGGCCCGCGAGGCGACGGCCAGGCGCCGCATGAAACGCAGCGTGATGCTGGCCACCAGAAAGGACAGGAGCAGCGCCGCCAGAGCCACCAGCGCGAGATAGTCCGGCGATTGCCTGACCGACAGCAGAAGGGGGAGCGGGGCCATATCGAAGGCCATGCGATGGTGTGTGACCTGCCCATCGCTTGCAAGGACGCCGAGATCGACGGCCCAACACTCCGGCGGAATGGCCAGCATGCCCGCGACAGCGCGAACATAGGCAACACCGGGATGGCCGGCGCAGACCGCTGGATCGGTGCGAAAACTATGGGCTGTCATGCCCCTCGGAAGACCCGAGGACAGGGCCTGATCGATGGCCGGGTCTGCCTCCAGGACGGGGGCAGAGGCGTCCTGCAACAGATGCGCGCCTCTGATCCGGTTGCTGGCCAGCAAGATCATGTCGGAATGGTCGTTGGCGGCGATATGTCCGGCGATGTCGGCCACGCTGCGGGCGATCATCTCCGCGCGGTACTGGCGCATCTGGTGCTGGAGATACCATTCGGAAAAGGTCAGCGAATACATCGATGCCAACGTGCCGCCGATGGCCAGTACAAGCGTCAGGCGCAAGGCCAGCGTGTCGAAACGCCGCAGGGACTGCCACAGGGCCGTCATACGTAAGTGACATCGCAGGCGAGCAGGAAGCCCTTGTTGCGCACGGTCACGATCAGATTCTCACCGCCAGGTGCTCGCGCCAGCTTGGCGCGCAAACGGGCGATGCGGTTGTCGAGCGAACGGTCGACCCACACGGTTTCCTTGCGCTCGGGCAGCAGATCCTCGCGGCTCAGCTCCTCAAAGGGGTTGTCCAGCAAGCGGCGCAGGATGGCGAATTCGGTGGTCGAGAGCATCATGCCGCGATCATCCTGACCCATCAGCCGTCGCTGCGCCAGATCGAGACGCCACGGGCCAAAGCTGGCATAACGGCCGGACTGGGATTTCGGGCCCTGAATGCCCCGCTTGAGCACATTGCGCATGCGGATGATGAGCTCGCGGGCGTCGAAAGGCTTGGAGAGATAATCGTCGGCGCTTCCTTCGAGCCCTTCCACGCGGTCGCCGGGGGTGCTGCGTGCTGTCAACATGATGACGGGCACGACAAATCCTTCAGCGCGCAGGTCGCGGCAGAAGGTCATGCCATCGCCATCGGGGAGCGTGAGGTCCAGCAGCATGAGCGCGATGTCGTGGCGGGCCAGAGCCGCGCGGGCTTCAGCCAGTGTCGCGGCCCCGACATGTCTGTATCCGGCGCGATCGAGGTGGCTGGCGATGAGGTCGCGAATATCGTCGTCGTCGTCCACGATCAGGATGCAGGCGGAGGGAGCGGATAGGGGAAGCATGCCGCCTCTTATAGCGGATTTTGGACGCTTGGGTCATTGCATCGTCAAAGAAGTGACAAACGGATACAATGCATCCGTCACAGGATGAACGCGTGGTCGCTCCGACTTGGTCTGCCTCCAAGCCGTTCGTTAACGACTCTTCGAATCCGGCAATCCGGCTCATGAATAAAGGGCTGCGCTTCTAACCGTTCTGTTCCGTTTAATTCGGCTATCTGGGGATGATCCACGCTTCTCGGTCCAGCAGATAAAGGCGTGGACCTGCGGCGCTAAATGCCGGCTGGCGGGATACATGATGGACGCTGGCTCGCTCGGTGTCGTTGATCATGACGCCGTTTCTGTGCGTGATTTCGCGGGTGCCATCGGCCCTGCGCAGTTGCCAAGGCATCAGCCGAGCCGGGTGAATTGACGAAGCCCCAGCATCGAGGCTGAACCTGCGTTGCCCTTGTAATTCTGTCGATGATCCCCATATCGAACTCATCGCCCATTATCGTGTTGCACGTGGGTGGCTGAGAGACCGCGCGCTCCCGCATCAGGCTGGAGCATGACCGTGGACCTTAATCATCTTCTCTACCATCACCAACTCTCGCTCATTCGAGCCGAGGGTCAGCCTGCTGCTTGCAGTGCAGGCGCGTTCGGGCTTGTCAGGCACTACCAGACACGGATTGACAGGCTACGGGACCTTATGGGTGTTTCGCGCTATCCCGCCTGGTGCATGACGAACCAAACGCTCAATCGGGCCATGAGCAAAATACCCCCGTTCGCGTGGAGCGTAAGCCAGTGATAGGTTGGACAGGATCGATGGAAACCAAAATCACACGGGCTATGAACCTGAAGCTGCCCGAGCATGAGGTCGTCGACAGGTGCCATCGCAATGCGATCGCGATCAGCGCAATCGAAACCTTACTGTCGGGAGGCACTCACTTGGTCTGTGTTACGATCGAGGGAGCCGACGAAGCTCGGCACCTGTTTCGGCAAAACATCATTCACGGGGCCGTGCGCCGTGCTTCCTTCCAGCGGATTGATACGACACGCTTTCGGTAGTTAGGCCTCTTTCGCGGATCGTCATCGATCTTCGCGAAGAACTTGCGTCCGCTCTGGTCGGTGCCCGGCCTGCCAGAGAAGGGAGGGGGCCTAAGCGCGAAGCGAAAAAATCGGCTGGGAGATAGCCGCGTATTTACCTTCGAAATGCGGCGCGGGACACATTCTCTCGATGTCGTCCGTTCGGCATGCTTTCAACGCAGAGCGGGAAGGTACGAAAAGCCTTGCCTGTGTACGTCACGAGGAAATCGCGTGGCCGATGGGCCGTGGCTCTTTCCAAGGGGCACTGATAGTTGCCTCGAAATATGTGGCTGGGGTGACGAGACCCCCATGGAACGGGATCAATCAGGTCTGCTTGGAGAAGAAGCGCTCCACCACGCTTGCTGCAAGCCGTGCCGGACGCCCCGTTTTTGCGTCCAGGCAGCACCAACTTGAACTGACTTCTGCCAGCACGTCTTCGCCCCGCCGAATGATCGTCTGGTAAAAGGCACGAGCGCCAAAGACCTTTTTGAGAATCACGGTCGCGATGACGTCGTCGTTCACAAACGCGGGTTTGCGATACGTGATCTCATGCTTCAACGCGACCCAAAGATGCCGGGCAATTTCTTCGGCTGGCGCGATCCCGCGCCAATGGCTGATCACAGCTTCCTGCACCCATTTGAGATAGCTTGCGTTGTTGACATGCCCCATGAAATCGATGTCCGAAGGATCGATGGCCACGGCAAAGCGATAGGGAGCGCTGTCAGTCACGATAACCCTTCTACGCTCTAAAGGTGCGCCAGGCAATCGAACCTGGATCAACTGATGATCGCCGTCCGCCTGGCCGACCGAAGATGCAGTGCTTGCAATTTCATAGCTTACCCAAGATCTCTGGAGGCACGGAAATCACGCTTTGCCTAGATGACCGCATTGCTGAGGCGATAATATCTATACATATTAAGGGTATTAATAATCGGCAGGGCGGCGCGTGATCCCAAATCGAACCATCTGTACGGAAGCCTCCGTTTGATCAAGTTCAGGAAAATGAGGTCATTGGCTTTTCTTCGGATCATTGAAGCTGTTTCGCATCGCATCCAGCTCTGCCCTTTGCAGGCGAAGCACTCGGGCGCGATGATCATATGTGTTGTAACGTGTCCCCACCCGACCGTTCGCAAAGTCGCTGGTCAGCTTGTTTGCCGATATTTTGATTTGAGCTTCCAATCTGTCGATTTCGTTGGAAAAAGGCCGGAGCGATGTTCCTTTGATATCGTGATTGGAAAGATGACCACCTTCATTTTCCCAGTTTTCTGCCGCGCAAGACTCAGCCGTTTGATCCGCATCGGCGATCAACGTCGGGTTGACCTGGTGCGTAATCTTCATGGCCGCTCCGCGCATCTTTCCAACATCCCTGAAGAATAGGGTCATGGTTCGTCTCCATCCAACAGCGTGAGCACTGTCTATTTCAATGGGCATGGTAACCTCCGTTGCAGGCCACTTGCCGGAATGGCCGTTTTTGCAAGGCCTCTGGGCGTGTGTGGTCAGCTGAAATCCCAGCTTTGAAAGATGCTGGTACTGGCAAGCCGCATCATCGTGAGATGGTCGATGGACTGCTTCTCGCTCACGATCTTGAAGCGCCACTGTTCCTCAACCGGCTGGCTGATCACATAGCCGATTGCTTCGCCGAGGGTCCACTCGCCTTCTTGGCGCATGCTGCGATCCGTGCCGAAGCGATCTGGCACCAGTTTCCAAAGCGCAACGGGGGAATCGAATTGAGGAGTTTGCATGGTGCGGCCCTCCAGGGGACTCGCAGTTTGCAGCGTGCCCATTCACCCCAGCGCTTTTTCTGGACAAAGGTCAAAGCAATTCGTGATGAGAGGAAACCTTTGCGATGGGACGACGCCAGGGAGCCTCACAGACTGAGCCTCGAGAAGCTATCAACAGATATTCACGCCTGAACCATGCCGGGTTTGCCGGAGGCCGCCTTGCGGGGTACCGGCTACGACCCATTAACTGAACACTGTTACCCCTGCGATATCGTCGCACCATCGCTGATCCCAAGGCGAGCTGGTGACAGGGTGAAGACCAACAGGCGGGAGGCGCTGCCCCGGCGCGCCCACCTGCGGATGAAGCGGATCCACGACTTTCTTCAGCGTGGGGGATTCAGGCTCCTATGATGCCGCCCGCCGCTATGCCCGCCTCTGGCTGGACGCGCAGCGCAGAGCCCCTAGCAGCGTTGTTCCAGACTATACCTTTTTTATGTGAGGGGGTAGGATCACCTGATCGCTACATCATTCTTGGGAGGAAGAACCGCCATGAAAACCACCCTGACGTTGCTGGCCGTTGCTGCCGCTTTGGTGTCCACTTCAGTTCTGGGCCAAGCGCCGTCTCCTGCCCCCGCCAAACCTTCGCTGCTGAGCCGGATGAAAGCTGCCGCACACACCAGCCCGGCCCCGGCGAAACCAGCTCCCGCCGCGCCAACTGCCAAACCCGGTGTACCGGCCAAGTCGACCCAAGTGGCGGCGAAGGGGCAGGCGCCTCGTACTGCAAAGTCGCTGGCCTGTTCCAAGGACGCCGATGCCAAGAACATTCACGGCAAAGCCCGAAAGACCTTCATGTCGCATTGCAAGAAGGCCTGACAGGTCCGCGATAATCGGGCCTGTTGACCAGCACCTCCGGTAGCCGGTGAAAGCTGGCTGCCGGACGGGCAGAAGGGGGTGGCGATGTTTGCAGCATTTTCCAGTATGGGATTGTTCCTGCTGGCCGTATTTCTGATCCTTGCGCTCAAATCCTTCGGGATCAATCAGGAGTATCAGCGCGGTGTTTTGTTCCGGCTGGGCCGGATCAAGATCACGAAAGGGCCAGGCCTTTATTGGCTGATCCCGTTGATCGAGCGTGTCATCAAGGTCGATCTGCGGACTGTCACCTTCGCGCTGGACACGCAGGAGACCGTGACGCGGGACGGGGTGGCGGTGCGGGTCAATGCCGTGCTGTGGTTCAGGGCCATCGATCCGGTGAGGGTCATCACCTCCGTCGTCAATTGGCAGGGAGCGGTGGTTCAGGCCGCCGAAACGGGCCTGCGCGACGCCATCGGCCAGAGCGATCTCGACCAGATTCTGAAGGATCGCACCACCATCAATGCGCGCCTGCTCGACCTGCTGGCGCGTACCTGCGAACAATGGGGTGTGGTGGTGGATGCCGTCGAGATCAAGGATCTCGACATTCCGGAACAGATGCAGCGGGCCATCGCGCGCGAAGCTGAAGCGATCCGGGAAAAACGGGCCAGGATCATCAAGGCGGAGGGCGAAAAGGAAGCTTCCCAGACGCTGGCCGATGCGGCCAAAATCATCGCGGAGGTGCCCGGAGCACTGGAATTGCGCCGTTTGCAGACGCTCAGCGAAATCGGCGTCGAGCACAATTCCACCATCATCGCCATGTTCCCGACAGAGATCCTTGAGGCAGCGCGTCGTATCGGTGGCATGCCGGGCGCCTTGTAAGGCGGGGCCGTATCCGAGGAGCCAATATGAACCTATGGCAGGGAATAGGAGAATTGGCTTGGAAACGCGCTTGATCGCTCTGTCAGCGGCGTCCTCCTCGGGATCGAGGGGCGTGGCACGGCGCTGCGTGATCAGCTCCTTGGCCAGCGCATAGAGGATTTCGCTGGTGCGCCCCACCGTCTCGACATCAAAGGCTTCCCAGGCCTTCACGAATTTTTGCGCTGTGTGCCAGAGCAGGTCGGATTGATGGGATGACAGCGCGAACCAGTCGGCAAAGACCAGCGATGCCAATGGCCGCCCGCTGAGCTTCTTCATCACGGCGGGCCAGATCAGCGATTACACCGGCGCGGCGGCCCTGCTCGACGATCTGTCCAAGGCGCCGTGGATGCTGGCATACCGGGGCTATGACGCCGCGTGGCAACGCGGTCTGATCGATGCCCCACCGTCTTCTTCTCCGCCCTCGCTCTGGGCGCCACCGTGCTCTTCTGCCTCTGATCAACCAGTCCTGACCCTAGCGAGCATATCGTGATAAATACCCGCTCGTGCTTGCGCCTCACCCGATCTGCCGCGCGGCTGCCACCGCCGTGTCTTCCGGGCGGGTGTTGAAGGCGATGGAGGCCTGTGGCGCCGCCTTGTGGACGGCGTTGATCACCTGCTCAAACAGGGCGAGACTCTTGGGCGGCAAGCGCAGCCCGCCGCCGATCACCACGCAGTCATAGCGTCGAGCGCGCAATGCGCGATCAAGCTGCGCCAGCCCCGCTTCATCCGGGGTAATCATGCAGGGATCGACCTGCCAGCCGCGTTCCTCGATCGTCTGCACGGCAATGGCGATGCCGGCGTTGATCTTGGCTGCATCGAAGCCGGGCGGCAGTGCAGGGTCGGAGAAATCGACGGTTTCGGGCTTTTGGCCGATGAAGAGAATGTGCGTCATAAGGGTCATCCTTTGTGTGAAGGGGGTTTAGGCTTGGGCCCAGCTTGCGGCGGCGTCCGTGGCGAAGGCGTGGTAGGAGCGCGGCGCATGGCCCAGCAGCCCGGTCAGGCGCGCGATGTCGCCGGCGCTCGCCACCGCGCCATCGCCCTGATAGCGGCGCATCATCAGCACCATGTCATAGGCCAGCCAGGCCGGGCCAAAGCTTTGGAGCTGCTGTTCCAGTGCTTCCAGATCATCGCCGCCATAATGGATCGGGCGGGCCAGAACCTTGCTCCACAACGCAGCCAGATCGTTGCCGGTCAAGGCTTCCGGGCCAACCAGTTCATAGGTTTCGCCGGGCAGGGGGCTTTCCGCATGCTCGCGGCGCAGCAAAGCGTTCGCGGCCGCCTCGCCGATGTCGCGGATGTCCACCATCGAGATGCCTTTCGCGCCAACCGGCATGCCATAGACACCGCCACCCAGCAGCGCGTCCTTCTGGCGCAGATCGTTCTGGATGAAATAGGCTGGGCGCAGGATGGTGGCAGGCAGGCCCAGCGCGTGGATCATCCGCTCGACCGTCACCTTGCTGGCGAAATGGGGGACGTCAGCATAGGCCTCGCCCTGGAAGACCGAGAGGTAGACAATGCCCTTCACCCCCGCATCGCGCGCGGCATTCAGGGTCAGCATGGCCTGAGTCAGTTCATCGGCGGCGTTGGGGGCCAGCAGAAACAGGGTGGAGACGCCCTTCAAGGCGGCCCGCACGCTCTCCACATCCGACAGATCGCCCTTGATCGCCGTGATGCCGGTAGGCAGGCGCGCGGTGTCGGGCGAACGGGTGAGGGCGTGAATGGCGGTGCCCGCCCCTTGAGGATGGCTTTGCAAAAAGTGGAGCACCTGCGTGCCGATTGTGCCGGTGCTGCCTGTTACCAATATGGTCATGAGATTGCTCCTTGTTTGATCCAGTCTTCGATGGAGCCAAGGTATGCGTTTCATTTTTTATCGGAAGATGGCATCATTGAGACATGTCGTCTTGAAAATGGAACATGGGCATGGATCTCCACGCGCTCGCTGACTTCAATCTGGTCGCCACCCATGGCGGCTTCGGGCGCGCCAGCCGCCAGTCCGGGCGCTCCAAGGCCACGCTGTCGCGCAAAGTGTCAGAACTGGAAGCGAGCCTTGGCGTCAGACTGATCGATCGCGGTTCGCATACGCTGCGCCTGACCGATGAAGGGCGGGCCCTGCACCAGCGCACGCAAGGCCCGCTGGCCGAGATCGCCGAGGCGCGCGAGGCCGTCGCAGCCGGCTCTTCCGAGCCGCGCGGCAAGTTGCGCATCAGCGCGCCGATCGTGCTGGCGCATGTGCTGTTGCCACGCGCAGCTTCGGCCTTTGTGGCGGCCTATCCGCAGGTCGAGGTGGAGATCGTTGCCGAGGACCGCAAGGTCGATCCGGTGGAGGACAATTACGACATCGTGATCCGCGTCGATCCCGACCCGGACGAGCGCCTGATCGGGCGGCGCATCGTCGAGGACGACCGGTTGCTGGTCGGCCCGGCGGATATGGCGGTAACGCTGGGTGAGGAGGAGCGGGCGGTCCCGGCGGTGGTTCATCCGGTCACGGCGGATGGCGACATCTGGCGCATCGAAACCGGCAACGGCATCAGCCTGCTGCGACCGCAGGCCCGGTTGCGATTCTCCTCCTTTCTGATGGTCCGCGATGCCGTTCTGGCCGGGGCAGGGGTGGCGATCGTGCCGTCGCTGTTGGTCAGGGAGGATCTGGCCGCCGGGCGCCTGAGGCTGTGGGGCAGGCAAGCCGGGCCCAAAGTCGAGATTTGGGCGCTGCAGAACTCACGCCGGTTGACCAGCTTGAAGGTCAGGACTTTTGTCGAGGCGCTGGGCGCCATGGTGTGAGCGTTTGGTCCCTTGGGCTCGAACAGAACGGCTATGCGCACCCGGTTGGAACGACCGCCAAGGACGCGTTGCGCAAGGCCGGATTAAAACGCCTGTTTTTTCGCGATGCCGGCATGCCAGTGCAGGATTAATCTGTTAGGTTGCCTTGGCTTTGCCGTGCGCCACCGCATGGACACCCAGCGGACTGGAACGCATCATGCAATTGCTCACCCCGGATGGCCAACAGATGGTCGATGCCATCGCCGCGCGCCATGGTTTCAGCGCCGATGCCGTCCAATCCTTGTTGTTCGCTCTGGCCGCAGGGGGTGGCCGACAGGCCCAGTTCAATCATTGGGAACTGGGCGGCATGGGGCAATGGTCTCAGGGTGGCATGATCATGATCGGCGACATGTTCAACAATGGGTTGAAATATCGCGTTGACAGCCTCTGCAACGATCTGACGATGGCGATGCAGAACAACTGGCCCTTCGCGCCTGTGCCGATGCATCCTGCCGCTCCTGTTGGGCAAAGTCAGAGCCAATCGAGCGGGGGGGCCAGTTTTTCCACCTCGAACGGTTTCCGGGGCGGCTTTGGGCACCGCTGGCCGGCGGAGTTGGGCCAGCCATCCTCCACCGGATCGCAGAATGACCTGCATTACGCGGTCTTTCCCGACACGCGCCGTCTGGCTCTGGATCAGGGTGGACATATTTCGGTCTATGATACAGGCGATCACTGGATCACGGGCTTTTCACAGGCTCAGGGGGGCGGCCAGTCGATCACCTTTACCAGCCAGTACGGGCTGGTCAGGCTCAGCGACTTGCCTCAGGTTTTCACCACGGCGGCAAGTGTGCCCGAGAACACGCCCTCTGGTCACATCACGCCTGAACCGGTCGCGGCTGTTGCGGTGGCCACACCTTCCGGTGGTGATGGACCCGTCCTGTCGGCGGACGAAATTTTCTCGCGTATCGAGCGGCTGGCTTCTCTGCACGAGAAGCAGATCATCACGGCCGAGGAGTTCAACGCCAAAAAGGGCGAGCTGTTGTCCCGCCTGTAAGGGCTTGATTAAAGTGCTTTCATACGAGGCGAACGTCGTTTCTCGCCGGCGGCCCTTTGGCTGCGTGCGGGCGTTTGATGCCCTGGATGTTTCGGTCGCCCGCGGGCTACGCCGCCATCTTCAGTCCCCGTTTGTGCCAGCCCTCATTGCCTGGGACGGTTTATTGTGCGATGCAGCAACCATTCATGCTGCATGTGCGATATGATACTCGCGCCGATCACTGTCGGTGCTGGAGACCCATCATGGTGCAATTAAGCTCTGCTGCAGCGCAAATGGCCAGGTTGGGCGCCAGTAGCCGCTCGGGAATCGGGGGCGTCGCTCCTGATCGCCTGAGCGATATGACCGACTTCGGATCGAACCCCGGTGCCTTGTCGGCGCGTTTCTATGTGCCTGCCGGAATGGCCGCCGGCGCGCCGCTGGTCGTGGTTCTGCATGGATGCACGCAAACCGCCGGTGGTTACGATCACGGGGCGGGTTGGTCTCAACTGGCCGACGAACAGGGTTTTGCGCTGCTGTTCCCGCAGCAGGAACGTGCGAACAACCCCAACCTCTGTTTCAACTGGTTCTCTCCGGTGGATGCCCGGCGCGGATCGGGTGAAGCCTTGTCGATCCATCAGATGATTGTGGCGATGCGGGCAAGGCACCGGATCGACTCGGATCGTATTTTCGTCACCGGGCTGTCGGCGGGCGGTGCCATGGCGTCCATCATGCTGGCGACCTATCCCGAGGTTTTCGCAGGCGGCGCCATCATCGCCGGCCTGCCCTTCGGGGCGGCGCGTTCAGTTCCCGATGCCTTTGCCCGGATGCGCGGCGATGGCTATCCGTCCGACGCGGAACTGGCTGCCGCGATCCGCCATGCATCCGGCCACAAGGGGCCCTGGCCACGCATCTCGGTGTGGCAGGGGGGCGGGGATCAGACCGTGGCGCCGTCGAATGCGGAACGGATCGTGGCGTCCTGGCGGATCCTGCATGGTCTCCCCGATGAGCCGACGCAGCGCAGCGCCACGGGCGGTGTCCGGCATGAGTGCTGGAGCAATGCTGACGGCGAAGCGGTGTTGGAGGCCTATAACATCGCAGGTATGGGCCATGGTACGCCGCTGCGCACAACGGGCCCCGGTGGTTGCGGAGCCAGTGGCCCATTCATGCTGGATGTGGGTCTGTCCTCCACACGCCAGATCGCGCAATTCTGGGGCTTGGGAGAGGCCATCCCATCTGAGGATGCCGACATCGATCCAGACAAGGCTGCGCCATTTGAGCCTGCTGCGGACGCGAGCGCGTTTTCATGGGGCGGGACAAGACCTGCAACGGTTGGCGCCGTTATCACGGATGCCTTGCGCAGCGCGGGTTTGCTGCGCTGATCCCCGGCGAGATGTTGCTGGGGCTGCATGAGGGATAACCCTTGCTCATCATGGGGTGTCAGCGGCTGGAAAGCCCTCGCTCCGGATTGTCGCTGACCGCGCTGTGCTCTTGCCGGTCCTGCCTGCTCTTGCGGGCTGAGGTGGAGGCGATGCCCGTGGCTTTGGCCTTGGCGATCGCGCAACTGAGCACATTGATAAAAAGCCGAAAGATAAGCTCTGAGGCACGGTTCCGGCATGCTATGCATGCGGGGGCTCGGGGTGGTTGATGGCGTATCTCGAGATGGGCACAACGAGGAGCCCGGCAGGCCAGGCCGCAAGAGCACCGGTCACGTCAATGCGATCACGCCTTGTCACCGGTGGCTTTTCATGAGCAAGAGGCTGGCATCAGCGCTTTGCTAAGGCCAATCGGGCCAAAGTGGCGGCTGATGCCCAGCAGACAGGATCGAACATGTCCAACATCCGCACCGCCAACAAGCGGCACAAGCGCTCACTCACCCTGACACTCGCCCGCAGCAAGAAGCAGGCAAAGGCCCCCGCCGAAAAAGCCAAGACTGCCAAGGCCAAGGGTTGACTTTGCGATGGTGCGTCCGCTCGATTCCGACCTGGACGCAAGTTTGATTGAACTGGGCTGGACGCCATTCTTCAGTTCGCAGCTTTCGCCCGACGATCGGGCAAGCCTGTGTCCAGTCCGTGTCATGGCGGTTCGCCGTGGCAAGATCGCCGTGAGCGGCTTGATCGCTGGTGCGGTGTCCGAACGGTTGATCCCGCCCTATGTTGCACAGGCTCAGGGTGAAGACTCGCATGCGACGGTCGGTGACTGGCTGCTGATCGATGAGGCAAGTTCTCAGATCGCGCGCATCCTGCGGCGGGCCAGCCTGTTCACCCGCCGCACGCCGGGCAATCAACGCAAGGTGCAGCTTATCGCTGCCAATGTCGATACGCTGTTCATCGTGGCGTCGTGTGATCAGGATTTCAATCTTGCCCGGCTTGAGCGCTATCTGGTGATGACGCGCGAGGCGGGGGTGACCCCGGTGGTCGTGCTGACCAAGGCTGACCGGGCCGATGATCCGGAAGTTTTCGCCCATGCGGCGCGCGCTTTGCACTCCGACCTGCAGGTGATCACCGTCAACGGCAAGGATCTGACAAGTGCCGGCCGCCTTGCGGCGTGGTGTGGCCAGGGCAAGACAGTCGCGCTGATGGGATCATCCGGTGTGGGTAAATCGACACTGATCAAGACGTTGACCGGATCGGAACGCATCATCACGCAGGCGGTTCGCGAAGGCGATGGCAAAGGGCGCCACACCACCACCGTGCGGGAGATGCACCGGCTGGATCAGGGGGGCTGGCTGATGGACACGCCCGGCATGCGTGAGCTTCATCTTTCCGAAGCGGGCGAGGGGCTGAAGGAGGTCTTCGATGACATCCTGTTGCTGGCTCAGCAGTGCCGCTTCTCCAATTGCCGGCACGATGTCGAGCCTGATTGTAACGTGCGAACCGCAATCGCTGCTGGCGGATTGGATAAGGCAAGATTTTTGCGCTGGCGCAAACTGACATTGGAAGAGTGTGCGAGTGCAACAGCGCGCTCCACGCAATCACGCACTTCGCAAAAACGGGGTCAATCTTCAGGTCGATAAGCGATTGCAATCGCCGTTGATCAAATGGAGAGCGGATGCTTGAGAACATGCGAAAATTTTAATCGGCGCGCACGCTTTTTTGTGTATTCCGGAAAATCACCTTTTAAGCTGACACTGGCATATCCTGCCGTTCATTCACGCCCGGTGTCGCCCGAAAACGTCACTTAAGCGCCAGTTGGGCAAAGGGGCGCCCCACCACGATTCCAGCGGCCAGGTCGCACGTCTTCCAGATGCTGCCAGCGCAAAGCAGAGGAGACATTATGAGAGCAACCTTAGGTGCGCGCTCTTGCCTTGCGCATTTTTTTCGACGCGATGGTCATCAACCGGCGAAAGGAGGAACATTGCCCGTGGCTTGGCGCGGGGCAGGCGACGGCATGGCGCAATCCGTCACGCCGGGCGATCAGGCTGCGGATCTTCCGATCGATCTCCTCGGCCTTGGCTTCCAGCTGCGCGCGCTCCAGGCGAATGTGGCCCTCGCGCTCCAGCATCGTGCCGATCTCCTCCAGCGAAAAGCCGGCTGACCGGCCCAGCGCGATCAGGGACAAGCGCTTGAACACCTGCGCATCGAAAGTGCGGCGCAGGCCATGCCGCCCCACGGACTCGATGAGGCCGCGTTCCTCATAATAGCGCAAAGCAGAGGCCGGTATGCCGCTGCGGCGAGCGACCTCGGCAATGTCGAACAATCCCATCTTGACCTCAACTTGGATTGAAGTGGCAGAATGGCCGCGACTCGATGACGGTCACAAGGACAATCTCATGAACGATCACACCTCCAAACCTGCCGGCTGGAGCGGTGCGCAAGGCCAAGTCTGGGCCGATTTGCAGCCGATGCTCGACAGGCTCTTCATGCCCTTTGAGCGCTTGCTGGTCGATGCGGTCGCCAAGGAAGGCGCGCACCGGGTTCTGGATATCGGCTGCGGCGCTGGCGCGACCAGCCTGGCGATTGCGCGCCATATGGATGGCCAAGGCCATTGCACCGGGCTCGACATTGCCGAGCCGCTTGTCGATGTCGCGCGGCGCCGGGCGCAGCTTGCGGGCCAGACCAATGTCAGCTTTCTCTGTGCCGATGCGCAGCGCCATGCCTTCGCATCCGAGAACCATGACGCCGTCGTCTCGCGCTTCGGCGTGATGTTCTTCGACGACCCTGTCGCCGCTTTCTCCAACATTCGTCGGGCGCTGCGCCCTGGCGGCGCGCTCATCTGCATCGCCTGGGCGCATCCCGCTGACAATCCCTTCATGGTCGTTCAAGAACGCGCTGCAACGGCTGTACTCGGGCCGCAGCCTGCCGCCGATCCTCTCGCGCCTGGCCAATTCGCTTTTGCGGACCGGCACAGGGTGCAAGACCTTCTGACCGAAGCGGGCTGGCATGCCATCGAGATCGAACCCATCACCGTCTCTTGCGCCATGCCGGTCGAGGATCTGTCGATCTATGCACGCCGCATGGGGCGGATCGGCGCGCTGATGCCCGATCTCGACGCAGAGTTGCAGGCCAGGCTCGAAGCCGCGCTGGACGCGGGCTTCGCGCCTTTCATCGCGGATGGCATGGCCCGCTTCGATGCCGCCTGCTGGATGATCCGCGCCTGCAACCCACAGACGATATAGGCTAGCCGTCGATCCCGCTGGCGCCCTCCCGGTTCAGGCGCGCCAGCAGGCTCGATGTGTCCCACCGGCCACCGCCCATCGCCTGCACCTCGGCATAGAACTCATCGACCAGCGTGGCGAGCGGTAGCTGGGCGCCATTGCGCCCGCCTTCCGCCAGGCAGATGCCCAGATCCTTGCGCATCCAGTCGACCGCGAAGCCGAACTCATAGCGGCCCGCCTGCATGGTCGATGCGCGGTTCTCCATCTGCCACGATCCGGCGGCGCCCTTGCCCAGAACCTCCATCACCGCCTCGACCGGCAGACCGGCCCGCTGGGCGAAATGCACGCCCTCGGCCAGCCCCTGCACGACGCCGGCAATACAGAGCTGGTTGACCATCTTGGCCAATTGGCCCGACCCCGTCGGCCCGAGATGGCGGCACAATCTGGCATAGCTGGCGATGGCGCCCTCTGCCTTGCCGACATCCTGCGCGTCGCCGCCGCACATGACCGTCAGCACGCCGTTCTCCGCTCCACTCTGGCCGCCCGAAACCGGCGCATCGACAAAGCCGAAGCCGCCTTCCGATGCGATGGCATGGAGTTCGCGCGCCACCTGCGCCGAGGTGGTCGTATGATCGATGAAGACACTGCCCTTGCGCATGGCCGCGAGGCCTTTGCTGCGCATCTGTTGCGGCATGGTATCGGAGTGACGGCCGGGGGGCAATTTGCCGCTCAACCTGGCCACGCGCCCAATGGTGTTCGGATGGCTCTGGCATCGCCTCCTCTCGACGATCTGGAGCGGGCCCTTGCGATTGTGGCCCGGATCGCTCTGGAACCTGCGCGGGACGAGGTCGAATGACCCAGGTGGCAGGATGCGGCCACACGGATTGAAGCCTTCCCCGTCAATGGCCTATGAGGGGCGATATTGAAGACCATGGAGATTGAATGGACCGTCTCGAAAGCATGGCCGTGTTTGTCGATGTGGTGCAGGCGGGCAGTCTGGTCGCGGCGGCCGAGCGGCGTGGCCTGTCCCCCAGCATGGTCGGCAAGCATCTGCGTGCTCTGGAGGAAAGGGTCGGCCTGCGCCTGTTGCAGCGCACCACCCGGCGGCAGAAACTGACCGAGGCGGGGGAACTCTTCCTCGAACGCTGCCTGGCGGTGCTGCAGCAGGTCGAGGCGGCGGAGGAGGATACCGGATCGCTGCGGGGAGGCGTTGCAGGACTGCTACGCATCTCGGCGCCCACATCTTTCGGTGTGACCCGCTTGTCGCCCGCGCTGGCCGCCTTTCGGCAGACGCATCCCCGGATCGAGGTCGAACTGATGCTCAGCGACGCCCCGGTCGATGTGATTGGCGATGGGGTGGATGTCGCGTTTTTACTCGGACCGTTGGCGGAATCCGGCTTGATCGCGCGGCCCTTGGAGCAATTCTACCGGATGATCGTCTGCGCGGCGCCCGACTATCTTGCCCTTCGGGGCGTGCCGCAGGTGCCGCAGGATTTGGCCGACCATGATTGCCTGGGCCATACGCGCTGGGGGTTGCGGCATGCCTGGCGTTTCATGGCGGGCGAGGAGATGATCGAGGTTCCAGTCCGTTACCCTCTGCGGATCGATCATGGTCTGGCTTTGCGCGAGGCGGCACTGGCCGGAGCCGGGATCATCCTGCAACCCCATGCGCTGGTGAGCGAGGACATTGCGGCGGGCCGTTTGCAGCGGCTGTTAAGCGATTATGAGGCGAGGGGGCGGCAACTCTATCTGGTCTATGCGCGCGATCGCGCGGCACCGGCCAAGCTGCGTGCTTTCGTCGATTTCGCGCTCGAGCGTTTTGGTCTAGTCAAGGGCTGATTGCGTACTCTGGGGGTGTAATCCTCGCACTGCGCGGGGCTGTTTCTCTCTATCGATCATCGGGCAGATCAGAGGCTCCAACCAAGGAGACGCACCCTATGACCGCCCCCTCGATGCCCCGTGATACCGAAGCCTATGCCCGCGGCCTTGCCCTGTTCGAGCGCCTGCATGGCGGGCACAGCGGCGCCGGTCTGGCGACCTCGCGCGACGAACTTTGCCCCGATTTCCTGACGATGACCATGGAATGGGCTTTTGCCGGCGTGCTGGACCGGCCAGGTCTCGATCTGGTGACGCGCGAATTCGTCATCATCGCCTGCTGCGTGACGCGCGGCTATCTGCCGCAACTGCGCGCCCATATCGAGGCGGCGCTGGTCGCGGGCGCCACGCGCGAGCAGATCGTCGAGGTGATCGTGCAGACCCAGTTCTACGCGAGCGGCGCGGCAGCCAACAATGCGCTGGGTGTGGCCGCCGAGGTCTTTGGGCTTCAGGCCTGAAGCGCCTGCGCCAGATGATCGGCAAAGGCCCGCACGCGCGGGATCATGTCGGCGCGGGTGGGAAAGGCCAGCTTGAGCCGCGTAGGGCTGAGCGTGACCATGGGGAGCAGGCGCAAGATCAAGCCCTGCTCCACCATCGGCTCCACCATGCCGGTGGGCAGCAGCGCGCAGCCGAACCCTTCCAGCACCAGCGAGCGGGCCATCAGCAGGCTGTCGACCTCGATGGCGGGCTCGGGCAGGGGGCTTGAAAGCACCTGCCGCTCCAGAAACTGCCGCAGCCCCGATCCCGGTGCGATCACATCGCCAAGCTCGGCCAGACTGTCGGGCAGACCATGGCGTTTCACCCAATCGGCACTGGCGCAGAGCATCCAGTCGATCTCCAGCACGCTGCGCTCGACAGCATCGGGTGGCGAGCCGTCGCCCATGCGTAGCGCGATGTCGATGTTCCGCGCCACCAAATCGAGCCGGTCGCCGGTATGCAGGATCTGGAATCGCACCAGCGGATGCTGGCGGCGAAAGCTGGTGATCGCGCTGGCCACCAACTCCGTGGGGAAATCGGCGGGCAAGGTCAGCCGGATCAGCCCGCTGAGCGCGCCATGCTGGCCCTGCATCGCATGCAGGCCCTGCGCCAGATGGTCGAGCGGCGCCTGAGCCATTTCGTGAAGCTGTTGCCCCTCCTCGGTCAGCACCAGGCTGCGGGTGGAGCGCTTGAACAGGCGCAGGTCCAGCGATGCCTCCAGCGACTGGATATGCAGGCTGACCGTGGAGCGCGGCACACCCATGCGCCGCGCAGCGGCACTGAAGCTACCGGCACGCACCACTTCGGCAAAGGTCTGGAGCAGGTCGAGTTTGATCATTGTCCATTCTTCTGGCCAATCATGTCGGTTCTGCAAGGATAATCGGGCGGATCGCGCAAGGCTAGGAGGGAGCATCACCCAAGGAGACGAAGCATGACCGATAACACCCCCGCCGGCAGGCTGACCATCGGCGCCACCGCGCGCTTTTCCGGCATCGAGGCGGGCATTCTGCTGGGCGGCGAGGCGGCGCCACTGACCGTGATGCGGATGCTGGTGACGCAAGGGCAGGGCGCGCCGCTGCATATCTCGCATGATGAGGACAAGCTGTTTCGTATTGTGCGCGGCACCTTGCTCTTCGTGATCGGCGAGGACAGGATCACGGCGACAGAGGGCGATACACTGTTCGTGCCGCGTGGCACCGTGCATGGCTTTTCCGCCCAGGGCGGGCCGGCGGAGATGCTGCTGGTGTCCACCCCAGCCCGACATGACCGCTTCTTTCAGGCCATGGATGCCTTGCCCGTGCCGCATCGCATGGAGGATGTTGCGCAGGTCTGCCAGCGCTTTGCCCAGAGCATCGTCGGCCCGGTGGTGGCAGGCTGAGCCTACCCCAGCACTTGCTGCGCCCTGGCTTCCAGCCTCGAGAGCAGCAGGCGCAGGCGAGGCGGCATGGGCCTGCCCGGAGCATAAAGCGCATGGAGACCGAAGGGCGGGACGGTGAACGCTGGCAACAAGGGGATCAGCGTGCCCTGCCGCACATCGTCCGCGCAGACCGATTGCTGCAACACGCCGATCGCCCCTCCGCCCAGCAGCAGCGCATGCAGGGGGCGCCAATGGCTGACGGTGATCATGGTCTCGATGGGCGCGGCCACCATGCCGCCATCAGGTGCGTGCAAGGGCAGGCGGTTGCCGTGGAACAGCCCCGCCACCCGTGCAAAGCCGTGGCGGGCAAGGTCTGAGGGGCTTTCAGGCCCGCCATGCCGTGCCAGATAGGCGGGCGAGGCCACCAGCACCCGGCGCACCATGCCCAGCCGCCGGGCGATAAAATGCCCCTCGCCGACTGGCCCGAGGCGCAATGACAGATCGACGCCTTCGGTCACCGGATCGACAACGCGATCATTGAGCACCAGATCGATCCGCAATTCGGGATGGTGTTCACGCAGGTCGAGCAGCACCGGCGTCAACAAAACCTCGCCCAATCCATGGGGTGCCGCGATCCGCAATGTGCCGCTGACAGGCTGGTCCTTGTGCGCGACCGCCATGGCATCGTCAGCCGCCTCGATGGCGAGCTTGCAGCGCTCGTAAAAGGCCGCCCCGGTGTCGGTTACGGACATCGCCCTGGTGTTCCGCCGCAGCAAGGGTTCGCCCAGATGCGCTTCGAGCCGGGCGATCCTTTCGCTCACCGCCGGCTGGCCCAGACCCAGATCCCGCGCGGCGGCCGAGATGCTGCCCCGTTCCACGATCCGCACGAAGACGCGCATGGCTGCCAGAGTGTCCATGCGGACTTATCTATCGTGTTTTCCGATAATTGAAAGCGGATTGGGCCACCTACCGATCGGGTGATTCATCGCTCACATGCAAATCCGGTCTGGCGCGCAGGGCGGCAGGCGGCATGTTGAGAGGTCCCCATGAACGACATCAGGCTCTATATGTTTCAATCGGGCAGCCAGTGCTGCAAACTGCACGATATCAAGATGAATCAGGGCGATGGAGCCGATTACACCATCCCCGTGCCGTGGTTCCTGCTCACCCATCCCAAGGGGCATGTCGTCATTGATGGCGGTCTGGCGGCCGAGGGGCTGGCCGATCCGCGGGCCTATTGGGGCGACGCCGTGGATGCTTATCGCCCGATTATGAGCCCTGAACAGGGCTGTGTCGCACAACTGGCCAGCCTGGGCATCGCGCCGGAGGCGGTGCGCTTCGTGGTGCTCTCGCATCTGCATTCGGACCATAGCGGCGCCATCGGTCGTTTCCCTGAGGCGACCCATGTGGTCCAGCGGCGCGAATATGAATATGCCTTCGCGCCCGACTGGTTTGCCGCGGCAGCCTATGTCCGCAAGGATTTCGACCGACCCGGTCTTAGGTGGCACTTGCTCGATGGCACCGGTAGCGACGGCCACGACCTCTATGGCGACGGCGTGTTGCGCATGATTTCCACGCCTGGGCACACGCCGGGACATCAGTCGTTTCTGGTCACCTTGCCGCGCCATGGCGCATTTCTGCTCGCCGCCGATGCTGTTTATACGCTCGATCACTGGAACGAAAGGGCCTTGCCCGGCTTCATGGCCTCGGCGGTGGATGCGGTGAGGTCGGTGCAGGCCTTGCGCGCTCTGGCGGAACGGACAAACGCACAGGTCGTGACCGGTCATGATCCGGATGCTTGGCCAGCCTTCAGGCAGGCGCCGGCCTACTATGATTGATCGTTCTGGATAGCGCGACGCTGATGTGATTTTGAGCCCGGTCGGATTGGCGTAGTGAGCGGCGCCCGTTTTTTCGGAGGGCTTGGCCATTCAGTTTCAGCTGAACAAAGGCCTGATTTTGATGATCGCGAAAGAGCATCCGAACGTCACTTCTGTCAGCGCTCCCGGTGGGGGCCGGGCGGCGTCTGAACCGTCTGGTCTCGACCAACTCAAGTCATCCGAAATTGAGTGGATGCAATTTCGCTCCTGACACAAGCAGACTCGGACGCGAACATTCCCATGTGTCCGGAGCCTTGCGTCCTCACCTCTGTTGACGATTGCTAACGCGGGCTTGAGGCCTCGCGCAAAAGTGCTTTGAAGGTTTCCGCCTGACTCTGTACGGGCTCCGGATTTGTTACTTCAATCGACTCGCGCCCGGCTTCTCCGCCCAGCAGCTTGTCTAAAGGCAGATCGTCAGGGTTTTCCATTACAATGAATTATCGCCATTCCTTCCATGCCGGCAACAGCGCCGATGTCGTGAAGCACAGCCTGCTGATTGCCCTTGTGCGGGCCTTGCAGCACAAAGAGGGCGCGCTGACCCTGATCGACACCCATGCCGGCTGCGGGCTGTACGACCTTGATGGCGACCAGGCCCAACGCACGGGCGAGTCCACGCAAGGCGTAGCGCGGGCCTTTGCCGACCCGAACCCCTTGCTCGACGACTACCGCGCCGCCGTGCAGGCGGTGAATGTCGGGACCAAGGCGCATCTCTACCCCGGCTCGCCGCGGATTCTGGCGCAGCTTCTGCGTCCGCAGGATTTGCTGATCCTGAACGAGAAACATCCGGAGGACGCTTATACTCTGCGCGGCGTCATGCGTGACACATCCGCTGCCATCCATGAGCGCGACGCCTACGAGCTTTGGCTGGCGATGGTGCCCCCCCGCACCGCGCGCGGGGTGGTGGTGGTCGACCCGCCGTATGAGCAGACGGACGAACGCAAACGTATCACGGCCACCCTGGCTGCGGCTTACCGCAAATGGGCGCATGGCGTGACGGTGATCTGGTATCCACTGAAAGACCGCGCCACGCATGCGCAGTGGAAGCACCAGTTACGCAAGCTCGGCATCCCGAAATTTCTGTCGGTGGAGCATTGGTTGTACGATAACGATCAGCCCGGCATCTATAACGGCGCAGGCCTTTTTATCGTCAACCCGCCCTACGCCTTCACGCAGGCGCTACCGCCTCTGCTGGAAGCCCTGCGCGCCGCGCTGGCACCCGAGGGGCATTGGGGTGAGCTCACAGCCGATTGGTTGAGCGATTAAAATGAACCAAAATCACCTCCCTTTCCCAAAGGAGGAATTGCCGCGCTGCAGGTCTCGCAAACAATGTCTCTCGTGAAATGCACTCGCTGTCGGAGGTTGGCTGGTGACCATCGCTGCTTGTGCTCCACGTTCACCGGTCAACGCTGGCAGGTCCGCTTTCTCCGAAAAGCAGTCGATTGCCGAAGGCGCTGGGCGCGGTGGCTAAGTCCCAGGGGACGTTGTTCAATCTCGGTGGGATGTCGGTGAATGAACGGCGGGAAGCAGGGATGGCTTCCGAGGGGGTGAACGGCGTTTCTGTTGGCGGAAGAGGGCAGGGGAGTCACCTGGCTGGTTGGTGCTGGGTTGACCGCTGGATTGTGGTTTCTGGAACGGCAGCCCTTAGGTTAGAAAATGCAAAAGCGGCCTATATGCCATACCTTCTCGTCGCACAGGGTAAGGCGGTGGCTACGGTTCGCACACATGATTTGCACAACAGCGCTGCGGACGAATCCGCCTTCAGTGCATAACTGATCGCTGATCGTCCTATACTTATTGGCTCCAGAACGCCGGAGAGGGCAGTCCGGGCGCAGCAGGGACGTGCCTGCGTAGTGATCGGCCCCCACTGAGTGGTCCGTGTTGATTGTTAGTGCATTGTTGCTTCCGGCGCCATGGCCGACCGTAGGTGGAGCGCAGCGGAACCGGAGGGCGGCCATGGCGGCGTCGCTGTTTCCGGTGCCGGCGGTCGATAGCCGAGCGAGCTGTGCGGGCGGATGGTGTTATAGTGCCGCCGCCAGGCTTCGATCAGGATCTTCGCCTCGGCCAGCGTGTAGAAGATCTCCCCGTTCAACAGTTCATCGCGCATCGAGCCGTTGAAGGACTCACAATAGCCATTTTCCCATGGGCTGCCGGGCGTGATGTAGAGCGTCTTCACACCGATCCTGGCCAGCCATTGCTGCACGGCCGTGGCGATAAATTCAGGACCATTGTCCGAACGTATATGTGCCGGCGGGCCGCGAGTGATGAACAGATCGGCCAGCGCCGCCAGCACATCCTCGCTTCTGAGCCGTCTCGCGACCGGCAAGGCCAAGCACTCCCTGCTGGCCTCGTCGATGATCGATAGGATGCGGAACTTGCGGCCTTCGTGGGTGCGGCCCTCGACGAAGTCGTAGGACCACACATGCCCCGGATACTCGGGTCGCAGCCGGATGCACGATCCGTCATTGAGCCAGAGACGGCCGCGTTTCGGCTGCTTCTGCGGCACTTTGAGCCCCTCGCGCCGCCAGATGCGCTCGACCCGCTTGCGGTTCACGTGCCAGCCGGCATCGCGCAGCAAGGCCGTCACCCGGCGATAGCCATAACGACCATATTGCCGAGCCAGAGCGATGATGTCCTCTGTGAGAGCTGCTTCCTCGTCTGCCCCGCGGGGGCCTTGCGCTGTGTCGATCGATGCTGGCCGAGCACACGGCAGACCCGCCGCTCGGAGACAGTCATCATCCCTTGGATGTGGTCGATACAGCGACGTCGGCGCGCGGGGCTCAGTAGTTTCCCCGTGCAGCCTCCTGGAGGATCATCTTGTCTAGCGTTAGGTCCGACACCGCCTGCCGAAGCCGAGCATTCTCGCGCTCCAAGTCCTTCATCCGCCGCGCCTGATCCATCTTCAGGCCGCCATACTCCTTGCGCCAGCGATAGTAGCTCTGTTCGGTGACGCCGATCCGTCGGCAGGCATCCGCCACCGTCCCACCCTGCGCCAGCACGATCTCCGCTTCACGCAGCTTGCCGATGATCTCCTCCGGCTTGTGCTTCCGAGCCATTCCATTCCTCCTTCGTGATCCAGACTATGATAGTCGATGGGCCACTCAGAAGGGGGCAGATCAACTGTCTCCGAGCGGCGGGTCTGCCGTGTGCTCGGCCAGCATCGATCGACACAGCGCAAGGCCCCCCGCGGGGCAGACGAGGAAGCAGCTCTCACAGAGGACATCATCGCTCTGGCTCGGCAATATGGTCGTTATGGCTATCGCCGGGTGACGGCCTTGCTGCGCGATGCCGGCTGGCACGTGAACCGCAAGCGGGTCGAGCGCATCTGGCGGCGCGAGGGGCTCAAAGTGCCGCAGAAGCAGCCGAAACGCGGCCGTCTCTGGCTCAATGACGGATCGTGCATCCGGCTGCGACCCGAGTATCCGGGGCATGTGTGGTCCTACGACTTCGTCGAGGGCCGCACCCACGAAGGCCGCAAGTTCCGCATCCTATCGATCATCGACGAGGCCAGCAGGGAGTGCTTGGCCTTGCCGGTCGCGAGACGGCTCAGAAGCGAGGATGTGCTGGCGGCGCTGGCCGATCTGTTCATCACTCGCGGCCCGCCGGCACATATACGTTCGGACAATGGTCCTGAATTTATCGCCACGGCCGTGCAGCAATGGCTGGCCAGGATCGGTGTGAAGACGCTCTACATCACGCCCGGCAGCCCATGGGAAAATGGCTATTGTGAGTCCTTCAACGGCTCGATGCGCGATGAACTGTTGAACGGGGAGATCTTCTACACGCTGGCCGAGGCGAAGATCCTGATCGAAGCCTGGCGGCGGCACTATAACACCATCCGCCCGCACAGCTCGCTCGGCTATCGACCGCCGGCACCGGAAACAGCGACGCCGCCATGGCCGCCCTCCGGTTCCGCTGCGCTCCACCTACGGTCGGCCATGGCGCCGGAAGCAACAATGCACTAACAATCAACACGGACCACTCAGTGGGGGCCGATCAATCCTTTCGCCTGGGCGGTGCGCGATCTGGCCGATGCGCGCCGGAGCCACCGCACCAGACATGCCCAGCCGTGGCGCTATGCGTTGCTGCGGATGCATGAGCCTTTCGGCCGGATCGTGCCCCTGTTGTCGAAGCGCGATCTGGGGCGTTTCGAGCGTGGGCTCAAGCGCTGCTTTACAGACAATTACGCCGCTGTGCCGCATCTCTCGATCCGTCGCCTGCTGGCGATGCATGAGGCCGGGGTTCTCGCGGTTAAACGGCTGGGCGACAGTTATGAGTTGACGCGCGAGGAGCAGGGGTGGCGCATCCGTTCGGCAGGCCGCGACCTGCGTTTCGACGCCATGGCCGATGCGCGTGGGCAACAGGCGCTGGGCTTGCCCGACTTTCCTTTCCCCACATTGCGGCTGCAGCTTTGCGCGCATGCTCTGGCTCATCATCGGGATGGCGATGAAGGGCTACCCCCGAACAGCGGCGCGAATGGTTACAGTCTCGATGCTTATGATCCGGCGCTGTCGCGTATCCATTGTCTGGCCTTGCCCTTCCTGCTCAAACGCCATCCTTTCATTCAGGGGCTGGTTGAAAGCGCGGCCATGGCGCGGGCCAGCGTCGCGGTCATGCTGGAGCCGGCAGATCACCGTGTGCCGCGTGATGATCTTGAGACGATGATCGCGCGGCTCGGCGACGATACCATCGTCTATTGTGGATCGAGCGGGGTCTTCACCATCCCCCGCACGCCTTCGGTCAATGGGGAGGCAACGGTGCAATCATGAGCCATCTTTACATTATCGAAATCGGCGGCGTGTCCGGCGACAGCCTGTTCGAGCAGCACGTGGTTCACGCCATGGTCGTGCCAGACGAGCGCAGCATGATAGAAGCCTGCCATAAGCGTTTTGCCGCAAGCTTCGAGGCGGCCCATATCGACGGTTGGGTGGCGATTGCGGTCGATTCCGAGGATCAGGGCCATGCTTTTAAACCGGCAAGCCGATGCTGGTTGCTGGAAATGGGGCGCAACTCACAGGCCTTTCTGCGTGAGCAGCATGATTACCGTTTCCTGCAAGCACCCAGCGCGCGCGACGCCATCGCGACCTTGCGCAAGGAGATGCCCGGCTGGCACATCGACAGCGTGGTCGATGTCGACCGCCTGGCGCATGAACGCGGCTGGCGATTGACCCGCAGCGAAGCCGATGCTTTGCCCGACATGTGTCAGGTGGCGCGCTACATTCGCTTTGATCGCATGGCTCCCGCCTTGCCGCTTTTAGAGGCAATGGGCGGCGTGTCGAAAGATTGATCGACGCTGCGGAACACTGGAAATTTATGTCTGTTTTATGTCTGCGATGGATGATCCGGCCATTCGGGCCGCTGTGCTGAAACCATCATCGCAGGAGATATATGGGCAAAAGCGCAAGGGTCGTTCAGACAGTTTCCCCCGATCATCGCGGAGCGGTTCTGGTCGCCAAGCGGCATCTCAAGATGGCGCGATCAGTGCATGCCTATGTGCGCGGCAACACGGAGAAATTCTACACCTGGCTGGCTGCTTCGCCCATCGCCCGGAACCTGCCAGAAGGTCCTGCGATCTGGATCTGCGGTGACTGTCACCTCGGCAATCTTGGGCCCATCGCCGATGAAAACGGCAAGGTCGAAGTTGCCATCCGCGATCTCGACCAGGCGGTGATCGGCAATCCGGCCCATGATCTTATTCGCCTCGCCCTCAGTCTGCAGACCGCCGCTCGGGGGTCGGACCTGCCTGGGATCGTCTCGGCGCGGATGATCGAGGCGATGATGGAGGGCTATGAAAGTGTTTTTCGCGATCGGGATGGCAAGCGGGACGATCAGGACGAGCCTGTGACCTTGCGCAGCCTGCGCAGGCGGGCATTAGGACGCAGATGGAAGCATCTTGCCCGTGAGCGGCTGGAGGATCTTGACCTTTCCCTCCCGCTCGGCAGGAAATTCTGGCCTTTGCGCTCCGAGGAGCGTGAGGCCATGGCTACCCTTGTTCAGAGCGATGAGGTTCACCGTATCGCCCTGACCGCTTGCGGAAACACGCCGGGCCGTCAGGCGGAAAGCGTAAGGCTGATCGATGCGGCCTATTGGTGCAAGGGCTGCAGTTCGCTGGGGCAGTTGCGCTATGCCGTGTTGATTGCGGTTCGCGATGCGCAGGGCGAGGAAACCCCTGCTCTGGTCGATATCAAGGAGGCCGCGCCTAGCGTTGCGCCTCATCGTGCTGGCGCACTGATGCCCGCTTCCCCGGCCGATTGCGTGGTGACAGCAGCGCGGGCCCTCTCGCCGCAATTGGGTGAGCGCATGGTGGCGGCCCATCTGTTGGGCAGGCCGGTCGTGCTGCGTGAACTGCTGCCCCAGGACCTCAAGCTGGAAGTCGAGCAGTTCAGCCGTGGCGAGGCCATTGCTGCGGCGCGCAGCCTTGCTCAGGTGGTCGGGCGCGCGCATGCCCGTCAGATGGACGCTTCGCAGCGGACTGTCTGGCTTGCGACCCTGCGTGGCGGACATGCCTGGGACATTGCAGCGCCTTCGTGGTTATGGGCCGCCACGGTCGATCTGGCCGCCGCGCATGAACGAGGCTACCTCGATCATTGTCGCCGCTTTGCGCTGAAACAGGCTGATCAAGCGGTTGAAGGTTGATCATGGCTGCGCAGTGGACCTGTTGGCTGAGATTCTTGACCAAGCGCAGAGGCACAAATGGACCGGCGCAATACCTGGGGGCAAGGCTTGCGATAAGGGGCGCCGGGCGGCCTGTGCAACCGCTACCCCGCGCTCCTTCACCAATCTTACCGCCTCAAGCTTGAACTCGCGGCTGAACTTCCTTCGTTGCATCGATGCTCTCCGCTTGATGAAAACACCTTATCTCGGTGTCCTTCAAACCGGCAGCAGGCCAGACCGGGCGCGATGATGACCTTAGGTCAGGATGGCGCCACTATCAAAGCATCCGCGAGCAATCCAGCGATTGTCGCGCTTTGAGAACATGCATGACTGAAAGAATCCACTTGGATGTGGGCCGACTGACATACCACCGAACGTCAGCCACGCCTCCCCTCCATCAGGTGAAATACTTAGATCCGCGGTATCACGGTGTAGGCTTTTGCTTTTCTCGCACTTGCCAACTGATGTCTTAATTCGCCCCCGTTTGAATTCGATTTTTATCCAACCCCAGTTTCCAGATTTGCGAGCTGACTCTGTGATCTCGCCAGGAACGCGCCTGGACTGGTCATCATCGTCGGGCATATTGAGATCGCCCGCAGTTGCAGCGGGAGAGGTTGTCTGCATTTCAAGGATCGAGCACACGTCCTCCAAAGTCCACGAAGGAGGGAGACTGGACATAGAGGCAGCTAAAGCGAGCAACCCGATCATTGGCGACATCCCAACATGGGCGCGGTCAAATTTGAATGCGCGATTCTGCTTTCCGTTTACGACGATCGGGCCATGTCCGCAAATGGCCGAAGTCAGAATGTCTGCGAAAGGGGTGCTAGCGGAAAGGACGGTTTGAATTGCGCTGAGTTTTCTGGCGGCTCGGTCCTTTTGAGGCATGCTTATAGCGGACCGCCCGCGCCTTCTCTTTGACTGGGAGGTCTCCGGCATATCCGGCGCAGTTCACCGCTGCCTGCACGGTGGATTTTTATAATATTTTTAGCTTTCTTGCGCGATAGGAACTCATCGCGTTCCTCAAAGGGTGGTTGGCAACCTCTGTCCCCCTAGATGGCGATCGCGATTACATCTGCTCTCCCTAACCCCTTAAGGACCGGACATGAATTTGCTGGCCAGGATCGTCCTGATCATGACCGTTGCCCTCACTCTGCTCGTCCATCTCACCGACGGAATGCATCCTTTGTTGGGAATTGCGTCCGAATGGAAGGTCGGCATCGGTCTCTGCATGGGGCTTGTTGCCATGCTCGCTGCAACGGGAGCTTTGGTGATGGGCATATTCAAGGTCACCGGTGCAACGTTCCGGCAATCGTCATATTCGTATCCGAACGAGGCGAATGCGCCTTTCAAGACCGGCACCTCCGGAGCCCGAAGCCTGCGGCAAGAACCTCGACGCAGGGGTATTGAAATACGACGTGGCCACGCTAGCGACGTAGTGACTCGCGCAGAATGCAGCAGGCCCACAGGCTGGTGTTCTGTCGCCTATTTCCGCCTCGATGGGGAACCGGCGAAAATGATTTGCCAAGCCCTGGAACCTTACTCACGGTCACCACTGCCTCCACCTTTCCTCGAGGGTGACGAACTTATAATCGCAGGGAGAATGGATCGGGCCTCGGCCCGGTTCAATGCGATTTCCAGCCGTCTTGTCCGGCAGCGGGAGACCATTGACCATAATCCAATAGCAATCATGGTGGCTGGCGGCCTCACATTTGCAGGCTTCGGATTTTATCCTGTGATCATCATGGCCATGACGGTCGCCAAATTCCCAATCGATAAGATCGGCCCGCTTGTGATGGGTAACTCAGGCGCAGTTTTTATAGCTGTGACGATGTCCTGCGTGGGCATACTTGGTCTGTTCGTGTTGGTGCACGCATCGCGGCTCTTATGGGTGCGCCGTATGCTGGCTGCGGCAGCAAATTAGACCAACATGTTTCAGAGGCTGTGATCCGGTAACCGATTGATGAATTGACCGCTGCCAGAGGGCCAGCTCAAAATGTAAGGTCAGTTCTTTTGGGCGGCCCCTGATCGGACCACCACGTTTTGGTCTTTTATAAGCATACTCAAAAGAGACCGGCCGCCGCCGCCACTGAACCGACGGTAGCTCATGGTGGGATAACCAGGGCCTTGGTATGTCGGCTTTGTTAGCGGGGCACTCCAGAGGAGCCCCGGCGATGATGGGTGGTGCTGATCTGACCGAGGGGTCGTAGCCTCCGGAACGACCGGAGCCGATCAAAAAGGTGGGCATAGCAGACATTTGATCGGCGGCTTTACGCATCCCTGCTTGTGATCTGCCCCCTTCTGAGTGGCCCATCGACTATCATAGTCTGGATCACGAAGGAGGAATGGAATGGCTCGGAAGCACAAGCCGGAGGAGATCATCGGCAAGCTGCGTGAAGCGGAGATCGTGCTGGCGCAGGGTGGGACGGTGGCGGATGCCTGCCGACGGATCGGCGTCACCGAACAGAGCTATTATCGCTGGCGCAAGGAGTATGGCGGCCTGAAGATGGATCAGGCGCGGCGGATGAAGGACTTGGAGCGCGAGAATGCTCGGCTTCGGCAGGCGGTGTCGGACCTAACGCTAGACAAGATGATCCTCCAGGAGGCTGCACGGGGAAACTACTGAGCCCCGCGCGCCGACGTCGCTGTATCGACCACATCCAAGGGATGATGACTGTCTCCGAGCGGCGGGTCTGCCGTGTGCTCGGCCAGCATCGATCGACACAGCGCAAGGCCCCCGCGGGGCAGACGAGGAAGCAGCTCTCACAGAGGACATCATCGCTCTGGCTCGGCAATATGGTCGTTATGGCTATCGCCGGGTGACGGCCTTGCTGCGCGATGCCGGCTGGCACGTGAACCGCAAGCGGGTCGAGCGCATCTGGCGGCGCGAGGGGCTCAAAGTGCCGCAGAAGCAGCCGAAACGCGGCCGTCTCTGGCTCAATGACGGATCGTGCATCCGGCTGCGACCCGAGTATCCGGGGCATGTGTGGTCCTACGACTTCGTCGAGGGCCGCACCCACGAAGGCCGCAAGTTCCGCATCCTATCGATCATCGACGAGGCCAGCAGGGAGTGCTTGGCCTTGCCGGTCGCGAGACGGCTCAGAAGCGAGGATGTGCTGGCGGCGCTGGCCGATCTGTTCATCACCCGCGGCCCGCCGGCACATATACGTTCGGACAATGGTCCTGAATTTATCGCCGCGGCCGTGCAGCAATGGCTGGCCAGGATCGGTGTGAAGACGCTCTACATCACGTCCGGCAGCCCATGGGAAAATGGCTATTGTGAGTCCTTCAACGGCTCGATGCGCGATGAACTGTTGAACGGGGAGATCTTCTACACGCTGGCCGAGGCGAAGATCCTGATCGAAGCCTGGCGGCGGCACTATAACACCATCCGCCCGCACAGCTCGCTCGGCTATCGACCGCCGGCACCGGAAACAGCGACGCCGCCATGGCCGCCCTCCGGTTCCGCTGCGCTCCACCTACGGTCGACCATGGCGCCGGAAGCAACAATGCACTAACAATCAACACGGACCACTCAGTGGGGGCCGATCACAATCCGGCAGAGCCGAAAATATAAAGATTGATGGATTTTATTATAATAATTCATCAACTAATCTTTTAACTTCAATAATTACGTCTGTTTTAGAAAATTCATTTGAGTAGAGTGCATGGTCGGGCCAGTTGAGGTCTATGTTGAATATATTTATTTTCCCGATAATTTCATTTTACTTCACCTGATTTTCTAGAACTTAATTTGGGTTTTGCATTAGTGATATTAATTAATTTATATTATTAACATTAACTTTATTTTGATATAATTTAATGGCGTACGAATGATAATGTTGTTCATATCGTACACATCAGGGTCGGTACATAGAGCTGACCAAGATGTTCGTCCCGATTTAAACCTCGCGGAGCAGAAAATCCTATCAATGCGCTAATGGGGGTCTGATGTCGTGCGGTGAGAAAAAGAAAGAGATTGCGATCGACCTTCCGTTCATCATCGGCGCTATTTGCTCTGTTGTTATTTATATCGCTATCATAATGGGACCGGCCGTACGGAAGGGCAACGCCCACATCGTAGTGGCTCTCATGATCGGCTCTCCGATGTGGGGTCTTTTCGAATAGCGCGATTCTAGCAACCGGAAATTTCTCGCCGGTCTCCTCGTCATTTTCGCGCTTGGGGCGCTTGGGGCGCTTGGCTTCGGCGACGGGGCGAGCCGTTGCCACGTTGAATATGACGCACGCGCAAATCCCGCCGTCTGCGATTAGCCTTCCGACAATCACATGATTTCCGCCGGGCGAGCTGCGCCGATAGAAATCAAACGTCCGAGTGGTATTGGGTGAGATGTGCTTCACGCGATCTGAGTGGGCGCGGGGAATCTAGATAGAGAAGTAAGATAAATTGCCTGTATGCTTGATGCGACCCCGGAGTCGCTGTAGGACCAGTCCGCACCAGCAATGGCTGGCCAGATCCTACCTGCCGTGCGAATGGAAGGCAGCTTTCAGGGAGGGCAACCAGGGGCGCGAACGGCGGGTTTGTCAACGTATCCGGTAAGGTCGCTTTTCCACGGCAATGCCGATAGCCGCCTCCCGCGACAAATCTAAGCCCGTCCAGAACATGAAGCATGCGACCACGAAACCGGCGAAACGCCCGCCCATCAACATCCAATAATAAAATGGTCCATCCATTCTGCTGTACCGTGCACCCTTCCAGCCCCAACGTGCTTCACCACGCCGTAGTTCGTATAGCGCCCAAATGAGATTGCCCGCTCCAATGCCGGCAACCAGCGTCAGTCAAAAGCAGGGAAACAACTCGAGTGGGAATTTTTTGGCATGGCGGCGGCTCTTCCTTCGATTCATAGTTGAAGAATGGACGCGGCTTCGCATGTCCGCAACGTCGTCGTAGCCAGAAAGCCTGTTTTCCTACCAAAACCAGCGATAGCTGCCCTCCGCGACAAATCTGACCTCCGGGCAGCTTTTAGGGTATCTGCCTGGTGGAGCCAATGGCGGAAGGGTTAGGGGTTAGCGGACTCTCGCAAGTTGACGAAATTTCGCGATGACTGCCATTGCCTCGTCAAAGCTGCGATCCGTACTGGTCATCGATATGCCAATATCTCCACCCGTCAGCCGGTGGTTCGCTTGCCCAACCCGCCCAATCAGACCCTTACCGGGATAAAGGGAAGGGTTGCGAAGGTGCAGAACGATTGTCCGTGTCGCCTTGTAGCTCCACTCCGTCACGTCGTTTATCTCAGACCATGGGATGATTTGGTCGCTCCAACGTAAATATTTGATGCCTGCCTCCCCGATCCGAAGCTGCTCGGCATTTTGCCGCCAAATTTTTGCGCCGACGGCTGCACACAGTCCAAAAAAGACGATGCCGCTCCAGCCCAAAAATACGGCCATCTCCGGGGCAATCCGCTGTGAAACTGGAACTGGCCCCATTAGCCCTGCCATCCATACTGCCAACGCAACAAATGTGATGGAACCTAAGATCGACAGGGCCGTGCGCCATCGCGAGGTGTATGCAACGAAATCGCTCATGCCCTCATCATACTGTTGAGATAAATTTCCACAACGTCGTCGTGTCCTGACAGACGGCTTGCCGATGGGGCGGAGCAAAACCAACAAGACCCGCTATGTTCCTTTGAACGATCAGGTGGCGGCGGGGTTGCGGTTCATACCGCGTTGGGAAGGGGGCGACTGGATGGCGTCAAACCCGAAGACCCGTAACCTTCGCGGCGATTTTCAAATCCTGGAACCATGCGCGGAAGGAAGCTGGAATTCCCGACATTCGTGTCCGCGATTTTCGCCATAGCTTTGCGTTTTGGCTGATCGAGTCTGGGCCTCCCCGTATGTCGCCTCCAAGGCCCTCGGGCACACGTCGTCCAGATCGACCGCATGCTCCCGTCAGTGACAACACAGTCAGGGGCGCTTCCAGCGCCTCTGCCGGTCTGATCGACTGGAGCGGTGGGCGTTTAACCTTCTTTATCCCTTTCCCCGGCCGCCAGCCAAGCGATGGGTGGCCGGGGCGAGGGAATATATATTTGTTGTCGGAATTAAGATCCTAACATGAACGAAGGGCCAAAGTTTTCGCCGCCAAATTTCAACTTTCCTACTCATATCGTCATCTATAATTTTTGATTGCCTTTAATGATGTGAAGGAAGTTTGAGCATGGCAGATAATCCCACGTTGCAGGACCTCCTCGATGAATATGATGGAAATGCTCGAAGCTTGCACAGCTTCGGTGCTCTTGGCGATGGATCTGACGAAGATGCTGCCATTCAGAGTGCATTTGATTGGATGAATGAAGTCAGGGGGCGCGCCTTATTGGTCCCTGCCGGGATGAATTATAAATTCAGCACCGATAAGCGCATTTTGCAATCTAATTCATCGATTATTGGTATTGGTAAAGGCTATGCTCGCCTTTCTGGCCAAAATGGTGCGAGGATCATTCTAGGGCAGTCGGATCAATCCGTTGTTGGCCCAAGTGGTCTTCCTCAGAAAAATGGAACAAAGGTTACCTATACGACTCTTTATAATGTCGGATTTTCACCAGCCGGCAATCATTCTGGTGAGGTTTTGCTTGTTGATTATGCTGATAGTACTACTATTGAAATGTGCCAATTTGGCCCATCAACTCAAGACGGCAGCACTGTCACCCACGGAATTAAATTGAATTGGTATCAATGGGTTTATATTAGGCGTTGTGACGTAAATGTGAATGGCGCTTGCATTTACATGGTCCTTCCGGCGACAGACGGCCTCCAAAATGAAGATCATATTCATATCAGTGAGTGTCAATTGTACAACGGAAAGTCTTTTAACGCATCATTTGTGCCATCAATTGTTCTAATTGATTGGCAAGTGGGTAGGCAGGTGTCAGTTTTTGAATTTGAGTTTCGAGGCAATCACTGTGGTCGGTTTCCTAGTTCCGATCAGTATAGTCCAACCGTGCAGACTGGTGGAATTACAGTTTCCTATGTCGGTGCAGTTACAACGGGAATTCCCGTTTTCCATGCTGCAAATATTTGCTATAATATGTGGGAATACGTTGATTATCCTATCGACTTCAAGAGGAGTCATTCCACTTCTGATGCAAGCAGGATTAATTTCATCGGAAATTCGGTTCTTTCGCCGAGGGGTGTGGTATTTAATGGTGATGACTATACCAAATCATCTGTTAATATTTCTGGAAACTATTTTCTGCAGGGCGTAAGTCTTGTTGATGGATTTCAGGGTTATTTTACAGGGCGCAATGACATATCGCAATTTACAGGAAATGTCTTTGTAACTCCAATTGCCAGAATGCGCTTTTGGAACAAGGCGTCAAATGCTGGCCTGACTGGATATAGACTCTCGCAAACTCAGTCTGTTTCAGTATCGGCTGGGGCGGCATATGTTGATATTGTGTGGAGCCTTTCTGCTTCTCCTACAATTATGTCCCAAAGTGTGATTAATGGTGGATCTTGGCAAACGTCGTTTGGGTGGGCAAATGTCAGTGCTACTGGAGGCAGGCTTTATTTTGGTACCCCTGCTCCTGTGTCAACACTTGTAAATGTCACTGCGGAAGTGGCTGAAATAGCGTAAATAAACTTCAAGACGATCAATGGGATTGAGATCTTTTGATTGATCAAAAATCCCATTGATTTTTAAGGTTGAGGTTCTTTTATTTATCCCGAAATGATTGATGCACATGAAGATGATGCATGCCTATCGCACTGGCGGATGGAAGCACAAGGAAGGCGATCAACGGCTTGAGCAGGTTGCCGTTGGAAAGGTGGTTGCTAGAACTGGCCTGCTGCCGGTTCGATGGTCATCGAGATGGGCGCCACAAGCAGGTTAAACTGCGCCGGATATGCCGGAGGCTGTTTGGTTTAAGTTAGGCAGCCATGGAGACGTCGTCCAGCATGGCGTAATAGAGTTCTTCGGCCTCGGCAGGTGGTATGTTGCCGATGGGCTCGAGCAGTCTGCGGTGATTGAATCAATCCACCCGTTCGAGCGTGGCAAATTCGACAGCTTCGAAGGATCGCCATGGCCAGCGCTGGTGGATTACCTTGGCCTTGTAAAGCCCGTTGATGGTTTCTGCCAAAGCATTGTCATAGCTGTCACCCACGCTGCCGGCGGAGGGTTTAATGCCCGCCTCCACTAAGCGCTCGGAATAGCGAATAGACGCGTATTGCGATCCGCGGTCGCTGTGGTGAATGAGGGCCGTCCCGATGCACCGGGCGGCGCTCATGGATAGCCTGTTCCAGCGCATCCAGCACGAAGCCGGCATGAGCGGTGCGACTGACCCGCCAGCCCACAATATAGCGGGCATAGACGTCGATCACGAAGACCACGTAGACGAAGCCAGCCCATGTCGCGACATAGGTGAAGGCGGACACCCAGAGCATGTTGGGTGCCGGGGCATGAAACTGCCGATTGACGTGATCGAGCGGGCAAGGCACGGCCTTGTTGCTGATTGTCGTGCGTACCGGCGTGCCCCGGATCATGCCCTGCAGGCCCAGGTCACGCATCAGGCGCGCAACGGTGCAGCGGGCAACAGCAAAACCCTCGCGGTTCATCTGCCGCCAGACCTTTCGCACGCTATAAACCCCAAAGTTCTCAGCAAAGACGCGCATCACCTCAGGCTTCAGGCGCTGATCCTCCCGAGCGCGGTCCGACAGCAACTCCGGATTGCTTCGCTGTGCCACGCGGGCCCTATAGGAGGATGGGGCAATCGGCAGAACCCTGCAGATCGGCTCGACCCCATACTCATCGCGATGCGCATCGATGAAAGCGGTCATCGTTTGAACGGGCGGTCGAGCTCCGCCTAGGCATATGTGGACGGCCTCTTGGCAAGCACTATATGCGTTGAACGAACTGGTCGGCTGCGGTCATATGTCCGGCCTCGACATGCGGCACATGTCCGCAGGGCCTTGATGAAATCCGACGACCTAGATCCCAATCAAAATAGCGAGCTCGCGGCTCTTGCCCAGGCTCTGGGTGTTCTGGTCTCGGTGGTGACCATGTCGTTCATCACGCGCTATGCGCTTGCCAATGCTGAAACTTACATACCCAGTTGCAGTTCATATAACTCGAAGGCGCTTTCCCCAATGTCACGATCACACGGCAGCAGCGCCTCGAGCGAAAATTTCTACGCGGAACTCCTCTCCACCTTTCATCATAGCCCAAAGGATACGGGCCAGACGGTTGGCTAGCGCGACTGTCACCAGTCGAGCAGGCTTGCGCACCAGCAAGGCTCGGAGCCATTCTGCAAGCGGCCCTTGCCGCTGCGGTTGCACTCGAAGCAGGGATGTGGCCGCGAGCACCAGCAACTTGCGCAGATATGGATTGCCTTGCTTACTGATATGACCCAGCGTTGACTTGCCGCCGCTCGAATGTTCTCGCGGAGTCAGCCCGAGCCAAGCGCTGAAATCTCGGCCTGAGCGGAAGTGCTTGGGATCGGGCACATAAGCCACGACCGCCGAAGCAATGAGCACGCCAATGCCGGGGACACCATCGAGTAATTGGCTGACCGGATTGATAGCATGATGACGGGCAATTTCTTGCTCGAGGCCCTTGATGGCCTTGGAAATGGCCAAAAGGACTTCAGCATCAATTTCAAGGCGAACCTTGGCGGTCGCCGGCAAGGCAGTGCTATCGCGCCCCACATCGAGTAAATCTGGGACACGGCAAATGCTTTTAGCTGCGACCAAGCCGAACTCGGCCAGAAAGGCCCGTAGTGCGTTGACGGCCATCGTCTGCTGCTTGATCAGCAACTCGCGTTGCTTGTGCAGGCTCAAAAGCGCCTGCTGTTCAATGGTTTTGACCGGCACGAACCGCATTCCCGGCCGCGACATCGCCTCGCAGATGGCTTCGGCATCTACGGCGTCGTTCTTGCCTCGTTTAACATAAGCCTTGGTATAGGCCGGTGGGATCAGGACCACATCATGTCCCAGCGCCTGCAAGGCGCGCGCCCAGTGATGCGCTGTTGCACACGCCTCCATCCCCACCCGGCTCGGAGCTATGTTACGGAAAAAATCAAGAAATTTGGCACGACTGAGCTTTCGCTGCAGCGCAGGCACTCCTTCTTCGGGCAGGGCATGCACTTGGAAGAAGTTCTTGGCGAGATCGACACCGATCCGAATATAGCTCTTCATGACGGTCCTCCTTGTCGCTCAGGAACTCCCCCGGCGAGTAAGAATGACTCGCGGAGGTGAGGCCGTCCACACCATCAAAATACGCCGACGCCTTGCGCAGGATCCCGTTGGCTTGGCGCAGCTCACGGTTCTCGCGCTCCAGCGCCTTCAGGTGATCTGCCATCTCGGTTGGTACACCGACCCGCTTGCCGCTGTCGACCTCGGCCTTCTTGACCCATTCAAACAGGGTCTGGGGAACGCAGCCTATCTTCTCCGCGATCGAGGCGATGGCTGCCCAGCGAGAAGGATGGTCACCTTCGTGATCCAGCACCATGCGCACCGAACGGGCGTGGACCTCAGGTGCAAATTTGTTCGTCGTTTTGCTCATATCGGCTCCACTTTCTCAGAAGTTGGAGCCTCCGGGAAACCCGGTGCGGTTCACTCGGAGGATTTTGCTTGAGTTACTTCCGATATACGAGCGGCAGTAAGCAGGCAAAGTAGGAAACAGCGCTGAATCTGGCGTGGTTGCTCACTCAGCGCCAGGAGAAGCCATTCGATCTCCCGCATATCGAGAATACGGGAGCGAGGTTTTTCGGGGAAACGTAGATCGCTCAGCCGGCTCGCTGGATCGGCTGCTAATCCGACCTCCTTGCCAGTTAGCGATGCGGCCCAGCCGAAAAAAGCTTTCAATTCATTCGCAAGGTGATTTGCGCTGATCTTTGTATTTTTTCTTTTTTCTACGATTTTAATGAGGTCCTCTTCCGTAACATCATAGATGTTGCGTTTTCTCAAATTTGGCCCGATGTCTCGTTGATAGGCGAGGATCTTATCTTTAATAGTCAATGGCTTGGTTGTCCTTTTTCTGCGGGACGAGCGTCCTTCGTGCACCGCGCGCATATAGAGTGCGTGGGCTTTGGCCACCGTCATTTCTGCACGCTCTTTTGCTTGACGCTGAGTAAGACGTGGGTCGAGGCCTCCTTCCACCTGCTCATTCAAGTCGCGAGCCCATACCCTCGCCTTGGAAATAGGTACTGCAGGAAAGAGCCCGCCAAACAGTGTGGCTACAATTTCTTTGCCCGCAATTTTCCGTCGATAACGCCACCGCTTTTTGCCGCTTCGCAGGACCTCAATGGCAAGGCCTGGCGTGGACAGATCTGTTATCGAACCACTGGTGAGGGCATCAATCGCAGCGGGGGTAAGTGCAATTTTTTTGGCCGTAGTCGATTCTCTCGGCGTCAGGCACACATGAAATCATGGCATGAATCCTGACATAAGAGCTGTCTGACCCTGTCTGATTGAGTCGGGTTTTTCATCTCTCACAACATTGGAGACCAAGCGATGACGCTGTGTATCTGATCCTAAACAAGAGGGCTCGGCTTTGTGAAAATTCAGAGATTGGTGCATCGAGGTTAAAGGCATATGAAAAAATAGCAATAAAAATCATACATTTGCTTGATTTTCGCGATCTTTGACGACGGCGCGGGTTAACCTTTGCCCTGCCTCGTGCGATCACGACCTGTCGCCCAGATGCCAGGCGCATTCAGATTTTTTGACTCTATATGAATTTTAAACGCCATCCTGCGGTTGTGTTCATCGTTCCTGCAGTGTGACGGTGGCAACTTTAAGCATGATCAGTTGAAGGGATTTTCTATGCCTATCAAATTTAATGCAAAGGCCGTTCTCGCTGCTGCGGGGCTTGCAACGCTTGGGCTGGGTGTGCTCCCGTCGCCAGTCTTGGCTCAAGGGTATGGATCCGATCAGCGTTATCGCGGCCCGAGCCGGGACTCGCATCGTCATTATTCGGATCGGGCCCGTGGTCGCTATGCCTCGCGCCATTGCGGAAGCGGCAATGGTGCCGTTGGGACCGTCGCCGGCGGTGCTGGCGGTGCTCTGCTCGGGAACGCCTTGGGCGGTGGTACCGCCGGGACGATCGTGGGTGGTGTCGCTGGTGCGTTGGTCGGACGGACCCTCGACAAGAAAAACACCCGTGATCGCAATATGTCTCGCAACGGCTGCTGATGTCGGGTGCCGCCGTCTTGCTGGAACAGTGACGGCGGCAACCCATGAAGCCTTCTATGCATCCGTGCCAGCGTGAATGATCGGTTCTGACAGGTGGAGCCGTCCGGGCCTGATGCAAGGCGCCGTTCGGTGCTGCGCAAGCGCCTGAGCGTCGGGCGCCAGCCGTTCCCGGCAGCGGAAAACACCGGCCGGCCCCCCAGCACCGAACCGATCGAACCAGCAGCAGGTCGCGTTGAGGATTTTTGCCTCTTCGCCCGCCGCTACTGCCAGACCATATTCAAGCACGAGCGCCCACAGGGACCCGCCCCCTTGTGATGGGAGCGAGAAGGGGCCCCTCAATGGGGCGGGCTGGACGGAGGGGCTATCAGCAGCAGACGATCAAGGGCAAGGCCGCTGGTCAGGGCCGTGATCACGATGTGATGGCTGCCCGGCTCAAGACGATCTGCCACGTTGAGCGTCACAAGATTGTCGATCACGCCCTGCTTCCACGCCTCGCTGTCGGCGGGATGGGCCTGGGTGAAAGTCTGGAGCGGCTGACCGTCGATCTGAACCGACAGGCGCAGAATGTCGTCTTGCTCGCCATCGGGATAGAGGGGTATCAGCCCCAGCGCCACGGAGCGCGAAGGCCCCGCCGGGATGACAAACCGGATTGCAAGCCGCCTGCCGCGCCCTCCCGCGAGCATGGCGCCCTCGCCATGACCCAGCCCATGGATCAGTGTCCAGCCGGAATTGGAGGCAAAATCCTCCGCTTCCTGCGCAAGGATGGCGTCGTTGCGCGGCAGTGCGGGCGTCGGCATGACCGTGGGCAGGGCCGAGGGCGTGAGGGCCGTAACCAGACCCGTGGCGGGCAGAATGGTGGGCGACAGGCGAAAGCGGCGCCATTGGTTGTCGGCCGGTTCCTCGGCCATCAGAAAGCGCCATTTTCCGCCCGCGACCTCATTATTGTAGCGCTCGGTCAAGGCCTTGACCTGCCGATCCGCCGCCACGGCCACCGCGGCTGCGTGGCGGGCCATGTCCGGCTCGCTGTCAACGAAAGCAGCGTAGCGCTCCGCGCCGAAATAGCGCCGATTGGCGGCAGCGGCGGCTTTTACCGGATAATCGACCAGCTCGAAAAAGGCGTCCGCCTGATCGGCGCGCATGGTCTTGCCGATCGCTTCGCTGGTCTGGGCGAGGCTGGCAAAGCGCTGCAATCGCCGGTCGATGTCCGAGGTCGAAAGCTTAAGGCGCCCGCCGATTTCCATGTTGGTCCCGCCGGGTGGAGGGATGGATTCACCCGGCAGCCATGCCTGAAGATGTTCCGGACGGCGCTCGAAATTGAGGCGAAAATGCTCGTCGAGGAGCTGTCCGATCGCTGTCGCATGCTCGGGGCCGAAGGTGCGCGAGGCCCAGTCGGAGAGGAAGGCGGGCTGATCGCGATGGCGCCAGCGGTCGATGTTCCAGGCCATCTCCATGAAGAGGCTGATATCGATCTCGGCCGGTTTGATGTCGCCGACATTGGCGATCCAGACCTTGCGGGCGCCCGCGTCCCAGGCGCGTGTCATCTCCTCTTGCACCAGAGCGGGCGGTGTTGTGCCGAGCCAGAGATAGGAGAGCGGCGCGCCCAGATAGGACAGGTGGTAATAAACCCCCATCCCGCCCTTGCGCAGCCGTTCGGCGGCGCTCGGGAACTGGCGGATATAGCCGAAATTGTCATCGGGCCAGATGATGGTGACATCATCCGGCACCGTCAGGCCGCCGCGATAGAGGTCCAGCACCTCCTTGTAGGGCGTGAACATCTGCGGCGCACCGGACAGGTCCGGGGAAACATGGCGGCGCAGCATCTCACGCTGATCGGCGATGATGCGACCGAGCAGATCGATCCTCTCCTGCCGGGACGCGGCGCCCACCATGCTGCTGTCGTGAATGCCGCGCATGCCCAGCGTCCACAGGCTTTCATGGGGGGCGTTCGATGCGACGCGCTCCTCCCAGTAACGCCGCACGCTTTGCGCATTGTCGGCGTAATTGAAGGCTTCGGGCGCGTCCTTCCATTCGCCGACATTGTTGCGCAGCATGGGTTCGGCATGGGACGATCCCATGACAATCGCATAGGCATCGGCAAGGCGGGCGTTTTCGGGAAGGGCGTTGAACGGCGTGCTGACCTTGTGCATCGCCGGCCACAGCGTGTTGGCCTTGAGCCGCAGCAGGAGCTGAAACACGCGCTCATAGGTTTTCGGACCCAGATTGCCCTGTCCGGGATCGAAGGTCCGTGACGCCCAGGGAAAAAGCCCCCAATCCTCATCGTTCAGGAAGATGCCGCGATAGCGCACGCTTGGCGGCCCAAAGCGGCGCAGCCCGGCGGGCACCCAGAGTTCCCGATGCTTGCGCGCGGGGACATCGGCCCACCAGTGCCAGGGCGACACGCCGATGGCTTCGCTCACTTCATAGACGCCGAAAGCCGTGCCGCGCCGGTCGCTGCCGGCGATGACAAGGGCGCTCTCGATGCCGGGAAAGGGATGTGGCACGGCGGTGATGACGAAACTTTCCCAGGCGCCTTGCAGGTCCCCCAGCTTCAGCCGCCCTTGGCGAACGAGCTGGTCGACAAGGCGGCTATGCCCCAGGGTTCCCACGATGACGGCGTGGCGTCCGGCTGTGCCCGACTCGCTTGTCAGGCCGGGCTTGCGGCCGGTCACAGCGGCGATGTCGCTTGCCAGATCCTGCACGGCGTGGAGGGTGACGGGGAAGTCGTTGCGGTCGTAAAGGATCGTCGCTGCGGTTTGGGATACCAGCGGAAATGCGGCGTCCTGGCGCTGGTCGAGCACCAGTGGCGCGTCATCGGCGCGCGCCATCTCCGGCATGACGAGCGCTGCGCAGCATAGCGCAGCAAAGGCCAGCGCGCCGATAAGGCGATGGCCAAAGGAGGCCTTATCGCCTGACACGGATATGCTCCCCGGCGGCAAGGGGAAGACGCAAGCCCCCGTTGGCGACGACAGCTTGCCCCGACGCCCCGAGGATGCGCAGGCGATGAGGATCGTGACCGGCCAGCAGCGTGCCGCCAAGGTCGAGCTCCGCCGCGACATTGGCGGGCAGCCGGATATCCAGCAAGGCGAGGGGATCCTGCGCGTCGAACCGGACCTGCACCGGGCCTCTGATCGTCGGCACCGTCGCGCTGAAGCGGCTGAGGCCGCCGGGCTCGGGCTTGATGCGGAGCGTTGCGGCGCCGGGGCTGGTGACCGACACACCCGCAATGTAGCGCTGGGCGATGTTGGCGGGCGCGGTGCCCCAGGCGTGGCTGAAGGTGGTGTTCGGCTTCACATCCGGGTCCCAGGCTTCCGCCGCGATGGTGGCGCCCAGATCATCCATCATGTGCAGCCATGAGGCATGCTCCCGGCTGGTCATCAGGCGGAGTGCGGCCTCGCTTTGCCCGGCGATATAAAGTGCTTCGAGCAGGAATTGCGCGCCATAGACGCTCATGCGCATCCCTTGCGTTGCCAGCACCCGCCCGGCCTGCGCCAGACGATCCTCGGGGATGACCCCGAGCGCCACCGCATAGGCCGTGGCATGCTGCGAGCGATGCGTGGTGCCGATGCCGTCCAGATAGGTGCCGTCGGCGAGGAGAAAGGCCTTGTTGATCGCCCCGTGCAGGTCTTTCGCCAAAGCAGTGAAGCGGGCATGATCGTCAGCCCGCCCCAGAGCGCCCGCGACCTGCGCCATGGTTGTCAGCGAAGCAAACTGCCACATATTGACCACCGCATTGACGCGGGTGAAGGCAAAACCGTCCCGGTTGGCGATCGGCCAGTCGACCAGATCGCTTTCGGCGATGCCGGGGCCGCCGATGTCTTTCTCGACCAGCCCGTCGGTGTTGAAGCGGTCCAGCCGCATCCGTGCCTGCATCGCGCCGTAATTGTCGGCAAGGACGCTTGTGTCGCCCGTCGCCATATAATCGCGCCATGCGAGCACCGGCGTCTGCATGCGATATTCCGTGGGCCATGTCGGGCGGCGCGCGAGATAGCCGGTCGAATAGCGGGAGAGGGCGTAGGAGCGCTGCACCGCGAATTCGGAGAGCTGGTTGACGATCGCATCGCCCTCATAGGGGCCGCGTTCGCGCGCGGGTGTGTCCTGATAGAGGTCGAGCCGCAGGGCCTCGATCGAATAGCGGCAGAGGTTCCACACGCGGTCCAGATCGGCGTGGGAGCTGGAAAAGGAGGCGTCCTGCGCCCGCCACGGCATGGCAAGCTGAACCCCGACAAGGCTGCTGCCGATGTCCAGCACCGGGTCGCAGAGCACCTCGATCCAGCGAAAGGCGCGATAACCCCAATGCTTCAACTGCTGGTGGCCGCTGCGCAGCGTCCAGATTTCCCGGTAGATCTGGGTGGTGCGCAGTTGATAGCGCGCCCCGCCATCCACGCTCTTCTCTTCGCCGAGCCGAAGCTCCACGGTCTGGCCCGCCGTGCCCTGTACCGTCAGCCGGACGCCGCCGACGATCTCGCGGCCCAGATCGAACAGCCATCGCCCTGAACCGAGCCGCGCCACGTTTGGCCTGACCAGCGAGATCGCCATGCCATCGACGCGCTGCGGCACCAGATCGAGCGGGAAGGGGCGCGGTTCGGGCCGGGACCATGCGCTGTCGTCAAAGCCGGGGTGTTCCCAGCCGACCGGTTCCTGCCGGGCGTCGATATATTCCTGCGGCGCCTTGTACCAGCCGCCCTGGGTGAAGTCCGCTGCGGGGCGCCAGCGATCGCCGGAGAGCACACGCCAGTCGGCTTGCCTGCCGATGATCCGGCGTTCTCCGCCGCGCCGGACGATCGTGATGCGCGCGAGAAAGGCCTGCCCCTCCGCCGCGTAACAGAGCGCGGCCAGGGCGTTGCGCCCCGGCTTCACCCTGTCCGTCAGGTCGTAGGTGGCATAGCGCGCCTCGGTTTGGGCATCGTAGGAGCGGACGGGCCCCACGCCCACAAAATCGCCATTGAGCATCAGGCGGTAGACGAATTGTCTGGCCGCTTCGGGGGAGCTGGCGGTGACATCGACCCACAGGGCCTCGACATCCTGCGGCACGTCGAATTCGCTGCGCGCCAGCATCCAGTTGGCCAGAGCGTCACCATCGCGCACCCAGATGGCATCGGCTTGCCATTCTTTGCCTGCCGCGCCGATGACATGTTGCGGCTCGGACCATGCCGAAGGCGTGTTCCGGCCATCCCATATGCGCACGCGCCAGAAGCAATGTCCGTCCCGTTCAATGACCGGCTTGGGCCAGGGGATGGATGCTGATGAGGTCCCTTCGATCCTGCCGCTGTCGTAATCGGCATGGCCCTTGAGCAGGGCAGACCGCGTGGAGGCGGCCTGAAGCTGATAGGCGCGCTGCCCGCCTTGCGAGGAGAACGGCGCAATCCACGACAGGCCTGCCCGCTCCGGGATGATGCCCGTGGGGCTGTCGCGCAGATCGACCATCAGGCCGGTGGGGCGATCGGCGGCTCCCGCCTTGGGGACTGCCGATTTGACCGGACCGATCTGGCCCAGCGCCATGACACCGCTTCCGACAAGCAACTCTCTGCGACGCAGCATTCATCCGTTCCCATCATACTCTGTTCGGTCGCCCGCACCCTGCCTTGCCAGCAGGCAGGATGCGAGCGGAGAGGCAGCTTCAGAACGTGCCGCGCACGCTCAGCGTGAAGGTTCTGCCGTCATAATCGACCTGACGCGGAATGCCTTCCTCCACCTGATACTGGACGCGCTGCGCATTGTTGAGGTTGAAGCAGTCGAGCGAGACCGAATATTGGCTGCTGAATTTATAGGAGAAGGACGTGTCGAGCTGGCCGCGTGTCGCCACGAAGCTGTTGCCGCCGGTGAAGCTGTTCGATCCGGTCAGGGAATATTGGTCTCGCCACGAATAGGTGACGCGGACGCCGATCTTCGGGCTCTCATAGTAAGCGATCACATTGACGTTGTTTTTCGAGACGCCCGGCAGGATGGCGTTGGTTCCATCCGCGTTTTTGCCCGAAACCGTCGTGTAGGAATAGTTGAATTGACCGCCCAGATTTTTCAGCAGGCCGGGCAGGAAATCGAGGTTCTGCTGAACGGTGAATTCAAGGCCGGTCACGGTGATCGGATTGGGCTGGTTGAAATTGCCCGATGCGGTGATGATTGCGGGTTGCCCGGCAACCTGCAGGTCGCTGTAGCAGGTGGTGCCCACCGTGGTGAGATGACCAAGGCCCAGGGCGGTGGCATCGGCCGGGCACAGCTTGTCGGTGCGGTTTTCCGCCGCGATCAGATTGCTGATGCTCTTGCGATAGGCGGCCAGCGAGACGAGGCCATTGGCGCGGTTGTACCATTCGATCGAGGCATCGAAGGATTTCGCATAATAGGGCTTCAGATCCGCGCCGCCATATTGAATGGCGTAACCGGTGGAATTGGCGCTGATCGTCGTGGTGGGCGTCAGCGTGCGCGCCAGTGGCCGCACGAAGGCCTCGTGATAGCCGGCGCGCAGGATCAGATTGTCCCGCAGATTGGCGGAGATGTAGAAGGCGGGAAGCAGATCATGGTATTTCTGCCTGAACTGCGTGGGCACGAAGGACACGCCCGAGGCGCCGAGCTGCTGGGTCAGCGCATCGATCAACTGGTCGGTGTGTTCGTAATGCAGGCCGGCGTAGCCCTTGAAGGGAATATTGCCGATCTTGAAGGCGAATTCGGCCTGCCCATAGAAGGCAAAGATATCGCGGCTGACGTTGAAGTTATAGAGCGAATAGGCCGAGTTGGTGGCATCGTTGATCCAGCCCAGCGGCGTGAGCGTATCATTGGCGCCCACCGTCACCGGCTGCAGCGCCGAGACGATATGATTGTAATCGAGCTGTGGCCAGTTCGCGAGATAATTGCCCGCCGCGCCCCCGAAGAAGGAGCTGGCATAGGGATTGGCGCCCAGGAAGCCGCTGTCGATGTTCTGTGTCTGCACACCCTTCGCGCTGGTGCGGTAACCGCGCGAGATATAGCGATCCTGCTCATAGCGCCCGCCCAGAGTGACGGAGGAGAGGAAGGGCAGATCGAACTTGCGCTCCACCTCGCCCTGCGCCGCCTTCACCTTGTTGAGGCCATAGCCCGAGGAGCCCGCGACAATGATCTGGTCGCCATTGGCCGCGATCTGTGTCGGCTGGTTGCCGGCGGTCCAAGTGTAAGGGCCGGACGGCACGGTGAGCGCCGGATTGTTGTTGAGCGACAACTGATAATTGCTGATGTTGCCGCTGCCCGAATTGTAGGAACCGCTGATGCCATTGCCCGCGCGGGTCGGCAGATTGCGCACGTCGAACTGGGTTTCGAGCTGGTTGTTCTGCCCGCGTGAACTGACCAGCGTGCCCGAAACGCGCCAGTCGTCACGCTTCCATTCGGCGGTTCCGTTGAAGTCCCACATCTCTTCCAGCAAGGGCTGGGCGCGAATGGAATCGTTGATCTGGATGTTGGAGAAATTGGCGCCCTGCACATAGGCATTGCCATCGGCCAGCACCTTGACCGGCGTGGTCGGCGAGATCACCGCCAGATTCGATCGCATGTCGAGTTCGATCAGATTGGTGAAGTTCTTGTTGAGATTACGTCTCGTGTAAAAGCCGGTGACGCCGACCTTCAGGCTGTCGGTCGGTTTCCACTCGGCGCCCCCGGCTGCGGTCAGCAGCGAGCCTTCATTGTATTTGACGAGCTGGCGCTCATCGGATGCGAAAAGCACGCCTTTGGTGCCCTTGGTGCCGGTGCCGGTTGCCGCGCAGACATTGCCGGCGCTGCAGGTGCCGTTGGCATTGTAGGGGGCGTAATAGTCGGCATAGGACGCGAAATTGGGCGTCGTTGTCGGCGACAACGGGGTGTAGGCGTTGAAATAGATCGAGTCCCGGCGGAACTTCTCCCTTTTGTAGGCGACGACGCCGAAAACCGCGAAATTGTCGGTGATATGCTTGTTGTAACCGGCGGTGATCTGCGGCGTCTTGTAGCTGCCCAGATCGTCATATTCGGCGGCCAGCTTGAAGAAGCCGCCATCCTTGCGGCCCAGTGCGGGCGCGATCTGCAGGTCGATGATGCCGGACATGCCGCCTGCCTGATCCTTGGCGGAGATGGTCTTGCGCACCGCGATCGCTGAAAAGACGTCGGAGTTGAAAGCGCCCAGCGGTGTCGAGCCATCCAGAACCGGGTCGGCAAAGGACTGGCCATTGATTGTATAGCGGGCGTAAGTACCAGGAAGACCGCGCAAATTGATGGTTGCGTCGCGTGATCCGGCCTCGCGGTTGATCTGCACCCCCGGCACGCGCTGCAGCGCCTCGCCAACGTTCAGATCCGGAAACCGCCCGAGCCCGTCAGAGGAGATCCCATCGACCACGCCCAGATCGTTGCGCTTCATGCGCAGCGCATCCGCATAGGATTTGCGGAAGCCGGTCACCACGATGTCCCTGTTGGACGGCTGCTGGTTGTCCTGAGCGCCGGTTTCGGCAGCCACGCTCGTTGCAGCGCTGGTCTGGGCCATCAGCGAGGTTGGACATGTCATGGCGGCACTGGCCAACAGGCACAGCTTCAGGACGCGCGTCGCGTTCATGTGAATCTCCCCCTTATTTCTGCCTGACCAATAGTTCTGATTTGGACTCGGCGATCTGTTGGTACTGGTTAGGCCAAGAGATGGTCAAGAGAAAAGCGCGGGAAAATATCAAATAACCAATATCGATCCCAATATATGGGATGTTATGGGTGAGGCGCAACCGTTCCAGGCCCGCAGAGGCGCATCACCCCTCGCGATAATTGGTTGGAATATTGGTTATACCACGAGGCGAGGCGCAACGTTCTTGTGCATGGGCGGCCTGTGGCTCGGGGATATGCCGCAAGGCCAACCACATCGTGGATGCGGGCAAAGCCGATCATGCGGGAGCGCCGGGCGACTGGCGTCTGACCAATAGGGAGAGAAAGAGGGCGGTGAAGCAGGGCAGTGTGATCTTGCTCTCTGCCGTAATCAACCGCCCTCAAGGGCATCAGAAGCTGAAATTGATGCGCCCGTAATAGAAACCGCCCGAAAAGCCATAGGGCGCATAAGGGTTGTAAAGCGAGAAGCCCGAGGACTGCAGCGAGACCGGCAGTCTGTCGGGATAGATGTTGAACAGATTGTTCGCGCCCGCCGTGATCTTGATACCCTTCGTGAGCTGATAACCCAGCTCCAGATCCACCAGCGTCTTGGGGGTGGCAACGGCATCGGGTGCCGCGGCATAGGCGGCGGTGCCGGGATAATAGCTGGAGGTCTGGGTGACCGAGCCATAGCGCGTGGCGCGCACCATGGCGGTGAAGGCGTCCTTGCTCCAGTTGACGCTGCCGATGATCTTGGAACGCGGGGTCCCCTGCGTGAAATCCCCCTGACGGGAGCGCCCGATCAGCACAAGACCGGCATTCTTCAGCACATCGGGCAGATCGTCGATATGGGTGAAGACGGTCTTGTTGAGATTGGCCGACAGGCTGAGATTGAAGCTGCCCAGCTTCGTCTCGGGCACGCGATAGGTCGCCACTACATCCAGCCCGCGCGTGCGGGTGCTGGCCGCGTTGGAGAAATAGAACCCCCCCGCCGAATTGAGGATGCCCGCCGATTGCAGCACACTGAGAACCGTGTTGCCCTGCAGCGTTTCGGAAAGCAGGATGCGGTCCCTGATCCTGATCTGATAGGCATCGACCGTGACCGTCAGGCGCGGAATGGCGGTGAAGACCATGCCCACCGAAAAATTGGTCGAACGTTCGGGCTTGAGCGGTTTGGCCCCCAGCGCGATGGCGGCGGGCGTATCGACCGGCAGCGCCGAAACCGGCAGCAGCACGCCGTTCACGCTGATCGTGCTGGCCGAGGAGTAATGCTCCTGCTGAAGCGTCGGCGCGCGAAAGCCGGTGCTGGCCGTGCCGCGCAGCGCAAAGCCGCGCACCGGTTCCAGCCGCAGCGAGACCTTGCCGGTGCTGGTGTCTCCGAAGTCCGAATAATGCTCATGCCGTCCGGCCAGACCCAGCTCGACGCCCTGGATGATCTTGCCTTCAAGATTGGCGTAGACGCTCCAGGCGTTGCGGCTCCATGCCCCCGCGGATGAGGCGGGAAAACCGTTGACGCCCTGCGAACCCACCGCGCGCATCACCCCCGCATAGGGGCCGGTGGTCGAGACATAGCCGCCATTGATGTAGGAGGAGGGATCGCCCGCGCCGATGGTGAAGGTGTCGCGACGGTATTCGGCGCCCAGCGCCACCAGCACCGGCTCGACCAGACCGATGTCGACCGGGCGCGACAGGTCGAGGTTGGTCGTCCATTCGCTGGTGCCCAGCTTGCCGATGTAGAAGCTGGTCGGCCCCGTCGGCCCCAGCGAGACGTTGAGCGCGCTCTTTTCCTCATACTCGACGCGGTCGTCGGAATAGGTGGTGGAGAGATCGTATTTGATCTGCGCCGGGCCGGTGCCCTTGATCCCCAGACTGGCCTGATAGTCATAGTCGGTCAGGAAGAGGTGCGGCGAATAGCCGTTGGGGAACAGCGTGGTGTAATTGGTGACCGCCGTGGGTGTGCGATAGGTCAGCCAGCCGTCGGCCTGACGGACGCTGGCCGTGTCGAAGCTGTAGAGCGTCGCCGCCTCGCCCACCGGCATCTCGAAGTTGATCGCGCCATTGGCCCCCACCGCGCCGGGCTGGCCGCCCATGTTGGTGAATTGGTTGACCAGCGTGTTGATGCCGCTGCGATAGGTATGGCCCTGATTGTAGGCCTCCGCCGAGAGATGCAGCGTGCCTGCGCCCAGCCTGAAGCCCTTGTCGAGCTGCATGCGCCCCTGCACCCCGTCGCCCGTGCCCGTCGCCCCGCCCAGCAGCGATGCGCTGCCCGTGGTGTCGTTCTTGAGCACGATGTTGATCACGCCCGCGATGGCATCGGAGCCATATTGCGCCGCCGCACCGTCGCGCAGCACCTCGACCCGGCCGATGGCGTTGGAGGCGATCAGGTCCAGATCGGGCGGCGACTGGCCCGACTGGGTGGTGCCGTTGATGAACATGGTGGCGGTGTTGTGGCGGCGCTTGCCGTTGACCAGCACCAGCACCTCGTCGCTCGACAGGCCGCGCAGCGACAATGTCTTGACCGCGAAGCTGGCGCCCGACCCGGCGTTCGACACGTTGATCGACGGCACCAGCGTGCCCAGCAGATCGCGGGTGGATTGTTTGCCGGAGGTCTGCAGATCGGCCTTGCTGAGCACATCGATGGGCACCGCGCTGCTGGTAACGGTGCGGCCCGTGGCGCGTGTGCCGGTGACGATGATCGTGTCGCCGTCGCTGGCGGGCTTTTCGGGCGCGGGGGCCGGTTCGGGCTCGGGCGAACTGATCGCCACATTCGCCGGGACCGCGGCGGGCGCCGGGGCCATCATCAGCCTTGCGGGCTGGACGCTGGCCTGCGCGCCGGTGGGCATCAACACCACCGCGCCCGAGGCGGTGACGCTCATGCGCAGGGCGCGGCCCGCGATCAGTCTCTCCAGCGCGTCGCGGGTGGAGAACCAGCCCTTGACCTCGCCGGTGCGCAGGCTGGAAACCGCCTCATAGCGGAACAGCACGCGCAGGCCTGACTGCTGCGAAAGCCGCAGCAGCGCATCGTTCATATCCTGCGCGGGAATGTTGAAGAGATGCGCGTCGTTGAGCGCGGAGGCGTTGCTGCGGGTCTGCGCAAAGGCGGGCAGGCACAGGCCCGGCGCGGCGCAGCCCAATGTCGAGCCGAGCAGTACCGCGCGAAAAACTCTGAGAGGCTTGAGCGATCGCATGATGATTGTCCCCCTGATGACCGGTGAAAGCGCGCCATGCGGACCCATGCGTCCATCAGGCGCCCATGAAACGGCATGCATCCGGTGAGACGAAGCTTTGCCGAGGGACCGCCATGCCGGGCAGGGGGGCATTTGACTTAGAGGGGCTGGCGGGCAGTCTGGTTACTCTCCCGCCGCACAAAAATGAAATATCAGAGAGAGCAGCCTGGCCGGTCACCAAAAAGCGGGGGCGCCGATGGAGGATCTTCATGCGAAGCTGGAATGGTTCGAGAGGGAGATTCTTCCTCACACCCCGGTTTTACGCTCGCGCCTGCGCCGATTGAAAGGCGCGGCGGACGATCTGGACGATCTCGTCTCGGAAGTGTTGACGCGCGCCTATGCCAATCCGCGCTGGCAACAGGTGGACAATGGTCGCGCCTATCTCTTCACCATCGCGCGCAACCTGCTGGTGGACAGCGCCAGACGGCAGAAGGTGGTGGCCTTCGACACGATCGTCGAGTTCGAGGCGCTGCAGAGCAGCTATGATCTGTCCGCCCATCTGTGCGCGCGCGACCAGTTGCGCAAGCTGCAGCCGGTGCTCGATGCTCTGCCCCCGCAGGCCCGGCGGGTGTTCGTGGCGCGGCGTCTGCATGAAAAACCGATGGCGCAGATAGCGGATGAGATGGGCTTGTCCGTCTCAACGGTTGAAAAACACTTGGGCGTTGCACTGGCCGCCTTTATGAGGGCGCTCGCTCAGCAGGAACAAGAGGTGATCAGCGTTGGAAAGCAGCCCGACAGCGCCGCTTCGACAGCACGAGGAGGAGGCGATCCGCCATCTGCTCGCGCTCGAGAATGGAGGCGGGGAGGCTGAGCGTCAGGCTGCCGAACGCTGGATCGCGGCCTCGCCCGAACATGCGGTGGCCTTTGCCCGCGCCCGTCAGGCCTGGCGCGCCGCCGCCCTGCTGGATGCCGAGCCCGAGGTGGGCAGCGCGGATCTGGCCATGCAAGCCCCGCGCGGCAGTCGGCGGGGCGTGTTGCTGGGCTCCGCGGGGCTTCTGGGGCTGGCGCTGGCGGGCGCGGCGGGGGGCTGGTTCTTCCTGCATCGCCAGCTTCTGACCACGCGCGTCGGTGAAATCCGCGAGGTCGCTCTGCCGGATGGTTCGCATGTGGTGCTCAATTCCGACACGGTGGTCGAGGTCGCCTATACGCGGGAGCGGCGGCGGCTGAGGCTCAAGCGCGGCGAGGCCTTTTTCGAGGTGGCGCATAATCCCGCGCGCCCCTTCGATGTCGAGGTGGGCGACACCATGCTGCGCGCGCTGGGCACGGCCTTCAATGTGCGCGACCGGGGCGCGGTGGTCGAGCTGACGGTCTCGCATGGCGTGGTGGGCGTGCGTGAGGGACAATCGGCGCTGCACAAGGTGCCGGCGGGCAATTTCGCGATCATCCACCCTGATGCCGTGGCGGTGGCGAGTTATGACGCGGCAGGTCTTTCGCAAAAGACGGCATGGCGTGAGCATGTGATCGAGCTGAACGGTGATTCCCTGGCTCAGGCGGTCGAGGAGTTCAACCGCTATCGCAAGCGCCCCATCGTCATCGGCGACCAGCGCGTGGCGGCGCTGCGGGTGGGCGGACGCTTCCAGACCGATGAATCCGCGCAATTCATCGAGGGGCTGGAGCAATCCATGCCGGTGCGCGCGATCAGGGATGCCGATGGCGGCATCCTGCTGCTCTATACCGATGAGGTGTCGCAGTCCTGATCGGTATAGAGCGATGCAGGGCCTTTAAAAGACGCGGAAAAAGCGCAGTTTGACTGCCTGACGCGCTGGTTTCAGGCTGGTGAGCGTGCCGACGAAAACGGCATGGTTCAGCCAGTCATAGGGGCCCTTGGGCGCGGTGATCTCTGGGGTGGAGAAGGCATAGCGGCTGCCGTCGGCAAAGTTCTCGACCAGCACCTTGTTCAGCACGGTGATGATCGCGCCATCATGGGTTTCCAGCTCGTAGAGGGCGCTGAGTTGTTTCACGCCATCGCTGCGGATCAACTGGCGGTCGGCGCCGCCGGGGCGCACCTTGCCGTGCAGAGCGTGACCATGCAGACCGGGGCCGGAAAACTCGCCGCCGATGATGGGCACGATGCGCCGTCCGCCCAGCGGGCCTTCGCCCATATCTTGCGATTCAGCGATATCGGCGATGATCTCAAGCGCCAGTTCGAGGCGAGGCGCGCCATCCGATGAGGGGGCGGGGGCGGCGAGGGCCTGCTCTCCCATGGCGAGCGACAGCAAGGCTCCGGTGGCGAGAAAATCACGGCGGTTGGTCATGATGATGGTCCTTTGCTGTTGGGTGCCACGCAGGAGAAGCTGGCGGCGCTTTCAATGTCGCCATGGCCGTCATAGCGGGCCGTGGCCGGCCAGGCGCAGAGCGGCCGGGTGCGGCCCGGCCATGGCGTGCCCTTGGGCGCGGTGGCCAGAATGGTCCGGGGCGCCTGCCCTTTTTCGACCCAGTTCTGCAGCGCGGTGAAGGCATCGAAGCTGGTGGTGCCCGGCCCGCCCCGGCAGTGGTTCATGCCCGGCACCGGGAAGATGCGGGTGAAGTCTGCGGCATGGCCATGGTCGGCCTTGTCCAGCGCGCGCCACCAGTCGAGCGTGTCGTTGAGCGAAAAGACCGGATCGGCCACGCCCTGCGCCACGATCATCCGTCCGCCATGGCGCTGAAAGGCGCTGCGATCCGCCGAGCGTGCCGCCATCAGATCCCAGGCCGAAACGGGGAAGTCCGAGGTGGTGCGATAGATGCCTGCCTGCGCGGCATCCATGTTCACACCCTGCGCATAGGTGATCAGCGCGGCGGGCGTGTTGGCCACGGCGACGGGCGGGCTCTGGAACATGGTGGGCAGTGCCGTGCCGCCCAGCAGCACATTGCGGCCATCATTGAGCGCAGCGCCCGCCGTGCCGATTTTCCACGCGCGCCAGCCGGTGAAGCTTCCGCCGCCCCAGTCGCCGCCGATCCCGGCATCCCACATCCAGTCGGTGTAGATGGCATGGCCCTGACTGTTTTTCGGCCCGCCCATCACCTGCGCGAAGGCCTGGATCTGACCGCCTGACAGGCAGGAGGCATTCTTGGCGCCGTTGCAGGTGAGACGTGCCAGTTCGGGGCGGACGCGCTGCGTGGTGCACGCGCCCACCGCGCCGACGATGCCGTCGCGCGCGCCATCCAGCGCGTCGCAGGCCCTCAGCACCGCGCCAGAGATCAGCCCGAGGTCGGCGTTGGAGAAGGTGGCGTTGAGCAAAGGCAGACCATTGGCGTCAAAGCGCCTATCGTCCTTGGCAAGGCGCATGAACGCCTTGCTGTCCCACACTTGCGCCAGCGCGGCGCGGGGCAGGGAGAAGCCCGGCGCATTGGCCATGATGCCGTCGAAATCATCGGGGAAGTGCTCGGCCATGGCCATGCCCTCCTGCCCGCCCTTCGAGCAGCCGACGAAATAGGAATATTGCGGCGGCCCGCCATAGAACGTCGCCAGCAGCGCCTTGGCTGTCGCCGTCACCCGGCCCAGCGAGGCGAAGGCATAGTTGCGCCTTGCGGTGTAATCCCAGCCAAAGCTGGTGGGGCCGCCGCGTTCGGGGCGGTCGTTGCGGTTGTTGTCATGGCCGGAATCCTGCGAGACCACGGCGAAGCCGCGCGAGAGGGCGACCTCGCTTTGCTCGCCTTGCAGGTTGCCCAGCGCATCGCCCAGCACGCCGTCGCCGCCGCCGCCGCCCTGAAAGAAGAAGCGGCGGTTCCAGTCGAAGGGCAGGCGCAGGTGATAGCGGATTTCATAGCTCTGCCCGTCGCTGCCTGTGCGGCGGGCGATATGGCCGATCACCTCGCAATGGGCGGGCAGAGGCGCGGCGGCGGGATGGACCACCGCGCTGTCCACGGCTGCGTCCTTCGCCAGACCGGCGATGGCCCCCGAGGCCAGCGCGCTGCAACGCGCCTGCGGCGGCGCCTCCTTCTGGGCCAGCGCGGGCATGGCTCCGCACAGGCCCAGCACGCTGCAGGCGATCATCCAGCGCCGCATGGGCTTCCCCCTCATCAGTAGCGGGCCGTGGCGCTGACCATAAAGGCGCGGCCCACCACATCATAGACACCCAGATTGGTGGTGCCCGCAACCCCGCCGACGATGGGTGGCTGCTTGTCGAGCACATTGTTCACGCTGCCGCGCAGTTCGAACTTGTCCGAGACTTTCACGCGGGCCGAGAGGTCGAAGTAATCATAGGCGGGCGTGCCCGGAACGGTGGTGCTGGCGCTGGTGACGCGCGAGCTGTCGGCAAAGGCCGAGGTGTGGCGCCAGCGCCCGCTGATCTGCGTCTTGCCGATGTCGACCGCCAGATTGGTCAGCAGCTTGAAGCGCGGATAGCTGACCGTGGAGCTGATCGTGCCCGCCCAGTTCTGATAGGCCGAGCCGGGCAGCACCTGAATGTCGAACTGCGAGAGATAGTTGCCCTCGACATTGAGTGTCACGCCGCCCTTGCCGCCAAGGCCCATGTCGGCAAAATCGGCATGCCAGTCGAATTGCGCGTCGATGCCTGAGGTCTTGTAGCCGCCCAGATTGAGATAGGGCTGCGAGGCGGTGGTGAACAGGCCCGAGGTCGCGTCGCGCCCGAACAGTTTGCAGAAATAATTCGACGGATCGTATGTGGGGTTCGACCCATCGCTGTTGAAGCATTTCTGCAGCGCGACATTGGCCGCCAGCGGCGAAATCGCCTGCGCGATCTTGATGTTGTAGTAATCGACCGTCAGGCTCATGCGGCGGAAAAGCCCTGCCCTGGCCGGGGATTGCAGCACCGCCCCCGCCGTGAAGGTGTCGGCCTTTTCGGGGGTCAACTGGCTGTTGCCCTGTGTCTGGGTCACGATGGAGGTCGTGGGCTGGGTGAAGCTGTTGTACAGCGCCGGATTGATCCCGGTGGCGATGCACAGGGCCTGCACCTTCGCCGCATTGGCCCCGGCGCGCGCGGCGCTGCGGGCGTCGCACGGGTCACCGGCGGAGGGCGGCAGGCCGATGTTGGTCACCGTCTGCGAGGGGGCTAGAAACAGCTCGCCGATGTTGGGCGCGCGCACCGAGCGCTGATAGCCGCCACGCAGCAGCAGCACCCTGGCCACCCGCCAGTCGAGCGAGGCCTTGTAGGCCGAGACGCCGCCCGAAACATTGTAATGCGAATAGCGATAGCCAAGATCGAGGTTGACCTCGCGCGCCAGCGGCGTGTCGGCCAGCAGCGGCACCAGCAGCTCGACCGCGCCTTCGGCCACGCTGATGGCGCCGGTGGTGGGCTGGGTGGCCGTGATGCTGGAGATGTCGCCGCCGATGGAGGCCGCATCGGGGTTGAACTTGTAGGTGTTGCGGCGATAGCCCGCCGTCACGGCGAAGCGCACATTGCCCGCCGGCAGGTGGAACAGGCGGCCTTCCATCGTGCCTTCCACGGCGGTCTGCGTCACCTTGGTCTTGTTGACCAGGGTGCGCAGCAGATAGGCGCGGCAACTGTCCGAAAGCTGGGTGATGCCGAAGGGATTGTAGCCGCCCGCGCAGATGCTGGCCCCGCCATCGGGCGCGTTGATCAGCGTGCGCGCCGCCGACATGCTCATCGCGCCAGAGGTGGTGATGTCCTTGTTCAGCCCCTCGCCATAGGAGGCGTAAAGATCCCAACTGCCGTCCAGCCCGGCCAGCTTGCCCTTGGCGCCGAGCAGGCCCTGATAGGTCTGGCCCTCGGTGGTGAAGGCGCGCGGGCCCGCTTCATCGGCGCGTTTGTTGAAGGTGAAGGTGGCGGTGGGGTTGGCGCGCGAGGCGAGCAGCGTCTTCAGATCCGCCGGGATGAAGGGGTTGGTGACGGGAATATCGAGCTGCCACGGCGCCGCCAGAATGGGCTGCGAGGATTGCGTCGAGGCGCTGGTGTTGTTGTAGAGCCCCTGCGCATAAAGGGTGGTGTGGTCGTCCACCTCGAACTCGCTATGCGCGAAGATGTTGTAGCGCTTGAGTGGCACCTGAATGAAATTGTAGAAATTGGAATTGTAGCCGAAGGCGGTCGGGGTGGAAACGTAAGGGTTGGTCGTCGGACCCTGATAATTGTAGGCGGGGGCCGTCTTGGTGAACAGCGAGCCGTTCTGGTTGAAGCCCAGATTGGTGGTGCCGCTCACCGTTCCCGCGGCCACGCCATATTTGGCGAAGACGCTGTTGAGCGCGGCCTGCGACGCGAAATTGCCCGCCTGAGGCACATAGTACCCCTGCGAGATAAAGCCGCTGGTGGCGCTGTATTTCGAGAAATCGCGATCCTGCGAACTCAGCACCGAGCGATGGGCATATTCGCCCGAAATGATCAGCGATCCGCGCCCGTCAGCGAAGGCGGTGCCATACAGCACGCCAAGCTGCTGGTTGCCCGCATCGCCCTGACCGGAGATCCCGGCCTGAGCGCGCATCTCCAGCCCGCGAAAATTCTTGCGCAGCTTGAAGTTGACCACGCCCGACATGGCGTCCGACCCATAGGTGGCCGAGGCGCCGCCCGAAATCACCTCGACATTGCCGATGGCGAGCGAGGGGATGGTGTTGATGTCGATGGTGCTGTCGATGCTGCCGGGCTGCAGGCGGCGGCCCTCCAGTAGCACCAGATTGCGCTGGGCGCCAAGCCCGCGCAGGTTGAGCGTCGATTGCCCCACCGTGCCGCCGGTGCTGGAGTTCGAAAAGCTGCCCGAGCCCGGCTGGAAAGCGGGCATCTGCAACAGCGCGGCATCCACGGTGGGCTGGGCGGTGGCCTGCAGCGCCTCGGCGGAGGCGGTGACGATGGGGCTGGGCGCCACCAGATCGCGGCGGGCGATGCGCGATCCGGTCACGATGATATCGGCGGCCTGTGGCTGGGCCGGGGCGGCAGGCGCGGTGTCCTGCGCCATGGCGGCATGTGTGGAGACGATAAGCGCAAGGATGCTGCAGCCGCGCGCGGCCTGCTTTCGATAGAACATCTCATTCCCCCAGTTTTGTTATGACTCACAGCTATCGTGATTTGCCGGGGGCGGCCAAGCGGATTTTGCTATTGAACAATGCAATATCAGCATGGGTTTTCACAAACACGCGAAAAATGGCATGATGGTAGCGCTCGGCCACCATCCTTTTGCTCGCTGTGAAATTGCGCTTGCGGATGTGCTACAAATGTAGCATGCTACAAATGTAGCGAGACTCGAGGAGAGGATCATGACGCTCAAACTGCCAAGGCGCGAACGCGAGGTCTTCGAGATCCTGTGCGCCAATGCCCCCATCACCGCGGCGGCCGTGCGCGATCGCATGGCCGATGCGCCCGGCTCTTCGGCGGTGCGCACCCTGCTCAGCCGTCTGGAAGCGCGCGGGCTGGTCAGCCATGTCGAACGCGATGGCGTCTATGATTACAGCCCGACGCAGGCTGTCGAACAGGTGCGCGGTTCGGCGCTCAGCCAATTCGTGAAGACCTTCTTCGAAGGCTCCGCCATCAGCGCCGCGACCGCCTTGCTGGGCATGTCGCGCCAGCCCGATGCCGAAGAACTTGAGGCGCTGGAAGAGGCGCTGAAACAGGCCCGCGCCCGCGCCGCCGCTCAGGAGCATCAGTCGTGAGCCCGGCGCTGCTTGGCGGCCTTGCCGCGCAATCGACGCTGGGCGCCGTGCTCGGGCTGGGAGGGCTGTGGCTGCTGCGCCATCGCTCGCCGCTCGACCGGGCCAGTTGGCTGAAGCTGGCGTTGGCCTTGCTGCTGGCGCTGCCGTGGCTGCCGCGCGTGCAGGTGCCGATGCCCGCCGCGCTGGCCGCGATGATGCCGGTGCAGAAAGCCGCGACACGCATCGAGCAGGCCCGTGCGGTGCCCGTGCAGGCCTCTGCGACGCCCGACCGTTCCGCCCAATCTGTGGCCTCGCCCTCGCAGGCGCCTTTGCAACTGCCCTCGGTTTCGACGCTGGCGCTGCTGGCCTATGGGCTGGGCGTGGGCGTTCTGCTGGGGCATCTGGCGCTGGGGCTGGCGCTTTTGAGCCGCTGGACCCGCCGGGCGCGACCGCTCGACGATAGGGCGTGGCAGCATGCACTCAGGGCGTCCGGCGCTCCGGCAAACACGCTTCTGCTGGTCAGCGACCGGGTGCGGGCCCCGCTGAGCTGGGGGCTGAGCCGCCCCGTCATCCTGATCGACCCGTCCAGCGCCCTGCGCCCCGCCGATGCCCCGGCCATCCTCGCGCATGAGGCGGCGCATATCGCCGGGACCGACTGGCTGGCGCTGATGGCGGCGCGGGTGGCGACGGCGCTGTTCTGGTTCAATCCCTTGGTCTGGGTGCTCACCCGCGCGCTGGTCCAGCATTGCGAGGAAGCCGCCGATGCCAGCGCCCTGCTGCGCTGCGCTCCTGCCGATTATGCCGAAACGCTGATGACCTGCCTTGCGGGCCGTGCGGGCGGGATGGGCACCACGCGTGCTGTGCCGGCGAATGGCATGGCAGCGGGCCATGGCCTGTCGCGCCGGGTGCATCAGGTGCTGGATGCCGCGCCGGGCGATCTGCTGCGCCGCTCACGCGGGGTGATGGTCGGCCTGACGGGTGTGGCCTCTCTGGCTGTGGCCGGGTCGCTGGTCAGCTTTGCCGCCGCCGCCGATCTGCCTCAACTCAAGCCGGGCCAGAGCTGGCGCATGGTTCACCCCGATGGCACGGTGGAAAGCCGCTATCGTGATCGGAATGGCGATACCACGATCAGCGTGGTCAAGGCCGATGGACATCACACCACGGTTCGGGTGGTGCGCAATGGCGGGCATTCCACGGTGGTGAGCGATGACACTGCCGATGTGATCCCGCCGGTTCCCCCCGTGCCGCCTGTGCCGCCTATGCCCCCCGCACCTCCGGCCCCGCCGCTGAGCGCCATGCGTGACGAGGGCGATGGCCCGCTGTCCCGCGCCGAAATCGCCCGCATCCGTGAGGAAGCCAGTCGGGCCCGCGCCGAGGGGCTGGCTCAGGCCGCCGCCGGTCGCGCCGAGGCCGAGCGTGGTCGCCGTGAAGCCGAAATGGGGCGCCGCGAGGCGGAACAGGCCCGCAACCAGGCTCTTCGCGACGCCGAGCAGGCCCGGCGTGAGGCCATGGCTCAGGCCGATCAGATCCGCCGGGATGCTTTGAACCAGGCCAATCAGGCGCGCGCCGAAGCCATGGCGCAAGCCTATCAGGCGCGGCGCGAGGCGCTGGCCGAGGCCAATCGGGCCCGTATCGAAGCCATGGCCGAAGCCCGCGCCGCCCGCCATGCCGCTTCGGACAGTTCCGACAACTGACGATATGACGATCTGATGATGTGACGATCGGGGGCGGGCGGAATCGCCCACCGCTCCCCCCGGCCGTCGGCCCGTCCGGCTTTCACCCCCCGGACGGGCCCCATACCGGCCCCTGAACCACACAGTTCTGACGCATTCCCCCAATGCATGCCCTTTACCCGCGATGGTGAAGCCGCCCCCGCTCGCCCTCGCCTGGCCCCATGCGGCCCCTTCGACACTGGGGAGCAAAACATCAGGAGATTGAGTATGACCACGTCTCTTCGTGCCACGCTTCGCTGCGCCCTTGTCTTCGCTGCCGCTCTGGCCGCAGCCCAGAGCGCGAGCGCACACACCATCGACGACAGTGCCGATCAGGCACCACGGGTCGAGATCAACCTGGCCGGCGTCGATCTGACCACACCTGAAGGCCAGAATGCTGCCCGGCACCGCATCAGCGCGGCGGCGTGGAACGTCTGCCGAGACACGGTCGACACCGACGGCACCGGCATGCGCCGCGCCGCTTGCGTCCTGACCGCGCGGCGGGAAGGTGGCCGGCAGCTTGACGGCTTTGTCGAGCAGGCGATGGCTCGGGCCGGGGGTGCGCGTAGCGCCGGCTTGCCGGGCAAGGATCTGGCCGCTGTCTCCGGGAGGGGCTTGCGGTAAATCGGTGAGGATCGCGCTTTCTCGTGGGGCGTCGATCTTCCATGATGCGGCCTGCATCCGGACGGGTGCGGGCCGCGATCCTGCGCGGGGTGCCGGGCGAGGTGCGCATCGCATTGACAAGGGTCCATGCCCGATCTAACCGCAGGCCATGGCCAAGACCTTTCTCCTGAACGGGACGTATTATTACCGCTGATCAGCGGTGGGTCTGTGTCGTCCTTCAACCGCTGCTCGACCAGCGGTTGCATCACTTTCAGGCAAGGCAGGTCCGGCAGCTTTCTTATGAAAGCACAATCTTGTGGCATCGCCTGATTTCTCGGATCGCCCCTCGCTCGGCATCATCGGTTTTGGCGCTTTCGGGCGGCTGATTGCGGATCATCTGCGCGATTTTCTCAAGATTTACGCCACGGACAGCGCGCCTTTGGCCGAGGCGCCCGAGGGTGTCACGCTGACCGATCTGGCGCGGGTTTGCGCTTGCGACATTGTGGTGCTGGCCGTGCCGGTGGCGGCACTGGGCGCGCTTTGCGCGCAGATCGCGCCTTTGCTGCGCCCCGGTGCGCTGGTGATGGACGTCGGATCGGTGAAGGTCGAACCGGCGCGGATCATGGTGGCGCAGCTTCCCCCGCATGTGTCGGTGATCGCCACTCATCCCATGTTCGGGCCGCAAAGCATCGGGGGGCGGCATGCGGGGGCTCAAGCTTGTGCTCTGTCCCATTCGAGGCGGTGAGGCGCGCCGTGTCGCCGCCTTTCTGCGCAGGGCGATGGGGCTGCGGATCATCTGGGCGACGCCCGAGGAGCATGATCGCGAAGCCGCCTTCACGCAGGGGCTCACCCATCTGATCGCGCGGGCGCTGCTGCCTCTGGAGGCGCCGCGCCGCATCACCACGCGCAGCTTCGACCTGCTGTGGGAGGCCGTTTCGATGGTGCGCCACGATGCGGTCGGCGTCACCGCCGCGATCGAGAGCGGCAATCCCTTTGCCTCTGATGCGCGGCAGGCGTTTTTCGCGGAGATGGATGGACTGCGGCGCCTGTTGGGCTGATCTGTATGGTGGAGCGCTACAAATAAGATAAATTACTTATGTTTGTATTGGTTGCGAAGACATGCCCTTGGAGGAACGCAAATGTCCAATGCTACACGAAAGGTGATGGATGACATGCTGATGTCTTTCATGTCGAGGCTGGTGGCATAGTTGGCATCATCCTGTTGTTTTCATCGCGTTGGGCTTGAGGGCATGTCCAGCAGGGGCTGCGTTAACGAAGAACAAGGACTTCAATGCTAAAGATTCCTCGAAAAGAGGATGAAGAGCTATGGTGGCACTTTGGTCGTCGTCTCGTGGCAATCGCATGAAGGTATCCTCCGATGCCGTGGCCCGGTTGCGCCAGAGCCCGGCGCTGCGCGACTTTGCGCCGGCAGCGGTGCTCTTCACCCTCGGGCTGACGGCCCTGCTGGGCGCCTCGCTCTCCGGGGACGGCCGTAACGGTCAATATGTGGTGATCGGCGCGCCATGGTCGGGCCAGAGCCGGATGATCGATGTCATCCGCGGCGCGGATGGCGGCCTTGCGGCGCTCGGCGGCTTTGCCAATGTTGCCATCGCCAGCTCATCCCGCAGCGATTTCGCCGCGAGGGCGAAGCAAGGCGGCGCATGGCTGGTGCTGCCAAGCCCACGCATCGCAGGCTGTTTCGGTCTCCAGTCGGAAGCGTCTCCCCAATGAACCTCGAACTTGACAGTCTGCGCCGCCATTTCGCGCGCCTTCTTCTCGCGCTGCTATGGGCGCATGTGCCTTTGCTCGGGCTGGTGGCCTGGTTCATGGGGCGCTCGCCCGTTTCGCCCATGCTGGCGGGGGCGGTGCTGGCCGGAGCCTATCACCTGACCTGGTTGCAGCGCGGCATTGCGCCCGCCACCCGCTATCTTTCCGCCGTTGCGCTGGTTGGCGAACCGGCGCTGCTGCTCTTCCTGCTGCGGGGCCATCCCTGGCAGATGGACATGCATATGTATTTCTTCGCCATGCTGGCCCTAACCATCGCCTGGTTTGACCGCACCGCCATCCTTGTCGCGGCGACGGCGACGGCGCTGCACCATCTGGTTCTGCTTTATCTGCTGCCTTTTGCGGTGTTTCCCGGCGAGGGCGATATTGGGCGGGTGCTGTTGCATGCGGCCATCGTCGCCTTCCAGACGGCCGTGCTGGTCTGGCTGAGCAATATGGTGGTCGAAAGCTTCGGGCGCATCGGCAGGATGAGCGCGGAAATCGTCGAGAAGAATGAGGCGCTGGAACTGCGCACGCAGGAGGCCGAGGACGCCAACCGCTCCAAGAGCATGTTCCTGGCCAATATGAGCCATGAGATCCGCACGCCGATGAATGCGATCCTCGGCTTTTGCCATCTCTTCCAGCGCACGCAACTTGATCCCAAACAGCGCGACTACATCACCAAGATCAATGGCGCGGGCGTGTCGCTGCTGCGGTTGATCAACGATATTCTCGATTTTTCGAAGAATGAGGCCGGGAAGCTCACGCTGGAAAGCCATGTCTTCGATCTGCGCGCCGCCATCGAGAACCAGATCCAGTTGGTGGCCGACAATGCCGCAGCCAAGGGCGTGGTCCTGCGGCGCCATGTCGAGGATGCCATTCCCCCCGAACTGCTGGGGGACGAGTTGCGCTTCAACCAGGTGCTGCTCAATCTGCTGAGCAATGCGGTGAAATTCACCAGCGCGGGCGAGGTTACGGTCTCGGCCCGGCTGTTGACCAGTGACGAGAAGGAGGCGCGCTTCGAACTCTCGGTGCGCGACACCGGCATCGGGCTGACGCCGGAGCAGCAGGCCTCTCTGTTCAACGCCTTCACCCAGGCGGACAGTTCGACCACGCGCAAGTTCGGCGGCACCGGGCTGGGGCTGGCGATCAGTAAGCAGATCGTCGAGCTGATGGGCGGGCAGATCCGCGTCGAGAGCGAGCCCGGCGTCGGCAGCACCTTTATCGTTACGGTCGGCATGGCGCTGCCTCAGGGCATGGATGCCATCGGGCTGCAGCCTTCCCCGGCGCTGCGCAAGCTCAAGGTGCTGGTCGCCGATGACAATGCCGCCGCGCGCCAGATCGCCGGAGAGATTTTCCGCGACTGGGGCATGGCTGTCGATCTTGTCGCCTCGGGGCCGGAGGCGATCAGTGCCATCGAGATGACGCTGCCCTCGGGCCAGCCCTATGATCTGTTGCTGCTCGACTGGAAGATGCCGGGCATGGACGGCATCGACACGATCGAGGCGATACGGCGCATTCCCGGCCTGGCCAGACTGCCCGTCACCCTGATCGTCACCGCCTATGGCAATGACGAGTTCATGGCGGAGCTGGGCAAGGCGGAAATCTCGGCCTTCCTCACCAAGCCGGTGGATGCCCGCGCGCTGCTGGGCACGATCACCAATCTGTTCCTCGACGCGCCGCAGGGCGAGGCAGAGGCGGCGCAAGGCGGCGTGCCGATGGTCTCCCCGGCCTTGCGCGGTCTGCGCGTGCTGCTGGTGGAGGACAATGAGATCAACCGCGAAATCGCCGAGGAACTGCTCACCGATGCGGGGCTGCTCTTCGATGTCGCGGAAAACGGGCGGATCGCCTGCGACCTTATGGCCCAGCGCGGCGCGGATTATGCCGCGATCCTGATGGATGTGCAGATGCCCGAGATGGATGGCATCGAGGCGACCGGCATCATCCGCCGGAGCTGGTCCGCCGATGCCCTGCCAATTCTGGCCATGACCGCCCATGCCTATGAGGAAGAGCGCCAGCGCTGCTTTGCCGTGGGCATGAACGACCATATCGCCAAGCCGATTGCTCCAGCCAATCTGGTGCGCACGCTTGACCGGTGGCTGAAGGCGGATCGCGCGGCGGCTGCGCCTGTGGCGGCCGTGAGCGAGCCGGCGTTGAAGATTGACGCCATTCTGCCCGACCAGCTTCCGCCCTTCGGACTGGAGGCGGCGCTGGGGCGGGTCAACGGCAAGGCGGCTCTGCTGCGCAAGCTGATCCTCTCCTTCGCGGACAGCTACGTCGATGCCGGAAAGAGCCTGACGGCGATGCTGGCGCGCGGCGACCATGCCGAGGCCCGGCGTTTTGCCCATACGCTGAAAGGCGTGTCGGGCTCGCTCGAATTGCCCGAGGTTCAGGCCATCGCGGCTCAGATCGAGCGCAGGATCGCGGCGGAGGACCTCTCCGGGATCGACAGCAGGATCGCCGAGCTGGAGGCGAAGATCGCCCCGGCCATTGCGGCGGCGCTCAGCCTGAAAGCGGATCGGCAGGTCGTGCGGGATGACAAGGGCCCGGCACTGGCCGATCCGGCCGAGGTGGCGGCTGCTGCCGCGCGGCTGCGTGACCAGATCCAGCGCCGCAGTCTCAAGGCGCGGTCCGGCTTCGATTCGCTGGCCCAGACTATGGGGCTGTCGCCGGAGGCCATCGCCGACCATCCCCTGCGCAAGGCGCTGGAAAGGCTCAATTACGATCAGGCGCTGACGCTGCTCGATGCCGGGCAGGACTGGCCCGTCCCCGAGATCGCCCCCGAGATCAGAGAGGCATCATGAACAGCTTGACCGGCAGCATCACCCGCCGCGCGTCCATTTTGATCGTGGACGATGAAGTCTCCAACATCGAGATCATGAACGCCATCCTTGAGGATGATTACGAGATCTCCTTCGCCACCTCGGGCGAGGAGGCGCTGGAGACCGCGCGGACCATCCTGCCCGATCTGATCCTGCTCGACGTGCTGATGCCGGGCATGAACGGTTTCGAGCTCTGCAAGCAGTTGAAAAGCGAGGCCCTGCTGGCCGATGTTCCCGTGATCTTCACCACCGGCCTCGGCGATACGGCCGATGAGGTGCGGGGGCTGACGCTTGGCGCCATTGACTATGTGACCAAGCCGGTGGAGCCGGTCATCCTGCGCGCGCGGGTCGGCAACCATGTCGAACTCAAGCGCCTGCGCGACAAGATGGCGGAAATGGCCGTCACCGATGCGCTGACCGGCCTGACGAACCGGCGCGGCATGGAAAAGATCCTGAACACCGAGACCGCCCGCCTGGCGCGCACGGGGGAGTGGCTGTCGGTCATCATGCTCGACATCGATTTCTTCAAGCTGTTCAACGACAATTACGGCCATCCGGCGGGTGACCGCTGCATCGCCATGATCGGCTCGGCGCTGAGCCGCGCCGTCAAGCGCGCCGCCGATGTGTCCGCGCGCTATGGCGGGGAAGAGTTCGCCTGCATCCTGCCGGGCGCGGATGCTCAGGCGGCGATGTTTGTCGCTCAGGAAATCCTGTTGCAGGTCCAGGCGCTCGACATTCCGCACGAACATTCGCTGATCAGCAAGCGGGTCACGGTCAGCGTGGGGGTGGCTTCGGCGCGCTGCGAGCCGGGGTTGACCCCCGACATGTGGATCGGCCATGCTGACAGTCAATTGTATCACAGCAAGCATGGCGGGCGAAACCAGATCACCACCCATACCTTCGGGAGCGAATGCGAAGAGCCCGTCGGTCAGCTCAAGGAAGCCTGACCTGCAAGGTGAGGGGCCCGCATCGCGGATCGACACGGGCCCTCTCGATCAGCCCTGTGGGCTTACAGGCGCCGTGTTCGCCTGAGGCTGAAACACCAGAGTCGGCGCCTGTCGAATGAAGAGATCGAGCACGCCATCGCCCACCCGGATCGCGCCCTGTGGCCGCGTCGTGCCCGATATCGTGTGGATCGCCTCGGCCTTGGTGGTCAGCGCTGCGGCATCGGCGAAATGCTGCGCGGCTGCGGGGTCTGCCGCAAGGGCCGCCGTCAGCCCCGCTGTGCTCGCCTGAAGGGCCTGGCCCCACAGCGCCATCGCGTCGAGCCATGGCGCGCTCTGGGCAAGGAAACCGGCATCGCTCACCCCGGCGCGGATGATGCCGGGCGCGGCGGCGATGCGATCGGCCTGCGTGGCAAGGTCGCGCAGCACCGCGCCGCGCTCGGCGGGCGTGCCATTGGCCAAAGTGTCGCGCACAAGGTCGAGGCGCTGTTTCAGCAAGGGCGCCTGCACCTGCCATGCCTGTGCGCCGAAGGTGGGGGCCAGATGCTCCAGATCGAAGAGCAGCATCAGCGCCGTGGTCACCTCCGCCTTTTGGCCCGCCAGAGCGCGCGCCGCGAAAAGGCGGCTGCTCTCGGGGTCGTAATCGCGGTCGTTCCAGGCGAAGGCGGCGCTGCCGGTCACCGCGACGCGGCTGGGCGCCTCCTGATTCATCGGATTGGCCAGAATGCCGTTCAACTCGTCCGACAGGCCGCCCGCCCGCCCCGCATAGGGGGCCATCAGCAGCCGCCCGGTCGATTCCGGATAATCGTTGACCGGGTAATTGTCCCAAAGCAGCGTCTTGCGTCCGAAGGCCTTGGCGGCGGCCTTGGCATCGCGGATGGCGATGGCGGGAGGCACCACATCGGTACCGGTCCATTGCACGAAGACGCGCGGATCGACCGCGCGCAGCGCCGCCTTATAGGGCGATTCGGCGGCGTCGTAATATTCGGTCGGCACGATCATCAGCCCAGCCTGCGGATCGCGCGCGGTGAGCCAGCCCATCGTGTCATTGGTCAGGGCGGCCTGGGCGCGCCCTGCCGCCGCCTTGTCGGGCGCGCCGAAAGCGGCCTCGTCGCCGGGGCAGTTCCACTTGGTGTAGTTGATGTCGTCAAAGGCGATGTAGAAAGACCGCACGCCCAGCGCATGGAAAGCATCGATCTTGCGGCGCAGCGCCGCCACGTCTGCGGGCGCGCTGTAGCAGATCGAGGGTCCCGGCGAGATCGCATAGGTGAAGCGCACATGGCGCCGCCGCGCCTCTTCGATGAGCGTCTTCAGTTCCGCCAGCCGCTCTGCCGGATAGGGATCACGCCAGCGGTCGCGGGCATAGGGATCGTCCTTGGGGCTGTAGACATAGGTGTTGGCTTTGAGGCTGCCGAGAAAGTCGACATGCGCCAGCCGGTCGGCGCTGGACCAGGGGGCGCCATAGAAGCCCTCGATCGTGCCGCGCACCGCCATGCGCGGGTGGTCGGCGATGGTCAGCGCGGGCATGGTGCCGCGCGTGGCGATCTGCCGGAAGGTCTGAGCGCCGTAATAGAGGCCGTCCGCATCGGCGCCGGCCAGCACGATCAGCGCCGCGCCGCCCGAGGCCGCGCTCGCCAGCGCATAGCCCTCATGATCGGTGACCGGTGTGCCGCCCGCCTGCGCCAGAGCCTGCGCGACGGTGGTGTCGCTTGCCATGCCGAGGACGATCAGCGTTTCCCTGGCGGTAGAGGGTCGGCGATGCGCGATGCGGATATCCGTGACGCCGATCGCAGCCAGCCCCTCGCGCACCAAGCGGAGCATTTCGGGGTCGCTGTCGCGCTGCATCACGATCGTCGCCTTGGGCCCGATCGGCAGCAGCCCGGCGGTGAGGCGCATGGCGATGGGCTGCGGCATGACCTGGGGCAGAGTGGCGACCGGGAGGCTCTGCGCCATGGCCGATGCGCTTGAAACGGCGAGGGCGAGCGACGCGGCGTAAGGGAAAAGCTTGGGGTCAAGAAGCTTGGGGGGCACGCGTATGGAACTCCTGTGTCGGCACTGGGTGATGTGATGCAGGGATAATGTCGTGATGGCCATAAGCACCAGCGGCAATTAAAAAATAAAATTGATTGAATAAATCGCCCGGCAGCGTAGTTAGAGCTTACCGAGCTTGGCTGTTGTCCCGCGAAGATCGGTTTCATCTCAATGAAACAAAAGAGAAAAATGATGAGGCGTATCGCTGGCGTCGAATTGGGCGGCACCAAATGCATCGTGGTTATGGCCGATGAAACAGGCCAGATCACCGCGCGCGAGACGATCCCCACGCTCGATCCGGTCGGGACGGTGGCGGCCATCGAGGCTGTACTGGATGGCTGGTGGCAGGAGGGCGCTTTCGAGGCGCTGGGCATCGCCTCCTTCGGTCCGCTGGATCTGGATCGTGCCTCGCCCAGCTATGGCAACATCACCTCGACGGCCAAGGCGGGCTGGCGCGATACGCCGCTCGCAAGCAGGCTGGCCGCGCGTTACCCGGTGCCGGTTGCCTTCGACACCGATGTGAATGGCGCCGCCTTTGCCGAGCGTCGCTGGGGCGCGGGGCAGGGGCTGGACGATCTGGCCTATGTCACGGTCGGCACCGGCGTCGGCGTCGGGCTGATCGTCAATGGGCGCACCACGCGCGGCATCGGCCATTGCGAGGCCGGGCATATGCGTGTCGCACGTCTGCCCGGCGCGACATGGAAAGGCCATTGTCCCTTTCATGGCGATTGCGTCGAAGGTCTGGCCGCAGGTCCGGCGATTGCCGCCTGTGCCGGGCGTGATGGCGCAACGCTCTCCGACGAGGATCCGGTGTGGGAGCAGGTGGTCGATGCGCTGGCGCAGATGAGCCAGGCGCTGGTGTCGATTGCCGGGCCGCGCAAGATCCTGTTCGGCGGCGGGGTGATCGCGTCGCGGCCGGTTCTGATCGCGCGAATCGAGGCGCAGCTGCGCGCTCTGATCGGTGATTATCTGACTCTGCCGGCGGAAGATTTTGTGATGGCGCCGGGGCTTGGATCGCTTGCCGGGCCGCTGGGTCCCATCGCTCTGGCGCTCGATCTGCTCGGTGATACCGCTACCTAAGCATCAGTAAAATAGCGTAATTCTGGCAGCCCGGCGGAGCCGCTCCGCCGGGCTGTGGCGCGTTTGCGCATGGCAAAACTTAAATAAAGAAAATTACCGAATTTATCTTGTGAAGCGCGCCGCTTTCGACCTATGAAGCTGAAAATACGCAAAGCCGATGGTCGGGCGAATGACCCGAGACGGCCCAAAGGGGGATCATGATGAGGTTTGTCGCAACGAAAACGATCATGCGTGTGGCGCTGGCGGCGTCCACCATGTTGGCCACGCCCGTGCTGGCGCAGCAGGCCGCACCCGCTCCCGCGCCGGATGCCCCGGTTGCCGCACCGGAAACCGCCGCCGCGCCCGCTCCGGGCCGCGACATCATCGTCACCGGGTCACGCATCACCAGCGGCGGCTTCAGCGCGCCGACCCCGACCCAGGTGCTGGGCGCGGATGCGATCGCCAAGAACGCCCAGCCCAATATCTTCACCACCGTGGCCCAGCTTCCCTCGCTGACCGGCAGCACCGGCGCCACCGTCGGCGCGAACGGCACCTCGACCGGCGTGCAGGGCCTCAGCACCCTGTCGCTGCGCGGCCTTCAGCCGATCCGCACCCTGACGCTGATCGACGGCCAGCGCGTCGTGGGCGCGAATGTCACCGGTGTCGCCGACGTCAGCCTGTTCCCGCAATTGCTGATCCAGCGCGTCGATGTCGTCACCGGCGGCGCCTCGGCCTCCTATGGTTCGGACGCGGTGGGCGGCGTGGTCAACTTCGTGACCAACACCCGCTTCAAGGGCTTCAAGGCCAATGTGCAGGGCGGCATCAGCCAGTATGGCGATGACGGCAATTACACCGTGCAGATGGCGGTCGGCAAATCCTTCCTCGAAGACCGCCTGCATGTCATCGTGAGCGGCGAATACAGCCATGAGGGCGGCATTCCCTCGGCCGGTTTCGGCGTCGGAAACGATCCCAACGGCAGTGGTCCGAACGGCCGCAACTGGCTGGTCGCGCGCAACCTCATCAACCGCGGCATCACCAATGACGGCATGCCGCAGTATCTCGACCGCAACTTCACCCAGAGCTATCAGTCCGCGCTTTACGGCCTGATCACCGCCGGGCCGCTGCAGGGCACCGCCTTCGACAAGAACGGCAATCCCTATCAGTTCCAGTATGGTTCCAACGGCGTGCCCTCGCATGCCGCCAATGGCGCGGTCATCGGCTGCTACAACGGCCTGTGCCAGGGCGGCGACCGTTCGGGCAATGTCACCAACGGCAATGCGCTGATGTCCTCGCTGACGCGTGCCAACGGCTATGGGCGTATCGGTTTCGACATCGACAGCGACAATGAGATCTACACCACCGTCAATGTCGCGCGGGTGACGACGGGCAATGTGCCTAACCCCGGCTCGGCGCAGTTCGGCAATCTGACGCTGCAATGCTCGAACCCCTATGTGCCCGCCGCCATTCAGGCTGCCTGCGCGACCAACGGCATCACCAGCTTCAGCTATGGTGTCGACAATGCGATCTTCCCCAATTTCGTCACCGTCCACACCAAGCGCGACCAGTATCGCTTCGTGGTCGGCGCGAAGGGCAAGTTCTCGGCGCTGGGCACCGACTGGCGCTATGACGGCTATTACGAAAACGGCACCGAGATCACCGACATCAACGTCAGCAACATTCCGCTGATGCCGCGCTACAATGCGGCGATCCAGGCGGTGCGCGGCGCCAATGGCACGATCACCTGCGCCAACCCCGTCGCGGTGGCGAGCGGTTGCCAGCCGCTCAACATCATCGGCGGCGCGACACCCAGCACGGCGGCGCTCAACTATGTCGAGCCGATCAACGGGCCGTTCCAGCACACCCGCCAGCATCAGGATGTCGCCAGCGTCTCGTTCAACGGTGAGCCGCTGCGCCTGCCCGCCGGTCCCCTCTCGGTGGCCTTTGGCGGCGAGTTCCGCCATGAATATTACAAGGTCGATGCCGATCCTTACGGCAATGGCGTCAGCGACGGTTCGTCCTACACCGCTGACTATCCCTCGGACCCGCTGCTCAATCCGCAGGGCGGCAACTGGTATGCCGGCAACTATCACAACGGCCACGGCGGCTACAGCGTTTACGAGGGCTTCCTCGAGCTCAACGCGCCGCTGTTTGACTCGCATCAGATCGGCAAGGCGAACCTTAACCTTGCGGGCCGCATGACGCATTACACCACCTCGGGCACGGTCTATACGTGGAAGATCGGTGGTACCTGGCAGACGCCGCTCGACGGCATCCGTCTGCGCGCCGTTACCTCGCGCGATATCCGCGCGCCCAATCTGAGCGAGCTTTACGCCGCGCCGGTGACCAGCAACCGCACCGGCACGACCAATCCCTTCAACAACACCTCGCTCACCGTGCTGCAGACCACCACGGGCAACCCCAATCTGAAGCCTGAAGTGGCGAGCAACACCGAGGCGGGCATCGTGCTGTCGCATCCGTCGTGGGCGCCGCGCCTGAACCTGTCGTTCGATTACTATCGCATCAAGATCAACAATGCGATTTCCTCGCTCGACGCGCAGACGCAGATCAACCTGTGCTATTCGGGCGTGACCGCCACCTGCGGCACGTTCAATCTGAACGATCCGAACAACGCCTATGTCACGGTGCAGCCCTTCAACCTGTCCTCCATCTACACCGATGGTTTCGACATCGAGGGCAGCTATCAGTTCGACCTGTCGGGCCTGCATCTGCCGGGCAAGCTGGCGCTGCGCGGCCTGGCCACGCATGTCCGCAACTTCATCACCAACACCGGCCTGCCGGGCACCATTCCGATCCAGCTTGCCGGCGTCAATCTGGGCCAGAATGCGGTGCCCAAGTGGAAGCTGCTGCTGGTCGAGGATTACACCACCGACAAGTTCAGCCTCACCCTGCAGCAGCGCTGGTTCAGCGCGGGCGTGCTGGCCAATGAATACATCGTCTGCCAGAGCAATTGCCCGGTTTCGACCGTCAACCACCCGACGATCGACAGCAACTATCTGCCCGGCGCCATGTATGTCGACGTGAGCGCGGCCTATAATGTGACGAAGAATGTGCAGGCCTTCGTGAAGGTCGACAACCTCTTCAACAAGAATGCGGCCACCGTGCCGAGCGATATCACCAACCCCGGCCTGTATGACGTGATCGGCCGGATGTATCGCTTCGGTATTCGCGCCAACTTCTAACCCGCCTCCCCCCCGAGGGCCCTGGTTCCGTGCGAAAATGCCCTTCGCGCGGAGCCAGGGCTTTGTTTTGCCAGTCAAGGACAAGCCGATGCTGCCGCTGCTGCTGATGGTCGCCGATGCCCCCGCCGCCTCGAAAGCGATTGACGAGACGATCGCGACGATGACGCTGGAGGAGAAGGCGGCGCAGCTCGGCAATGCCGCCCCGGCGCTGCCCAAGGCCGATCTGCCCGCCTATGATTACTGGAGCGAGGGGCTGCACGGCTTCGCGCGTGACGGCATCGCCACCGTTTTCCCGCAAGCCATGGCGCTGGCGGCGACATGGGATGTGGATCTGCTGCATCGGGTGGGCGATGTGGTCTCGACCGAGGCGCGGGCGCATTATAACGCCAAAGCGCAAAAGGCCGATCGGCGACGTTTTGGCGGGCTGCATATCTGGTCGCCCAATGTGAACATCTTCCGCGATCCGCGCTGGGGGCGCGCGCAGGAGACCTATGGCGAGGATCCCTATCTGACCGGGCGGCTGGGCATCGCCTTTGTGCAGGGCATTCAGGGCCCCGACCCGGCCCATCCCAAGGCCATCGCCACACCCAAGCATTTCGCGGTCCATTCCGGGCCGGAGGCCGGGCGCAACAGCTTCGATGTCGATGTGTCGCCGCGCGATCTGGCCGAAACCTATTCGCCCGCCTTCCGCGCGACGCTGACCGAGGGCGAGGCGCTTTCGACGATGTGCGCCTACAATTCGCTGAACGGTACGCCTGCCTGCGCTTCCTCTTCCTTGCTGAATGACAAGGCGCGGGGCGATTGGGGCTTCAAGGGCATGATCGTGTCGGATTGCGACGCGGTGGGTTATATCGCCACCTTCCATCACTATCGCCTCGACGCGAAGGGCGCGGCGGCGGCGGCGCTGAAGGCGGGCACCGATCTCGATTGCGGGCCGACCTATGACGCGCTGCCCGAGGCCGTGCGGGAAGGGCTGGTGCCGGAAAGCGCGCTGGATCAGTCGCTGCGGCGGGTGTTCGCCTCGCGCGCGGCGCTGGGGATCGGTTTCGGGCAGCACAGCCCGTGGGACAGGATCAAGCCCTCGCAGAACGACACGCCGGCCAACCGCGCGCTGGCGCAGCAGGCCGCCGAAAAGGCGCTGGTGCTGCTGACCAACAGGAACCGTCTGCCGCTGAAAGCTGGAACGCGGATCGCCGTGATCGGCCCGAATGCGGATTCGCTTGATACTCTGGAGGCCAATTACCATGGCACCGCGGCGGCCCCCGTGACGCCGCTGGAAGGCATTCGCACGCGGTTTGGTGCGGCGCAGGTGCGCTATGCACAGGGCAGCGCTCTGGCTGAAGGTGTGCCGGTTGCCGTGCCGGAGACGGCCTTGTCCGCCAATGGCAAACCGGGCCTGCAAGGCGCCTATTTCGCCAACACCGCCATGAGCGGCTCGCCGCTGCTGACGCGGCAGGACCGCAAGATCGATTTCGACTGGGATCGCGCCCCGCCGGTCAAGGGCCTTGGCGAGCAGGGCTATGGCGTGCGCTGGACGGGGCAGATCACGCCCCCCGCCGCTGGTCGCTATACGCTGCGCATCGATGTGCCGCGCTGCTTCGATTGCGAGGGGCATGACCCCTTCACCCTGTGGATCGACGGCAAGCAGGTCATCACTGACGCGGGCAGTGACGATGGCGTGGAAACGGTTCTCGATTTCGCTGATGCCAGGCCGCGCGATATCCGCATCGACTACATCCACAAGAGCGAGGATGGCGGCATCGGTCTGCGCTGGGTCGCGCCGCTTGCTGCGCAGCAGGCAGAAGCCGTGGCTGCAGCAAAGGAGGCTGATGTCGTGGTCGTCTTCACCGGCCTGTCGCCCACGCTGGAGGGCGAGGCGCTGCGGCTGGAGGTGCCGGGTTTTGTCGGCGGCGACCGTACCGCGATCGAACTGCCCGCGCCGCAGAAGGCTCTGCTGGAAGCGCTGGCGGCGACCGGCAAGCCGCTGGTGGTGGTGCAGATGACCGGCGCCGCCATCGCCGATCCGTGGAGCAAGCAGCATGCCGATGCTGTGGTCGCGGCGTGGTATCCGGGCCAGTCGGGTGGCACGGCAATTGCGCGGATGCTGGCGGGCGATGTCAATCCGGGCGGGCGTCTGCCCGTCACCTTCTATGCCGCGACGCGCGATATGCCTGCCTATATCGACTACAGCATGAAGAACCGGACCTATCGTTTCTTCACGGGCAAGCCGCTGTACCCCTTCGGCCATGGGCTGAGCTACACCAGCTTCGCCTATGCGCAGGGCGATGCCACGGAACTGAGCGTCGCGGCGGGGCAGACGCTGACCGTGACAGTGGATGTGGCCAACAGCGGCCAGCGGGCCGGGGACGAGGTGGTGCAGGCCTATCTCGCGCCGACAGTGCCTCAGCCGGAGGGGCGCACGGTGCCGGTATTGCAGCGCCAGCTTGTGGGCTTTTCGCGCATCAGCCTGAAGCCGGGAGAGACGCGCAAGGTGAGCTTCTCCATCGACCCACGCAGCCTCTCGCTGGTGGAGCTGGATGGCACAAGAGCAGTGATGCCGGGGCGCTATCGCCTGTTTCTGGGCGGCGGCCAGCCCGGCGACGGGGCAGGTGTTTGGCGTGATATCACGATCACCGGCGTGCGGACTGTGCTGCCGAAGTAGGTGTGTGAGGCGCGGTCTTCATGACCTGTCATGAGACCGCGCTCGATTTGAGTGACCATTCTCAGCAGGCTGAGGGGCGAACCGGGATCAGAGCGGCTCGGCAAACTCCTGCAGCCAGCTTTGTTCCAGGTTCCTGTGGTATCGATAGAACGACAGGGCAGCGGCTGGAATGATCAGCAATGAGTACCAGCTGGGTGAGAACTTCACTTCACAAAGAACAGCAATGGCGAAGGAAAGACCGATCGTCCGGCTTGCCCGCTGAAGTGGCGGAAGCGATCGAAACGCGAATTTTTCGATGATCCATGCCAAGGCTCCGATGATGGCATAGTAGCCGGCAAAGGCGATAATCCAGAACACGATGCCGTGGTTCATAAAATTTTGCAGCATGATGTCCCTTCTTGTTCAGCGTGTCTGTCGATTGTCGGAGGTGGCCAAATAGGCAGGTATTTCTATAAGTCAATGTGGTGATATGATAATTAATTTCGGAATATAGTAAAAATTCGACAGATCGGCGTGTATTTCCAAATTACGGTTAACAACAGTTTTCTGCCGCCGCTATATCGCGTCCTGCATTCCAGCGCTGGATGGGCTGCACAAGGCAGGCAATAAGGGGATTGCAAAGGACGCCCCAGCTTGTCGCTTGCGATAAGCACCCGCTTGGCCTCCTTTGCCTCAAACCCTTTGAGACTTAACTCTTCGCCACGGTCACTTCTGTAACGCGCGCGGGATCGGCGATCTCAAAGCCGAGCGTTTCGGCAGCCAGGTCCGGCTTGGCTGCCAATGTGCGCGCCGCTTGCGTCACCTTCGCCCCGCCCCGCCAATCATGCACAATGACCGCGACATGCTGCCACCATGGACGGAAGCTGCCCTCCCGCTTGTCGAACAGGATGTGCAGCCCGGCGCCATCGCGCGTGCAGCGGATGGTCTGGCGCAGGAAGGCGCCGCGCGTGAAGGCGGTGGAATGGCCGTCGTCGAGATAGAGGTCGCCGCTGCAATCCTCGCCGGGATAGATATGCAGTTCCAGCGGACCCTTGGGCACCTCCGACAGGCTCTGCACCAGCGGCTGGCGTGGCAGGATGGTGCCCGCGCGCACATAGACGGGCAGACGATCAAGCCGGGGCGTCTCGGTCAGCAGCAGGGCATCGCCGTCGCGCTTGTCGGCGGAGGGGCGGCCGGTGACGGGCTTGCCGCTCCACAGGTCGAACCAGCCGCCCGCCGGCAGGCAGACGTCATAGGCCTGAGGTGATTCCATCCTGGGCGGCGGGGCGACGAGCAGGCTGCGGCCCACGGTAAAGGCCATGCCCTGATCGCAACTGCGCGCGGTGAGCAAAGCAGGGTAATCGTAGAAGGTCGGGCGCATCAGCGGATCGCCGCTGCGGGCGTTGCGGTCGGCCAGAGCGTAGAAATAGGGCATCAGCCGGTAGCGCTCCTCGACGAAGCGGCGGCGGATGGCGAGGTGGTCGGGCCCGTCGACCCATGGTTCGGCGCGGGGTTTGCCCTTGTCGCTGTGGTCGCGGAAGATGGGGGTGAAGGCGCCGATCTCGAACCAGCGGGTTAGCAGATCGGCGCTCGGGCCGCCGGTGAAGCCGCCGATATCGGCCCCCGCCCAGGCAAAGCCCGAGAGGCCCAGATTGATCAACTGATGCACCGACAGCCGCAGATGATCCCAGGTCGAGCTGTTGTCGCCCGTCCATGTCACGGCATAACGCTGGCCGCCCGCATAGGTGGCGCGGGTCATCACGAAGGCGCGCTCGTCGGGGCGCAGGGTGCGCAGGCCTTCGAAGGTGGCGCGGGTGTTCTGCATGCCGAAGACATTGTGGATCTCGGCATGGGTCGCGTCGCGCGGGGTGAAATCGTCGCTGGCGATATGGTGCACCGTGTCCAGAGGCATGGTCTTGGTCGGCGTGTCGAACACGGCGGGTTCGTTCATATCGTTCCAGAAACCGGCGATGCCATCTGCCGCGAAAGATTTGTAGAGCGTGCCCCACCAGTCGCGCGCGCTCTTGTCGGTGAAGTCGGGGAAGACCGCCGGGCCGGGCCAGACCGGGCCGACAAAACTCGATCCGTCGGGATTGCGGACGAAATGCCTGCCTGCCATGCCGCTGTCATAGGGGGCGTAACCTTCATTCGGCGCGGCGGCGATATGCAGGTCGGTGATGGCGACCAGGCTGATGCCGTCACGCTTGAGGTCACCCGCCAGCCCCGCCAGATCGGGGAAGGTTTTGGGGTTGGTGGTGAAGGGCCGGTTGCGGTCCTGAAAATCGATGTCGAGCCACATGGCATCGGTTGGCACCTTGTCGGTGCGCAGGCGGGTGGCGACCTCTCTCACCTCATCGGCGGTCATATAGCCGAAGCGCGATTGCTGATAGCCCAGCGCCCAGCGCGGCGGCAGCGGCGCGCGACCGGTGAGGTCGGTGTAGCGGCGCACCACCTCGGCGGTGCTGGGCCCGGCGATCAGGTAATAGTCGATCGGGCCGTCCGGCGCGCCCAGCGTGATGGCGTCGGCATCGACATGACCAAAATCGAAAGAGGCGCGATAGGTATTGTCTAGCAGCAGGCCATAGCTGCCGCCCGGCCCGCCCGCGCCGATAAAGAAGGGGATCGACTTGTAGATCGGGTCGCGCGCGCTGGAGAAGGGCACGTCGGTGTTCCAGTCGACATAGGTCTGGCCGCGCCGGTCGAGATCGGCGCCGGTCTTGTCGCCCAGCGCGAAGATGTGTTCGCTGGTCGGAAGTTGCTTGCGCAGGGTGAAACCGGTGCCATGGAGGGTGAGGGGATCGGCGGCGTCCTGCGAGATCACCTTGCCGCGGCGATCCTCGATGGTGAGGCGGCCACCGGTCAGGCGCACGCGCAGCGCGGCGGTGGTGAAGCCGTCAGCAGTGGGCTGAACGGTGACGCTGGCCTTGCGAACAGCGGCGGGCACGGCCCAGCTCGCATCCTCGGGAAAGCGGCCATTCGGCGCGATCCGCACGCGGACAATCTGATCGGTCAGGGCGGTTACGCGCATCAAAGCTGTGCCGATGCGAAACTCCGCGCCGTCCTTGCGCATGCTGGACGCTGTGGCAGGATCGGGCGCGGCCATGGCGGGAAAGGCGGGCAGCATGGCCAGTTGAACGGCCAGCACAAGCTTCAGATGGCGATGCATCGCGTCTCTCCCCGATTAAATAAATAAAATTATCTAAAGAAGTCTTGCGGGCCGATGTCAAGCTGCGGCAAGGTGGAGGCAAGAGCGAAAGAGGGGAAGCGGAATGAATGGGGTCAAGGCCTTTGCGGTATGGCTGATCGCCGGTGTGGCGGCAGGGCCGGTGATGGCACAGCAGATCGATTGGCCATCCTCACGCCTTGCTCATCCCAAGCGGGCCGAGATCGGGCCTTACAATGCTGTTTTCCTTCAGGGATCCGATGGGATCTGGCATCCCGCCCAGGGCTATGGCGCGGATGAGCATCTGCCCGAGGCCGGGCAATGGACGCTGCGGGTCTGGGTCAAGCCCTCGGCCTTGCCCAGGGGGCGGGTGATGGTCGCGGCGATCGGCAAGGATAATGATCTGCGTGGCTTCGCACTGGAGGATGGCAGGCCGGTCTTCACCGCTGCTGGCGTGACCATCCGCAGCGCACGCCCCCTTGCGGCGCAGGGCTGGCATCTGCTGGTGGTCACAGGCGATGGAGAGGCGCTGCGCTTTCTTGTCGATGGCGTGCCCGTTGGGACGGCCTCGGCAAAACTTGCGGCGCCGACCGAGCTGGTCACCCTTGGCGCGCGCCTGCCGGGCGCGCCGGGTTTTGCGGGCCATATCGCCGGTTTCGCTTTCACCCCGAGCCTGCCCGGTGCAGACGACCTTGCCCAGACGCCGCCTGATGAAACGCTGACCCGTTTCGAGGATGCCAGCCCCAGTTGGCCGCTTCAGGTCAAGACGAACTACGGTCTGGCCATCCCGCAGCCTGTGTGGGAGCTGCCGAAAAGCAAGGCGCCATTTCCCGGCGCTGTGGCCCGGCCGCTGCCCGATGCTGCACCGCTGGAAGCCAGGGGAGAGGGGCGCTACGCCGTCAACGGCTGGCGCCTGATCGAGGCGCCGCGTTTGCAGGCCGATGGCGCGACGATTTCGCGCGCGGGTTTCGATGCCGGGGCATGGCATGTTGCCACTGTGCCGGGCACGGTGCTGACCACGCTGGTCGATCGCGGTGTCTATCCCGACCCGACCATCGGCCTCAACAATATGGCGATCCCGGAAAGCCTGTCGCGGCAGGATTACTGGTATCGCAGCGAATTTACTCTGCCTGCGCTGCCCGACAAGCGGCTGACGCTGACTTTCGGCGGCGTGAATTATGCCGCTCAGGTCTGGGTGAATGGAGTGGCCGTGGGGGACGTGAAAGGGGCCTTCATTCGGGGCCGCTTCGATGTCACCTCATTGTTGAAGCCGGGGGCAAACAGCATTGCGGTTCTGGTCGCGCCGCCGCCGCATCCCGGCATCGCGCATGAGCAATCGCTGGCGGGTGGACGCGGCGACAATGGCGGCGCTTTGATGAGCGACGGCCCCACCTTCAGCGCCAGCGAGGGCTGGGACTGGATCCCCGGCGTCCGCGACCGCAACACGGGCCTGTGGCAGGGCGTCGAACTGGCAGCGACAGGCGCGGTGACGCTTGGCGATCCTGCTGTCTCGACCCGCCTGCCGCGTGCCGACAATTCCATCGCCGAAGTGTCGATTGAGGTGCCTGTGGTCAACCATGGCGCGGCTCCGGTCACCACCACGGTCCGCGCCGCCTTCGATGATGTTGCTGTCGCGCGGGTGGTGACAGTGCCCGCTGGCGGCACGGCGACCGTCATCTTCGATCCCAAGGACTGTCCGCAACTTGCCGTCGCGCATCCGCGCCTGTGGTGGCCCAATGGTTACGGCGATCCGGCGTTGCACAGCCTGCATCTGACGGCCTCGGTCGATCAGGCTGCCTCCGATACAAAATCGCTCGATTTCGGCATGCGCAGCGTGACCTATGAACTGGCGTCTCTGGATGGCGAGGGAACGCTGCGCCGCGTGCTGGTGGACAGCGATCTGGCGCGTCATCTGGGCACGCCGGTCATCGACGAGCGCCATGCCGCGCTGCGTAAGGTGCGCGGCGGCTGGGCCAATTCGCTGATGCCGGGGGCGGAGAACTCCCCTGCGGTGAAAACGCTGCCCGACGATCCGCTCGGCACGCAACTGGTGCTGCGCGTCAATGGCGTGCGCATCGCCGCGCGCGGCGGCAATTGGGGCATGGACGATATGATGAAGCGCGTCGCTCCCGAGCGGCTCGCGCCCTATTTCCGCCTGCACCGCGAGGCAGGGATGAACATCATCCGCAACTGGATGGGCCAGAGCACCGAAGAGGCCTTCTACGCCCTGGCCGACAAAAACGGCCTGATGGTGCTCAACGATTTCTGGGAATCGACGCAGGACGGCGACGCCGAGGCTCAGGATGTGCCGCTCTTCGTCGCCAATGCGCGCGATGTGGTGCGGCGCTATCGCACCCATCCTTCCATCGTGCTGTGGTTCGGGCGCAATGAGGGTGTCCCTCAGCCCGCCTTGCAGAATGCGCTGCAGGAGATGGTCTGGCAGGAGGATGGCACGCGGCTCTACAAGGGCAATTCGCGGATCATCAATCTGGCCGGTTCCGGGCCCTATGAGTGGCACAAGCCGGAGGATTATTTCACCTCCTATCCGCGCGGCTTTGCTGTCGAGGTCGGCACTTCCAGCTTCCCGACGCTGGAGGCATGGCAGCGCACGGTTCCCGCCGCTGCCGACCGCTGGCCGATCAGCGATGCCTGGGTCTATCACGACTGGCATCAGGAGCGCGGTGTTTCGATGGCCAGCTTCACGCATGCGCTGGAAGGCGAATTCGGCCCGGCCAAGGATCTGAAAGATTTCGAGCGCAAGGCGCAGATGCTGAACTATGAATCGCATCGCGCCATCTTCGAGGGCTTCAACGCGGGCCTCTGGACCCGCAACAGCGCGCGGATGCTGTGGATGACGCATCCGGCGTGGCCCTCGGCGGACTTCCAGATCTATTCCTCGGATTACGACACGCATGCCGCCTTCTACGGCACCAAAAAGGGCGCCGAGCCGGTCCATATCCAGATGAACCAGCCGGGCCATCAGGTGCTGATGGTCAACACCACGCTGGCCCCGGTGAAGGGCGTGCGGATGGTCGCGCGCGTGACCGATCTTACGGGCGCAACCCTGATGACGCGCGAAGCGAAGGTGAATGTCGGCGCCAACGCCACGGTCGAGGCCTTGACCTTGCCGCTTGAAGCCGCGCTGGCCAAGGGGCCGGTGCTGGTGCGGCTGGAGGCCTTCGGCAGCGATGGCAAGAAGCTCTCGGAGAACTTCTATTGGCAGGCGGCCAAGCCTGAAGACCTGCAGGCGTTGAGCGCGATGCCTCAGGCCATCCTCAAGACCAGCGCGCAAGTCGATGCGCCCTCTGCCGGCGAGCAGGTGGAGACCATCACTCTGGCCAACACCGGGCAGACGCCCGCGCTTCAGGCCAAGCTCACCCTGTTCGACGCCAAGGGCGAGCAGATCCTGCCTGCCTATTTCAGCGACAACTATCTCTCGCTGCTGCCGGGCGAAACGCGCCGGGTTACGGTGCGCTATCCCCAGCAGCGCGGCACGGCGACAGTGCGGCTGCGCGGCTGGAACATTCAGGATAGCGAGATCAAATAAGGGGACGTCCGCGCTGGGGCATGATGCGTGACATATCCGTCACGCATCATGCCCCAGATTTTTGTTGTCTCATCGTTGTTGCAAAAAACCGGTTCCCACTTTTTTGCACGATGCTCTGACCGGCGCGGGCCTCACACCACCAGCGAAAGCCCGAAGGTCAGCAGCAGGCCGACCACCGAGATCAGCGTCTCGCACACGGTCCAGCTCCGGATCGTGTCGGCCACGCTCATGCCGAAATACTCTTTCAACAGCCAGAAGCCGCCGTCGTTCACATGGCTGAGCACCACCGATCCCGCGCCGGTCGCCAGCACCAGCAGTTCGGGCCGCACGCCGGGATTGGCCGCGGCCAGAGGCGCGACAATGCCCGCCGCCGTCGCCATGGAAACCGTGGCCGAGCCGGTGGCAACCCGCATCAGCGCGGCGATCAACCATGCCAGCACCAGAATGGGCACATGCGCCCCGGCCACCGCCTGCACGATGGCGCCGGAAATGCCGCTCTCGGTCAAAATCTTGCCGAAGCCCGCGCCGACGCCAACGACCAGCGTGATCATCGCGGTGGGGGCAAGGCAGTCGTTGGTAAAGGCGCGCATCGCCTCAAGCGACATGCCGCGCGCCAGCCCCAAGGTCCAATAGCTGACCAGCACGGCGGCCAGCAGCGCCACAACCGGCGTGCCGACAAAGCGCAAAGCATTGTCCATTGTGGAACCCGGCACGGCCACCGTGGCGGCGATGCTGCCAGCCATCATCAGCACCACCGGCAGCAGCAAGGTTGCCAGCGTGATGCCGAAGCCGGGCGGCGTGGGCTTATCATGAAGCTCGACAGGATCGAGCGCCGCAGGTTGCAGGGGGGAGAGGCGCGGCACCACCCATTTGGCGTAAATCGGCCCGGCAATCGCGGCGGTCGGTACGCCCACGATCAGCGCGTAAAGCACCGTCAGGCCGACATCGGCATGATAGGCCTGCGTGGCCAACATGGCAGCGGGGTGTGGCGGAACCATCGCATGGACCACCGACAACCCCGCCGCCATGGGCAGGCCGACCCTCATCGGATGCGCGCCCAGCCGTCGCGCTACCGTAAAGACGATCGGCACCAGCAGGACAAAACCGACCTCGAAGAACACCGGCAGGCCGACGATCAGCGCGACGGTCATCATCGCCCAATCGGCGCGGCGCGGCCCGAAAAAGCCGATGACCGTATCGGCGATGCGCTCGGCCCCCCCCGGATTCGACCATCATCTTGCCCAGAATTGTGCCCAGCCCGACGACCAGCGCGATATGCCCGAGGGCTCCGCCGACGCCGGCCTCGAAGATTTTCACGATGCCGGTGGGCGGTATTCCGGCGGCCAGCGCCAGCGCGAGCGAGACCAGCACCAGCGCAATAAACGGGCTGAGCCGGACCCGCACGATCAGCAGGATCAGCGAAGCGATCGCGACAATCGCCTCGGCAAAGAGCAGGCCGCCGCTCTGCATTTACGCGGGCTTCTTATAGGCGACGCAATCGACCTCGACCTTGCAGTCGACGACCATCTGCGAAACCACGCAGGCGCGCGCCGGGGGATTGGCGCCGAAATATTCCTTGAAGACGCGGTTGAACGACATGAAATCGCGCGCATCGTCCAGCCACACACCGCAGCGCACGACATGCTCGGGCCCGTATCCGGCCTCTTCCAGAATGGCGAGCACGTTGCGGATCGCCTGATGCGACTGGGCAAGGATGCCGCCGTCGATCACCTCGCCGTTCACCATCGGCACCTGGCCCGAGACATAGAGCCAGCCATCGGCTTCCACCGCGCGGGCGAAGGGCAGGTGCTGGCCGCCCGTGCCGCTGCCGCCTTCGACGCCGTAGCGCTTGAGATCCTGAGTCATTGCGAAATCCTTTCGTGATGAGCCGGAGTGGTCCGGCGAAGCATATGGCCCGCGCGCGCGCCCGTCAGGCCCTGAGCGTCGAGTGTCGGCGTGCCGTTGACCCAGACGCCCAGAATGCCTGCGGCGGGCCGGGCCGGATCGTCATAGGTGGCGGTGTCGGCGATTTTGGCTGGGTCGAAGAGGACGAGATCTCCGGCGTAACCCTCGCGGATATAGCCGCGATCCGGGAGGCCGAAGCGGTCAGCCGGAAGCCCGGTCATCTTGCGGATGGCGACCTCCAGCGGGAACAGGCCACGCTCACGGGCGTAATGGCCCAGAACGCGTGGGAAGCTGCCCCACAGGCGCGGATGCGGGCGCGGATCGCAGGGCAGCCCGTCCGAGCCGACCATCGTCAGGCGATGGGCGAGGATGGCATCGACATCGCTCTCGGTCATGCAGTGATAGACCGCGCCTGCGGGTTGTAACCGCGTGGCCGCTTCGCGCAGGGGGAGGTTCCAGTCGGCGGCGATGTCGGCGAGCATGCGTCCGGCCTGCGCGGGATCGCCTTCCGACCATGTGATCTTGATCGGCGTTTCGGGCACGACCTGTTTCAAATCCAGCGTCGAGGAACTGGCGGTGTAGGGATAGCAATCGCAGCCGACCGGGTGATCTTCGGCGGCCTTTTCCATCATGGCGAGGATTTCGCCGCTGCGGCCATATTGCGGTGCCCCGGCGCATTTGAGATGCGAGACGATGACGGGGGCCTCCGCGTGCCGTCCGATGGCGAAGGCTTCCTCCAGTGCTTGTGTGATCTCGCCTGCTTCGCTGCGCAGATGGGTGCAGTAGAGGGCGCCGGTGTCGCGCAGGGCTTCGCTCAGCGCCATCACCTCCTGCGTGGAGGCGGCATTGGCATTGCCATAGGCCAGCCCCGTTGAGAGTCCGAAAGCCCCGGCGCCAAGCGCCTCGTCCAGATCGTGGCGCATTGCCGCGCATTCGGCCTGCGTGGCCTCACGGTCGAGGCTGTCGAGATGGCGCGCGCGCAGCACCGTGTGGCCGACCAGCGCGACGACATTGGTGGCAGGCTTTGCTGCATCGACCGCCGCAGCATAGGCCGCAAAATCAGCATGGCGGAACTGGGCGCGTCGCCCAGCAGCACCATCGGATCGGGCAGTTCGCTCGCCGTGCTGAAATCGGCATGGGCGCTGATACCGCAATTGCCAACGACCACGGTGGTGACGCCCTGTGTGATCTTGGCGGCCATCTGCGGCGCGGCGATCACGATCAGATCGTCATGGGTATGCGCGTCGATAAAACCGGGCGCGAGGGCGAGGCCGCCTCCGTCGATGGTGTCTGTTGCAGGATGCGGCGCTGGCGGGCGAATGGCATGGATACGGCCATCGCGCAGCGTGACATCGGCGAGGAAGGGCGACGTGCCGGTGCCATCGTAAACGGTGACGCCTGCGATGATTGTCTCTGTCATTGTTATCCTCACCGGGGCACATTCTTGCTGGCCTTGTCACCGCAGAACAGAATAATGTAAACAAATTTCTTTAAGAGGGAGTCTGTGCCGTGAGCGACCATCGTTTTGAACTCGACAAGGGCGTTGGCCGCGCCGGGCAGGCCCCGTGGAACCTGCTGGCAGGCGACGTGCCATTCCCCGCCGCCGTGCTGAGCGAGAGCCGCATCGCCCATAATCTGGGCTGGATGCGCGCCTTTATCGAGACCTATGGCCTGTCTCTGGCGCCGCATGGCAAGACGACGATGGCGCCCCGCCTGTTCCAGCGCCAGATCGAGAGCGGCGCATGGGGCATCACCGTGGCGACCAGCCAGCAGGCGCAGGTTGCCGCCGCGCATGGCATCCGCCGCATCCTGATCGCGAATCAGATGGTGGGGGATGCGAACATAGCCGCGATCCTCGACCTGTTGGCCAATCCGGAGCAGCGGGTGCTGTGCATCGTGGATTCGCGGGAGGGCGTCGCGATGCTGGGTGCGGCGTGTCGGTCGCGGGGCGTTATGCTCGATGTGCTGATCGAACTCGCGCCGGAACCAGATCAGCCCGGCTATCGCACCGGTGTGCGGGATGAGGCTGGACTGGCGGCGGTGCTCGAAGCGCTGGAAGACTGGCAAGGTGCCCTGCGCCTCGCCGGCGTGGAATTCTATGAAGGCGTGCTGCCCGACGAAACCGAAATTCGCCGTTTTGTGCGCCGCGCGGTTGCGGTGACGGAGCGTCTGCTTGGCGAAGGCCGGTTTGATGAGGCGCCGATCCTCTCCGGCGCGGGGTCGGCGTGGTATGATATCGTGGCGGAAGAAACCGCTGAACTGGCGAAGACGGGCAAGGCGCAGATCGTGCTGCGCCCCGGCTGCTATATCAGCCATGACGATGGCCTCTATCGCATCGCGCAGGAGCAGATCCTCAAGCGCAATCCTGTCGCGCCAACATTTGGTGAAGCGCTTCAGCCTGCGCTGCGGATCTGGGCGGTGGTGCAGTCATTGCCCGATCCCGCGCGCGCGGTGGTGGCCATGGGCAAGCGCGATGTGGCTTTCGATGCGGGCATGCCGCGTCCGGCGACCCTCTTCCGCAAGGCGCGCGATGAAAAGCCCGTCGCCGCGCCTGACCACTGGGAAGTGACCGGCATGATGGACCAGCATGCCTATCTTTCCATCGCGCCGGGCGATGACATTGCGGTGGGCGACATCATCGCCTTCGACATTTCACACCCCTGCCTGACCTTCGACAAATGGCGCAAGTTGCTGGTTGTCGACGATGACTATCGCTGCATCGAGGTGATCGACACCTTCTTCTGACAGGCTGGTCGGGAGCCGCTCCTCGGAACGGCTCCCGATCCCATCAGGCCTTGGGCGCTGAAGGCGGGCGATCCGCCTTGGCCGCGCCAAAGCGCGAGGGCTTGTCGCCCATGGTGAACTCCAGCGTGCCACCCTGCGCCAGATCCTTGTGGGCGATCCAGTTCTTCGTCCACGGCTTGCCGTTCCAGCGCACCGACTGCACGTAAACCCGGTCCGGGCCGTTGCTGATGGCTTTCACCGTCAGCATCTTGCCATCGCCAAGCCGCATCTGCGCGCTGTCGAACAGGGGCGAGCCCAGCACATAGATGCCCGTCGTCGGATCGACCGGATAGAAGCCGAGCGAGGAGAGGATGAACCACGCGCTCATCTGCCCGCAATCGTCATTGCCGATCACGCCATCCGGGTCGTCCTTGTACATCTCGGCACAGAGGCGGCGCACCATCGCCTGCGTCTTCCACGGCGCGCCCACGTAAGCATAGAGATAGGCCGCATGCTGGTCGGGCTCATTGCCATGGGCATATTGGCCGACCAGACCTGCGATGTCTGGCGGGGCATTGTCGGGCAGGGTCGAGGGCGCGTTGAAGAAGGAGTCGATCTTCGCCTCATAGGCCGCCTCGCCGCCGAAATGGGCGATCATACCATAGATGTCGTGCTGGTTGAGGAAGGTCGCCTGCCAGCCATTCGCCTCGGTGTAATCGCGCCAATGCGGCTCGGGCATATGGCCAAGCTGGATCGGATCATAGGGCGCCCACCAGCTGCCATCGGCAAAGCGGGGCCGGGCAAAGCCGATCTTGGGGTCGATCACATTGCGCCAGTTGCCGCTGCGCTTGCGCAGGGCGGCGGCATCGTCATGCGCCCCCGCCGCCTCGGCGATGATGGCCATGGCGTGGTCGTCATAGGCATATTCCTGCGTGCGGCTGACCGATTCCCTGACCTTGTCCGCCGGAATATAGCCCATATGCATGTAGGGCTCGCGGCCCCGCGTGGCGGCGGTGTCGGGCAGGGTCAGGTCGAAGGCATGGCGGCGGATGTTGGGCCAGGCGGCGGCGTAATCGGCCTCGATGCCCTTCACCCTGGCCTCGGCCAGCACCACCACGGCATGGGTGCCGTTCATGCAGCCGGTCTCGACACCCTGAAGCGGCCAGGTCGGCGGGCCAAAAGGGGCTCTGCTGGGTCTGGCGGATCAGGTCATGGACGAAGCGCTTGGCCATATCGGGGCGGATCAGCGTCATCAGCGGATGCAGCGCGCGATAGGTGTCCCACAGCGAATAGGCGCTGTAGGCGCGCTCGCCCGCAGGCAGGGTGTGGACCTGCTGGTCGAGGCCCATAAAGCGGCCATCGACATCGCTGAACAGCGTCGGCCCCATCAGCGTGTGATAGAGCGAACTGGCCAGAATGGTGCGCTGCGCCGCCGTGCCGCCCGAAACACGGACCGCATCGAGTTCCTGCGCCCAGACCCGGCGCGCGGCGGTGCAGGCCTGATCGAAGCCCCAGCCCGGCGCCTCGGCCAGAGCGGCACGGGCACCCGCGACATCGACCGCCGAAATGCCGGTCTTGACCAGGATCGGCGCGCTGCCCGCATCGTTGAAGAACAGCGCGACCTTCAGCCGATGACCCGACACGCCCTGCGCGCCCGCCGCAGCCGGAGCATCATTGTCGCCGAAGAACTCCACGCGGTCTGGCTTGCGGGAAAGCTGCAAGGCAAAATGGATGCGCCGCCCCTCGGCCCAGCGGAAGACCTGACGGCTGCCGGTCAGCGTGCCATCGGCATCGATGGCCAGCGAGGCATCCTCGATGCGGATCAGCTCCTCATGCGTCTCCTGCTTGCAATGGGCGAAGTCGATCAGGATGTGCGCGGGGCCGGCGGGGAAGGTGTAGCGGTGCTGGCCGGTGCGCTCGGTGGCGGTGAGTTCGGCGATCACGCCGCTTTCCAGCTTCACGCGGTAATAGCCCGGCTCGGCATGCTCGTCGCTGTAGCGCTGGCGATAGCCTGCGGACGGATCGGCGGTCGTGCCCGCCACCAGTTTCAGCGGTCCGCGCGTGGGGACCACCAGCACGTCGAGCATATCACCGATGCCCGTGCCCGAGAGATGGGTGTGCGAAAAGCCCATGATCGAGCGGTCGGACTGGTGATAGCCCGAACAGGCGTCCCAACCGGCATTGTTGGTGTCGGGCGAAAGCTGGACCATGCCGAAGGGCAGGGTCGCGCCGGGGAAGGTGTGGCCATGCCCGCCGGTGCCGACGAACAGGTCGGGCGCGGTGGCGGCGGGCGCCTGCGCCGAGGCGGCGAAGGGCAGGGCGGAACCGAGGGGGACGAGGGTGGAGCCGATAAGCAGCTCGCGGCGGGTGGCGCGGATCAAGCGTGGTTCTCCTGTGGGAAGGTTTCGGCAAGCAGAGCGGGGCGGCGGCGTTCAAGGTCGAGGATCAGGTCGCCGAACAGCCCGTTGGCCCAGGCGAACCAAGGCCGCGAGAAGGTGTCGGGATCGTCCTTGTTGAAGCTTTCGTGGATGAAGCCGGTGCCCGCATGGGTGGTTTTCAGCCAGCGCAGGCACTGGCGGATCTCATTGTCATTCTCGGTGGTCATGGCGCGCACGATGATCGACATCGGCCAAATCATGCCGAGGCCCTTGTGCGGCCCCCCGATCCCTTCTGCGGCGCTGCCTGAGAAGAAATAAGGGTTGCGCGGGCTCCATGCGAGCGCGCGGGTGCGCAGATAGAGCGGATCGTCACGCCGCGCCGCGCCCAGCAGGGGCAGGGCCGAGAGGCTCGGCACATTGGCATCGTCCATGAAGAGGCTGTTGCCGAAGCCATCGGTTTCGAAGGCCCAGACCTGATTGCCCGTGCCATCGTCCATCCGCCCATGGGCGGTGAGCGCCGCATCGACCTCATCGGCCAGGGCGGTGCAGGCGGCAGCAGCGGCGGCGTCGGAACGGGCCTCGGTATGGATCTGCGCCAGCATGCGCAGCGCCGCGACGGCAAAGAGGTTCGAGGGGATCAGGAAAGGCAGGGTGCAGGCGTCGTCCGAGGGGCGGAACATCGAGTGGATCAGCCCCACCTTGCGGCTCGGCGCGCCCACACCTTTGAGCATCAGCGTCTCGGTGGCATGGCGGTTGACGCGCTCGAAGCGATAGGGACCGTCGCTGTCCTTGCGCTGCTGCTCGCGCATGGTGGCTACGGCGCGGGCCATGGCCTGCGACCAGATATCGTCGAAGGGGGAGGCATCGCGCGTCGCGGTCCAATAGGCATGGGCCAGCCGCATCGGATAGCACAGCGAATCCAGCTCCCACTTCCGCTCGGCCACGCCCGGCTTCATCTCGGTAAGATCGGTGGCGGCGCCGAAATTGGACATGGCGGTGGGGTCCGCCGTGTAGGCATTGGCATAGGGGTCGATCAGGATGCAGCGCGCCTGACGCCGGATCGCACCCTGAAACAGCCGCCGCAGATCGGCATCATGCGGCGTGAGATGTACATAGGTCTGAAGCTGGGCCGAACTGTCGCGCAGCCACATCGCATCCAGATCGCCGGTGATGACGAAACTGTCGGGCTGGCCATCCACGGTGCCGGTGCGCACGGTGGTGTCGAGCGTGTTGGGATAGCAATTCTCGAACAGCCAGCGCAGTTCGGGATCGGCGATTTTCGCGCTGACCCGCAGGATCTCCTTCTCGACCGCGCGCGACACGAAAGAGCGCGCCGCAGGGGCCGGGCGGCGGGAAATCAGCGGCGCTGCGGCCAGCGCTTTGGGCATGCTCGCGAAAGGCGCAAGGGCGCTCGCCGTCAGCATGGCGCGGCGCGAAAGCGACAGGGTCATTGGGCGTGCGCCGAACGGGGGGGGAAGCGTCACGATCTCTCCATCAAGCTGTTTTTATCTCGTGTGGTGCACGCTACGGCGTGGGGATCGACGGATCAAGGGTAATTAAAAAATTTATTTTAATTAAATTTGCGATTGGCAAGTGCAGGTCGCCTTGGCAATGCTGGAACCGTGGGATATGTGATTGAAACAGAGCGAGCCTTAAGCGGGCATTCGGGCCTTATGCGTCGGGGGGCGGGGCAATGAGCACGGATATATCGCGCGGCGCACGCCTTGCCGTTTCGCTCTCGGGCACCAATCTGGCCCGCGCCAGCGATTACAACCAGCGCGTCGTGCTTCAGGCGATCCGCACCAGCGCCGAAACGACCCGCACCGAGCTGTCGCGCACCACGGGGCTGACGGCGCCGACCATCGCCAACATCACCCGCCGCCTGATCGACGAGGGGCTGGTCAAGGAAATCGGGCGCCTGCAGGGGCCGCGCGGTCAGCCCGCGATCCGGCTCAAGATCGATGCGCTGGGCTGCATCGCCATCGGCCTGAACATCGACCGCGATCATCTGACGCTGGTCGCGCTCGATCTGGCGGGCGAGGTGCGCAGCCGCATCACCCGCGATATGGCCTTCGCTCTGCCCGAGGATGTTGTGGGCTTTGTCCGCGACGGGCTGGAGCCGCTGCTGGCGGAAGCCGGCGTGAAGCGCGACCGGGTGATCGGCGTCGGTGTCGCGCTGCCTGACGATCTGGGCGCGATCACGCTGCCGGGCCGGCCGCATGATTATGACCGCTGGGCCGAACTGTCGCTTCCTGAGCTGCTGAGGCCGGTGCTGCCCTGGCCGGTGCTGATCGACAATGACGCCGCCGCCGCCGCGCTGGGCGAGGCGCAGTCGGGCATTGGCCTGACGCTGTCGAGCTTCTTCTACATCTTCATCAGCTCGGGTCTGGGCGGCGGCCTGCTGATCGACCGCCATTATGTCGAGGGCGCCAACCGCCGCAGCGCCGAGCTGGGCCTGCTGCCCGACCCGACCGGCGCGGGCCCCGATGCGGTGGTGCAGGACATCGTCTCGCTCTCCGCGCTGATGCAATATCTCGCGAAGGCGGGGTTGAGCGTGGCCAGCCCCTCGGCCATCGATGAAAGCGATCCGGCCGTGGCGGCGGTCCTCGACCATTGGGTGGAGGATGCCACCCGCGCGCTGACCGCGCCGCTGGTCAACATCAACTGCCTGATCGATCCGCATGCCATCATCATCGGTGGGCGCCTGCCGGAATCGCTGGCCGATGCTCTGGTCGAGCGGCTGACCGCAAGGCTGGCCGATGTGCGGCTGCCCGCGACGGCGCCCATTCTGCGCGCGACCATGGCTGGCGATGCGGCGGCGATCGGCGCGGCGATCCTGCCGTTTCTCGATCAGTTGCTGCCCTCCGATGCCACGCTGATGCAGGTCGGGCGCAGCTAGGCCGAGGCGCTACCCGATAGGATAGGCACCGCTTCGGTTCTTAGCGACCGCAAGCCTGCGGCCGATGGCCAGCCATGTGCCGCAGGATTACGTGGCAATATCAAAATTGCGAACGGATCTGCGTGCCGATGGCCAGCGCATTGCCGGTCTGGCGATAGCTGAACGCGCCCGGATGGATGACATACTGGATGTCGGGCCGGATGTTGAGCCAGGGGCGCGCCTGAAAGCCATAGCTCGCCTCGATCACCGCCTCGCCGAAGAACAGCCGGTCGCTGCCGTCCGGCGTGCTGGCCAGAGCGGCGGCATGGAGCGCGCGCAGATGCGGGTTGATCGTCGCCTCCACGAAACCGATGGCGATGGTGTCGGCATCGCGACCCGGAAAGGTGCCGGTCTTCAGCAGGCCGAAGGCGGACCAGCGGGTGATGGGCGCGGAATTGGCGGGCTGGGCGGTAAACTCTCCCAGCAGTGACAGGCCGCGCTTGCCGGTGCCCTCCCGCAGGATCATCTGGTCGAACAGCAGATAGACGCCGTAGCGGCCCTTTACCGTCCCGGTCTCGCCCTGCCGCGCGACGCGGGAGGTGTCGTAATAGGCGCCCAGCTTGTAATGGCCCGGCAGCACCTTGCTGCCCGCATGAGTGCCCGGATCATATTCGACCTCGAGCGGGATCAGCGCGCCGATCGTCCCGGCGGCAAAGGGCTTGAAGGCGTTCTGCTCGTCGTTCAGGGCCGGATTGACCTGATAGATTCCGGTGCGCAGGATCACGTCGCGGCGCAGCTTGTAGCGCACGGCGGCGCCCCAGCGGGCGTTGGGGTAATTGTACCAGCCACTGTCGCCCGAGAGCGTCAGCGCATGGGCGCAGAAGGCGGCGTTGACGAAGTTGCAGCCCGGCCCCAGCCCGCCCAGATCATTGCCCATCGCAAAGAAGCCGACACGCAGGTTGAGCCTGCCGCCATCGAAATTCTGCTCGACCGTGGCCTCGGAGAGGCGGGTGTAGAGGCCGCCGTAATTCTCCTGAATGGGCAGGCGGTTGCCGACGAAATCGGATGAGATGCCCGCCCCGCGCCGGTCGTTGAGGGTGACATGGATGATCGCCCCCTTCCAGCCGACCAGCCGGTCCATATCGGCATCGACACCGGCACGGATCTGCTGGGCATAGGCGGTACCGCGCCGCTCGCCGCCATCGACCGCGGCGAAGCTTTCCGAGACATAATCGGCGCGCAGGGTGAAACCGGCCTGCTTGATGCGGTTGCGCAGGCCGCCCCAATCACCGGTCATTTCCGCGCGCAGCGGTGCCGGGCGGGCCGGGGGCGCTGCCGTGACATAGGGCGCCAGCGAGGTGTCCTGATCGGAGGATTGCGCGGCCAGGATCACCGACTCGTCCTGCGTGGCGCTCGCCGGGCTGGCGGCATGCGTCGCATCCTGCGCCATGGCCGCGCCGCAGGGCAGCGTGAGAAAGAGGGAGGAGGCCAGCGCTCGCCGGGCATGGTTGGTCAGGGACATGGGTTCGCTCTTGGTCCGATGCCTGCGGTGCAGGCCCGGTCTGTGTTAAAAATTCAGACGCTGCCGGGGCCGGGGCGTGATCAGCCCCGGCAGCGGATCATCATTGCGGTCAGGGCAGGGCGTAGGCGATCACATAGTCGCCGCGATCGGGCGACTGGCGCGCGCCGCCTGCCGTGATGACCACATATTGCTTGCCGGTTTTGGGTGAGCGGTAGCTCATCGGCCCGCCCTGACTGCCCACGGGCAGGCGGCCCTTCCAGATCTCGCGCCCGGTGTGGGAATCGAAGGCGCGCAGATAGAAATCCTGCGTCCCCGCGATGAACACCAGCCCGCCCTGTGTCGCCAGCGTGCCGCCCAGCGTGGGCAGGCCGATGGGGATCGGCAGGCCCATGCGGATGCCTTTGGGACCGGTGTCCTGCACCGTGCCCACCGGCACCTGCCACTTGATCTTGCGGGTCTTGAGATCCACCGCCGTCAGCGTGCCGAAGGGCGGGGTCTGGCAGGGAATGCCGAAGACCGAGAGGAAGCGGTCCTTGGTCACCGAATAGGGCGTGCCCTTCATCGGCACGCTGCCCATGCCGGTGTTGGTGGCCTCGCCGGCGGCACCGGCCTTGCCCTGCTGCTCCTTGGTCTGGGGGACCATCTTTTCCCACAGGCCCAGGCGCATGTCGTTGATGAAGATCGTCCCGCTGGTGGGATCGGTGGAGAGACCGCCCCAGTTCATGCCGCCCAGCGAGCCGGGGAAGCTGAGCGCCGTATCGGTGCCCGGCGCGGTGTAGAGCCCCTGATAGCGCATGCTTTTGAAGGCGACGCGGCACAGCAACTGGTCGAAGGGGGTGGCGCCCCACATGCTCGCCTCGGTCAGCGGGCCGACTCCGATCTGCGGCATGCCCACCGACAGCGGCTGGGTGAGCGAATAGGGTTCACCCGGAATGTTGGCGGGATGGACCTTGATCTCTTCCACCTTGGTCAGCGGCTTGCCGGTGACGCGGTCGAGAACATAGATCTGCCCGGCCTTGGTGCCGAAGACCAGCGCGGGGATGGTCTTGCCATTCCCCATCGGGAAATCGACGAAGCTGGGCTGCATCGGCAGGTCGAAGTCCCACAGATCGTTGTGGACGGTCTGGAAGTGCCACTTCTCGCGGCCCGTGGTGGCGTCGAGCGCCAGCATCGAGGCGCCATAGGTGTGGTCGAGCTTGGTGCGCGGCACGCCATAGATATCGACCGAGGAGCTGCCCATCGGCATGAAGACGGTGTTCGACGCCGCATCATAGGACATGGCCGACCACACATTGGGCGTCGAGCGGGTGTAGCTCTTGCCCGGCGCGGGCGCGCCATGGTCCTGCGGATTGCCGGGGTCGAAGGCCCAGCGCATCTTGCCGGTGATGACATCGAAGCCACGGATCACGCCGCCGGGCATATCGACCTGCACATTGTCGGCCACGCGCCCGCCGACCACGACCGTCGTCCCCGCCAGCGTCGGCGCGGCGGTGAGCTGATACTGCGGATCGGGCGTGGCACCCATGCCCGCCTTCAGATCGACGCGGCCCTGATTGCCGAAATCACGGCAGAAGGCGCCGGTGTCGGCATCGAGCGCGACGAGCTGCGCGGTGATGGTGTTCATCAGGATGCGGCGCTGGCAGGGCGCATTGGCGGGAACCGAGGCGGGCAGCACCGGCACCGATCCGGGCACCTTGGGCTGCTGGATCGGCGCGTGTGAATCGAAATAGGCCAAACCACGGCAGCGCATCCACACCGAGGTATGAGCATCGATCACCGTCTTCCATTTCTGGCGGCCGGTGTCGGCATCGAGCGCGATGACATTGTTGTGCGGGGTGCAGATGAAGACGCTGTCACCCACCTGCAGCGGGGTGTCCTGATCCTCGGCGCCATTGCCGTCGCTCGGGTCCATGTCGCCGGTGTGATAGGTCCAGGCGACCTGCAGGTTCTTCACATTGTCGCGGGTGATCTGGTTGAGCGCGACGAAGCGGCTACCGCCGCTGGTGTTGCCATAGGCCTCCCAGTTCTTCTGCTGGGCGGCGGGGTCGAGCGGGGGCAGGGGCGAGTCCTCGCCGGTAAAGGCGACGGTCGGGTGCGGCACGAACATGCCCGCGAAACCGGCGGCGGAGGCCAGGCCAACCACGCCAGCGACGATCAGCGCCGGGCGCCATGCGGGCGCGCGGCCCGCGCTGGCGCGCAGCAGTGGCGTGGAGAGGGCGACGATGGTGGCGCCCACGCCCATGGCGAGCAGGCGCGAGATCAGCGGCCAGAAGGCAAAGCCGACCTCCCACAGGGCCCAGAGCACGGTTGCCGCGAAAGTCGCGCCGAACAGCAGGGCGCCGAGCGGGCGGCGGCGGGCGATCAGCGCGCCCGATGCGATCAGCGCAAGGCCTGCGAGCACGAAATAGGGACTGCCGCCGAGCAACAGGAGCTTGCCGCCTGCGACGAGGAAAAAGAGACCGGCAAGAAAAATGACCGCTCCGAGCAGGAGCAGCCAGAGCCTTGCGGCCAGATGATCGTGATTCTTCGCGCTGGACACGCGGCACCTCCTGGGGCTGGAAGGCAAGTGGGCAGGATGGAATTTCTGAACGTGTTTCGTGGCTTACAGCCGGTGCTCTGCCGTTTGGGGGCAGCAGAACCGGCGGGAAACCGCGATTTTATTACAAACTAACTATATCGTACATATTGGCGGCGCAATAGGGAGGCGGGGCCGTGATGTCCATGCTTCTTTCGTCATGCCGGGGCAGGAGGATAGGGGGCTATGGCCGCTGACGGGCGGTCTTCTGGTGCCGGAACGTTTTGATGCGCAGAGAAAAAATCCGGGCCATGACGAACAGTCGCTGACATGCGCCGGCTTTGTGTCGGGCAGTCTGGGACGAAGGTCTTATGCGGTGTCGTCTGATCGCGGGCGGCACGCCTGAGGCGATCGACGAGCCAGCCGATTCGGCCGTGATCGGTCAATCGCAACGAGCAGCCGGGCTTGTCGGGGCAAGCCAGACTCAATGCCGGTTGCCCTTTGCATATCATGAAAAGGCGCGCTGGGGGAAGGTAAACCCGCCTGTCTGCACGGGTTTGCGGTGCTGTTCAGCGTATGGGTGCGCCGAAAGCCTAGGTGGCCGTGTCCGCCGTGTGCCTGATCCGCATCGCCCGCAGGCGCGGCCATCACGCGCGCTGGCTATGGTGCCGCTGTCCGAGGCGCAGAGCTATGCTGCGCCCGGCAAGGTCGTCGCCAGGTCTTGCCGCGCTTGCGGGCGGAGGTTGGCGCTCTATTCCGTGAGGGGAGGCGGAGATCAGCAGGGCTGACCTCCGCCAGATCCCGCGTGTCAGACCTGACCGGCCTGCCAGTCGGCATATTGGCGCGTGCCGGCCAGAGCCTCGATTTCCGCGGCATAGAGCTGCGAGACGCCATCGGCGGCAATGGCATAACGCCAACGCTCGCCCGGTTCCGCCTCCATCACCTTGCCGACCAGGCGGCCAAGCGAGCCCCGGTCGACCGCTCCGGCATGATGCAAGGCTTGCTGAGCAATCTGGCTTTCGGACGCCAGAAGCCTGGCGGGTGCGCTGAAACTGATGTCTGTCATGATGAGCATCCCCTCGTTTTTCGCAAGATCAAGGTGCGTGATGCGAGGGGCAAGCGCAAGATGAAAAACTCTACTGTATCGATAGAAATGCACCGCACGGCTCATTTCCCTGATCGGGCTACCGCCGCCACGGTTGAAATAAGGGAAAATACTGCACCCGCCGTTTGCCAGACATCATTACCAAAATTTTACGATTGGCGTCACTCATCCAGGGCGCGCACTCGATTGAAGAGAGGCCTCTGCACAGCAAAGGGACGGACAGAGCAGAATGAGCCTTCAAGCGACGATGTCCAAGGCGCGCAAGGCCGCTCAGCGCGGCGACACCGCCGAAGCGGAACGGCTTTACGGTTCGGTGCTGGCTCGCTTTCCCGGCAATGTGCGGGCGCGCCAGGGTATCGACCAACTGCGTTCGGTGCCGCAGCAGCCTTCCTTGCCGCAATCCGACGTCGAACGCCTGGTCGCTCTTTACCGCAGCGGAGCGCTGGCCGAAACTGCGGCCCTGGCCAAGGCGCTGAGCGGGCGGCATCCCACATCGGCGCTGTGTCTCAACATGCTGGGCGCGGCGAATATCGGGCTCGGGCAGTTTGAAGAGGCTCGGGCCGCCTATGCCCGCGCGGCCGAACTCGATCCCGGCAATGCCGAGCTTCACAGCAATCACGCCATTGCGCTGGGCGGTCTGGACCGGCTCGACGAGGCTGTCGCTGCTTTTGCGCGCGCGCTCGTCCTTCGTCCGGACTATGTCGAGGCGCATTTCAACCTCGGCAATGCGCTGCGCAAGCAGCAGAAGATCGAGCCGGCGATCGCCAGCTATGAGCGCGCGGTGGCGGTCCGGCCCGATTTTGCCGGGGCCTGGAACAATCTGGGCTCCGCCTATCAGCAGCAGAACCGGGCCACGGATGCGCTAGACGCCTATCGCCGGGCGGTGGCGATCCAGCCCGATTTCGCCGGAGCCTGGAACAATCTGGGATATGCCTATCAACAGCAGCATCGGTCCGAGGATGCGCTGGACGCTTATGGCCGGGCGCTGGCGATCCAGCCGAGCTTTCCCGACGCGCTGCACAATCTCGGCAATCTGATGGTGGACTATCGCAACTGGCCGGGCGCCATCGATGCCTTCCGACTGGCGCTGGAGCTTGACCCGGAGCGCAACGCGGTGCGCGTGCAGCATCTTTTTGCCCGCGCCAACATCTGCGACTTTTCCGCCTATGACGATTACGCTGCCCTGCGCAGCGAGGGAGCCTTTGCCGGGGCCAGGGATGTGGAACCGTTTCCGCTGCTGGTGTTCGAGGACGACCCGGCTCGCCAGCTTGCCATGTCGCGCGCCTGGGTTGGCGATGCGGGGCAGGAGGCATCACCGGTCCATCGGGATGCGTCAGCTCCCGGTGCGCGCCTTCGCATCGGTTATTTTTCGGCCGACTTTCATGAGCATGCGACGCTGTATCTGATGTCGGGCCTCTTGCGCGAACATGACCGCGACCGTTTCGAGATTGTCGTCTACAGCTATGGCCCTGCCTCCGACGGCCCGCATCGCGCGCGGCTGATGCGCGAGGTCGAGCGCTTCGTCGATGTGAGCGGGCTGTCCGATCAGGCCATCGTCGACCTCGCGCGCGGCGATGCCCTGGACATCGCCGTGGATCTGAAGGGCCATACCCAGCATACGCGCTCGCGCATCTTTGCCCGGCGCATGGCGCCCTTGCAGATCAGCCATGTCGGCTATCCGGGGTCGCTGGGCGCCAGTTATATCGACTATCTCGTTGCGGATCCGGTGGTCATTCCTGTTGAAGAGCAGGAGCATTACAGCGAAAAGATCATCCGCCTTGCCGGCAGTTATCAGCCCAACGATCAACAGCGGGCCATTGCCGCGACAAGGACAACGCGCGCGGATTTCGGCCTGCCCGCGGATGATTTTGTGTTCTGCTGCTTCAACCACAACTACAAGATCGGGCCGCGCGAATTCGACGTCTGGATGCGACTGCTGACGGGAGTCCAGGGCAGCGTCCTGTGGCTGCTGCGCTCGAACGATTGGGCCGAGGCGAACCTGCGCCGCGAAGCCGAGGCGCGTGGCGTCGATCCCGCCCGGCTGATCTTCGCCGAAACGCTGCCGCATGCCGAGCATCTGGCAAGGTTGCGGCATGCCGATCTGTTTCTCGACACCTTCAACGTCAACGCCCACACCACGGCGAGCGACGCGCTGTGGGGCGGGCTGCCGGTGCTCACGCGGGCCGGGCGCCCGTTCGCCGCGCGTGTCGGCGCCAGCCTGGTCACCGCCGTCGGCCTGCCTGAACTGGTCACCGACAGCGACGCCGATTATGAGGCCCGCGCGTTGCAACTCGCGTCTCAGCCCGCGCTGCTGGCCGAACTGCGCGCGCGCCTGGCAGCAAACCGGCTGACCCATCCCCTGTTCGATACGAAGGGCTATACCCATCGTCTCGAGGCAGCCTATCAGGCGGCACACGCGCGGCGGCTGGCCGGGCATCCCCCGGAGCATCTCGATATCGCGTGATGCCCTCGCTTCGGGCACCGGCGCGAGGATGCGGCTCCAGTCTGTGTCGTTGCGGATGGTACGCTGCGCCACGGCTGATCAAGCCGTCCCGCAGCGCCGGGCTGGCCGGGCCTCAGCGCGGCGCGGACAGCATGGGCAGCAGGCTCTCCAGCCGCGCGGCCAGATCGGCATGACGGAAGGGCTTTTCCAGCCGGGGCAGCGCCGCGTCGAGCCCATGGTCATCGGAATAGCCCGAAACCAGCAGAACCGGCAGCCCCGGCCATTCCCGGCCAATCGCGCGGCCCAGCTCGACGCCGGTCATGTGCGGCATCAGATGATCGGTGATCACCACATCGACCGCCTCGCTTTGCCGCAGGAAGGCCAGCGCCTGCGATGCCGAGGACGCCTCGGTCACGGCAAAGCCCAGCTCGCCCAGCATGTCGGCGATGCTTTCGCGGACCAGCGCCTCATCGTCGACCAGCAGCGCGCGGCCGGTCATCACCGGCAGAGCGGGGGCGGGGGTGGAGGCTTGCGCTAGTATTTCCTCGCTGGTCGGCAGCCACAGGCTGACGGCGGTGCCCTTGCCGATCTCGCTCTCGATGGTCAGCGCGCCGCCCAGTTGCGAGGCCAGCCCATGCGCCATCGACAGGCCCAGCCCGGTGCCCTTGCCGATGCCCTTGGTGGAGTAGAAGGGCTCGATCGCGCGGGTTCTGGTTTCCGCATCCATGCCCGAGCCGGTGTCGGTCACGGTGATCACCACATAGCTGCCGGAGCTGATCGCCTGCTGCTGGCCGGCACCGATCACCCGAAGCTGCGCGGAAAGGATCAGCGAGCCGCCGTCGGGCATGGCATCGCGTGAGTTCACCGAAAGGTTCAGCAGCGCCATTTCGACCTGATGCAGATCGGCGCGGGCCAGCGGAAGGTTCTCGGCAATGTCGCGGCTGATCACCACCTGCGGCCCGAGTGTGGCCACCAGCAGCTCATCCATGCCGGCGATCAGCGCGGCGATATCAATCGGTTCCACCCTGAGCGGCTGGCGCCGCGCGAAAGCCAGCAGGCGCTGCACCAGCAGGCGGGCACGGTCCGCCGATTGCAGCGCCCCGGCGATGATGCGCTGCTCGCGCTCGCCGCCGACATTGCGGCGCTGGAGCAGATCCAGCCCGCCGATGATCGGCGCCAGAAGATTGTTGAAATCATGCGCCACGCCGCCGGTAAGCTGCCCCATGGCGTCCAGCTTTTGCGCCTGACGCAGGGCCTCCTGCGCGGTGACCAGCTCGCGCGTTCTTTCGATGACCAGATGTTCCAGCGTCGCGGCGGAGGTCTGCAGCGCCGCCTCCATCCTCTTGCGCGCGGTGACATCGATCGACAGCCCGCTGAGCACAAGCGGCGCCCCATTGGGGCCGTAGCTGGGCCGGGCCCGGATCTCGATCCAGCGGGTTTCGCCCGAGGGGGTGATCAGCCGGTACTCGATGTCGTAATCGCTGCCGGTGGCGATGCTTTTGGCGATTGCCTCCTGCACCCGTGCCTTGTCCTCGGCATGGATCGCGGCATGGAGGTCGGCATAGCTGAAGGGCAGATCGGGATCGCGGCCGAAGTTGCTGCGGCACATGGCCGAGGTGTCCAGCACGCCCGAGGCGATGTCGAAGGACCACAGGCCCATGCGCCCGGCGGCGACCATCATGCTGTGCTGGCGGGCACTGTCCTTCAGCTCGCCCAGCAGCCTCGCGTTCTCGACGGCGACGGTGGCGAGGCGGGCCAGGTTCTCCAGCCGCCGCACCGTTTCGGGGCTCTGACGACCGGTCTGCGACCAATAGGCGCCCAGCGCCGCCACCGCGCGCGGCTTGCCGATGGGCACCATCACCATGCTGCGCACGAAGGTCGGCGCATAGGCATCCTTGGGCACCCGGTCATCATCGAACACGTCGGGAATCTCGACCGTCTGCAGATGCTGCATCGCCCAGCCCGAGACGCAGCTCGCCTCGTCGAACCGGTTGCCGGCCCAGAGCGGCGTGATGGCATCCTCGGCGGCGTAGAAGCACCGGCCTTCCTCGCGGATGATGACGGCGATCCCCATGGCCCCGGCCACCGCTCTGGCGGTTTGTCTCAGGACATCGACCACATCGTCGAGCGATCGGGCGGCGGCAAGCCGTTCGCTTGCCTCTATGAGGTCAAGCTCAAACTGAGGCATTCCGCCCCCTCTTAAAATGGTTCGCCATGCGCAAGTCTTCCCCAATGCCGCGCTTATAGCATGCAAGCTGCCGAAGCCTTCTGATATTTCGGTTGGAGTGGAGAATTTATGACCATGGGTCACGGGGATGACTGTGGCCTGAAAGTCACAGATTTTAAAACGTTCCTTCGGCCCATCATCGCAGTGCAACAATCCGGCGCGGGGGCTCTTTCCCAGACTGCACGTCGCTGAGGCAGCCACCAACCGACCCAGCGACTGGCTCTGCGCAATGGAAAGAGACCTATGAAAAAACTCATTTTGGCCGCTGCCCTGGCGACCGCAGCATCAGGGACCATCGCTCACGCCGACGATCACGGCCCCTATGTCACCGTCGAGGGCGGTGCCGTGAAGAACGAGCGTGCCGACATCCGCAATCCGGGCGGCTATGCCCGGTCCGACCGGTTCAACTATGGCTGGGAAGCCGGTGGTGCCATCGGTTATGATTTCGGCAGGTTCCGTCTGGAAGCGGAAGGCTTCCACTACGAAGCCAGCATGAAGTCCTCGGCACGCCCCTCGGGCCTCTATACCAAGGATGGCGGCACTCTGGCGGGCCAGAGCAACGGCACGGCCTATATGTTCAACGTGCTGTTCGGTGTCGGCCATTGGGGCGGCGCGAAGTTCTATGCCGGTGGTGGCGCGGGCTATGCCTCGATCCGCCTGCATGAGAATGAGCCGGGTCTCACGCCGATCAATGATGGCGACAAGGGCTATGCCTGGCAGGCCATCGCGGGCGTGACCATGCCGCTGAGCCACAACATCGATCTTGGTGTGAAGTATCGCTACTTCCGCCCGGATGGCACCGATCTCTACACCAATGCCAATGGTGTGGTGCATCAGACCTCGCTGCGCACCCACTCGCTGCTGGCGACGCTGACCTACAACTTCGGCCGCTCCGCCGCCGAGCCGGCTCCCCCGCCGCCTCCGCCGCCCCCGCCGCCGCCTCCCCCGCCGCCGCCCCCTCCGCCCCCGCCGCCTCCCCCGGCTCCGGTGTGCAACAAGGGCCCCTACATCGTGTTCTTCGACTGGGATAAGTCGGACGTCACGGCGCAGGCCGCCACCATTCTGGACAGCGCGATCCAGGCCTATGGCAATTGCGGTACGGCTGCGATCACCCTGGCCGGTTACACCGACCGCTCGGGCACGCCCAAGTACAATCTGGGTCTGTCGGCCCGTCGTAACGCCTCGGTGCGTGCTTACCTCACCGCGCATGGCGTGGCTGACGGCACCATCTCGAGCACCGCTTACGGCGAAGCCAACCCCCGCGTTCCCACCGCCGACGGCGTGCGCGAACTGCAGAACCGTCGCGTGGAAATCACCTACGGTCCGGGTTCGGGCAACTAAGCCCCATCAGGCTGACAACAGGGAAGGGGCCGGAGCAATCCGGTCCCTTTTCTTATGCATCATAGTAAAAAATGCCTTTGTGCGCCGTCCTCATCTTTTCCCTAGGCACAGTCACCGATGCATTCAGGACTGTGTGCTAGCCCTGCCGCATGGATCTGTCGAATGCCCCCTCCCGCGCATCTCAGGAAGCGGCGCGACTGGCCGCCTTGCGCGATGTCGATATCCTCGACACGCCGGGCGAGAAGGCTTTCGACGACATCATCCGCCTTGCCGCCAATGCGCTGTCGGCCGCATGCGCTGCCATCAGCCTGATCGATGAGGATCGGCAATGGTTCAAGGCGCGCCATGGCTTCGATATGCTGGAAACGCCGCGCGACGTGTCCTTCTGCACCCATGCGGTGGCCGCGCGCCAGGTGTTGATCGTGCCCGATGCAAGCCTTGATGCTCGTTTCCGCGACAATCCCTTCGTCACCTGCGAGGGCGGGGTCCGCTTCTATGCCGGTTTCCCGCTGATGCTGCGGTCGGGCCATTGTCTGGGCACGCTTTGCGTGTCCGATCCGCAGCCGCGTAGCGGCCTGACCCCGACCCAGCATGAGACGCTGCGCGATCTGGCGCTGCTGACCAGCGATTTGATCGAGGCGCGGCAGTTGCGTCGCATGGGTGACGTCGCGGTCAGGCTGGTCGATCGGATGGCCGAGGCGGTCGTCGTGGTCGATGGCACGGGACATGTCAGCTATGCGAACCCCGGCGCCGAGGCGCTGTTCGGCCTGAGCGCAGGGGAGATCATCGGGCGCGACATGGGCGCCATCTTCGCATCGGGCAGCAGGCACGGCCCCCTTCTGCCTCAGGCCCTCGCGGCGATCGACAAAGGCGTGCCGCTGATGCTGGAGGGGCAGCATGCCGATGGCGGCACCTTGCCCATCGCGCTGACGCTGGTCGCCCATGAGGACGGGCAGGGCAGGCCGGGCTTTGCCGCCATTCTGCGCGACAATCGGTTGCGGCCCGAGGGGCAACAGGGGGAAGGGCATGCGCCATCCCATGCCTTTCTCAGTTCCATCGTCACCAATCTGCCCGCGATGCTCTATGTGAAGGATGCGCAGACCCGGCATTATGTGATGATCAATCGCGTGGGAGAGGCGCTGCTCGGTGACTTGCCCGAGCCCGAGAGGCGCAGTCTGCGCGATCAGGGCGCGAAGATTTTCGAGCGCGAAGTGGTCCGTCGCGATGGCGAGACACGCCATTTGCGCAGCATCCAGATGCTGATCGACGGCCCCGACCGTCCGGATCAGTTCATTCTGGGCGTGACCGAGGATGTCACCCAGAGCAAAAGGAACGAGGCCGAGGCCCTGCGTCTGGCCCACCACGATTCCCTGACCGGCCTCCACAACCGTGCCAGCTTCACCGGGCGGCTTCACGAAATGGTGCGTGACGCGCAGGCCTTCGCGCTGCTCAGCATCGACCTCGACCGCTTCAAGGCCATCAACGACCAGTTCGGCCATCCTGCCGGAGATGCCGTTCTGCAGCAGGTGGGCGCGGGCCTGCAATCGCTGATGAAGGAGACCGACTGGGCCGCCCGCATCGGCGGCGACGAATTCATCGTCATGCTCACCGGCGAGCATCTGCGCGAACGCGCCGAAGCCATGGCTTGCGGGATCATCCTGTGCATGGGGCAGCCCTTCGTCACCGAGCGCGGCGTGGCGCATACGGGCGCCTCGGTCGGCGTGGTGCTCTCGCCCGAGGACGGCATCACCACCAAGCAGTTGCGCGAGAATGTCGATCTGGCGCTCTACCGTTCCAAGCGGCACGGGGGCGTGTGCTTTTTCAACGCGGAGATGGATGCGGCGGCGCGTGACCGGCGGCGGCTGGAAAAGGATCTGCGCGCGGCGATCGATGCCGGCGAGCTGACCCTTGCCTATCAGCCGGTCTTTGCCGCCGACACTTTGCGCATCACCAGCGTGGAGGCGCTGGCCCGCTGGACCCATCCCGAACGGGGCCCGATCAGCGCCGACACCTTCATCCCGATCGCCGAGGAAAGCGGCATGATCGACCGGCTGGGGGAACAATTGCTGCATCAGGCCTGCCGACAGGCGCAGCAATGGCCCGAGCCTCTGCGCGTGGCGGTCAATCTCTCGCCGCTGCAGTTCATCTCGGGGCAATTGCCGCGCACCGTGGGCGAGGCGCTGGAGGTTTCGGGCCTCAACCCCGACCGGCTGCAACTGGAAGTGACCGAGGGGCTGGTCATCCGCGATGTCGAGCGCACCTTCCGCCAGTTGGAAGATCTGCGCGCGCTGGGCATTCAGGTGCTGATCGACGATTTCGGGGTGGGCTATTCCTCGCTCAGCTATTTCCAGCGCTTCCGCTTCGACAAGGTGAAGATCGACAAGAGCTTCATCAGCGATATCGCCACCTCGCCGGTGGCCCGCGGGATCATTCAGGCCGTTGTGGGCCTTGGCCAGCAATTGGGCATGGGGGTGGTGGCCGAAGGCGTCGAGACCGAAAAGCAGGCGGAGATCCTGAAGCTTTGCGGCTGTACCCATCTGCAGGGTTATCTGTTCAGCCGTCCTTTGCCCGAAGAAAGCCTGATGCTGATGCTGGAGAGCCGGGGATCACCCGCTGTCAGGCCAGCGCCCGCACCGCCAGAAACAGCAGCGACGGGCAGATAAGGCAGCCGATCCCGGTGTGAAAGGTCGCCGTCAGCGCGCCATAGGGCACCAGCCGCTCGTCCGTGGCGGCAAGGCCTCCGCTCACGCCGCTGACCGTGCCCATCAACCCGCCGAAGACCATGGCGCTGCGCGGATTGTCCAGCCCGATCAGCCGCGCCACGAAAGGCGTGGCGATCATCACCAGCACCGCCTTGAGCACGCCGGTCGCGATCGACAAAGCGATCACCGGAGAGGATGCGCCCAGGGCCGCCCCCGTCACCGGCCCGACGATATAGGTCACCGTCCCGGCGCCCAGCGTGGTGAGCGAGACGGCATCGCGATAGCCAAAGCCCCAGGCGATCCCCACGCCCAGCACGAAAGGCACCAGCGTGCCCAGCGCCAGAGCGATCACGCCCAGCCATCCGGCCTTGCGCGCCTCACCCACATCGACCTCGAAAGCGGTGGCGACGATGGTGAAATCGCGCAGCATCGCACCGCCCAGCAGCGCCAGCCCGCCAAGGCCGGACACATCGGCCAGCCCTTTCTTGCCGCCGGTCAGCTCCCCGCCGATCCATGCCAGCAGCAGCGCGCCCAGAATGGCGATGGCGCTGGCATGGATGCGCCCGCGCGTCAGCCCGCGCGAGAGGAGAACGGACACGCCCATGATCGCGCCCACCGCGACAAAGGCCAGGATCAGCGCCTGATCGCTGGCCAGCCGGTTCCAGATCTCGGCCCCCCGGACCTCAATCATGGCGCGCCAGCCTCCCCAGCAGGCCGACCAGCGCGAAGCAGATCGCCACCGCGCCCGCCCCGGCCAGCACCACCATCGGGCCGCCGCTCAGCGCCGCGCGCACATTCTGCTGCGCCGCCATGGCGACCACGATGGGAATGTAGAGGTACGCCCAGAACTCCACGCCCAGACGCAGGCCGGGCGACAGCCAGCCCCGCCGCGCCAGCATCTGCCGCGCCGCCAGCAACAGCAGCATCGCCAGACCCACCCCGCCGACATTAGCCTTCACATGCAGCAAGGCGCCCAGCACCTCCCCCAGCGCCACACCCAGCACCGTGCACAGCGCCAGCAGCGCCGTTCCGAACATCGGCATCGCTCATCCTCTCTTCTGGCCCCGCCTGTGGTCGGTGGCCGGTGTTTCAAGTGTTTGCGTCACGCTCCTCGCGCATGGTGGTCACCAGCCGCTCCATCGCGCTGGAAGCGTTGAACATATGGGCGCGCATCCGCTTGGCCGCTTCCTCGCCATCGCCGCGCATGATGGCGTCGAGCAGGGCGCCATGTTCCGCGCGGGAGCGTTCCGGGCGGCCCTCCTCGCGCAATTGGGTGCGGCGGAAGGCGGCCATGCGGTCGCGCAGGGCGGTGGCCTGCTCGGCGATGAAGCTGTTGTGCGTGCCCTCGTAAATGGCGCGGTGGAAGCGCCAGTTGAGCTGGTCATAGGCGTCGATATCGCCGGCCGCGACCATCGCCTCGGAGTCCTCATGCAGGCGTCGCAACCGGCTGCGCTCGATGGGGTTCATGCGATAGGTGGCGAGGCGCACGCACATCGCTTCCATCTCGGCACTCATCTCGAACATGTCGACGATGCGTTCGGGCGTCATGGCCGCCACGATGGCGCCGCGCCGGGGCCGCATCTCGATCAGCCCCGCCGAGGCCAGTTGCCGGAAAGCCTCACGCACCGGCGTGCGCGAGGCGCCGAAGCGGTCGCCGATCTGCTGCTCATCCAGCGAAAGGCCGGGGGCGAGCATGCCGGTGGTGATCTCGTCGGCCAGCGCCACGCGGATGCGTTCGGACAGGAGAAGGGCGCTGGACGCACCGGCATCGGTCATGGACAGGCTCTCGCATGCAATATTTTTCTCTGGACAGCTTCTTGCATACACCGGAAAACGGATCAACCGCGCAGTGATGGCCGTGAGTCCATGCTCTGCCAAGCAACAGGATGAGAGAGGACGCCCGATGCGGCAGGACATGTTTTTCCGTTTTCAGGCCCGCGCGGGCGATGCTCCCGACGCGCCTTTCCTGATCCTGCCCGATGGCGCTGTGCTGACCTATGCCGCCGCTCTGGCCCGCAGCGGGCAGATCGCGGGCCTGTTCCGCGCGCGCGGCGTGCAGCCGGGTGACCGCATCGCGGTGCAGGTGGAAAAGAGCGCCACGGCGCTGCTGACCTATCTGGCGGCGCTGCGCATCGGGGCGGTCTATCTGCCGCTCAACACGGGTTATACGGCGGGCGAATTGCGCTTTTTCCTGAGCGATGCCCAGCCCGCCCTGCTGATCCATCGGCCCGAGGACGAGGCTGCGATGGCTGCCCTCTGCGCCGAGATCGGTGTGCCTGCCCGGCTGATGCTCGATGCGCAGGGCGGCGGTGAGGTGTCCGATCTGGCCGATCAGCAAGCCGCCGACAGCCCGGTCCACAGCGTGCAGGATGACGATCTGGCCGCCATCCTGTATACATCGGGCACCACGGGGCGTTCGAAGGGGGCGATGCTCAGTCAGGGCAATCTGGCCTCCAATGCGGAGACCTTGCGCGAATACTGGCGCTATACCGCGGATGACCGGCTGCTGCATGCCTTGCCGATCTTCCACACGCACGGCCTGTTCGTAGCCACCAACATCACCATCGCGGCGGGGGCGGCGATCATCCTGCTGCCCAAATTCGACGTGAAGGAACTGGTGCGGCTGATGCCTCAGGCCAATGTGTTGATGGGCGTCCCCACCTTCTATTCGCGCCTGCTGGGCGAGCCCGGCTTCACCCGCGATCTGGCCGCCCATATGCGCCTGTTCGTCTCGGGCTCGGCACCGCTGTCGGCGGAGGTGCACAAGGAATTTTCCGCGCTCACCGGCCATGCCATCCTCGAACGTTATGGCATGACCGAGACCAATATGAACACATCCAACCCCTATGACGGTGACCGCGTGCCGGGCAGCGTGGGCTTCCCGCTGCCGGGTGTGGAGCTGCGCATCACCGATCCCGAAACGGGCAGGGTGCTGCCTCAGGGCGAGGTCGGCGGGATCGAGGTGCGCGGGCCCAATGTCTTCAAGGGCTATTGGCGCCTGCCCGAAAAAACGGCGGAGGAACTGCGCGCCGATGGCTTCTTCATCACCGGCGATCTGGGGGTGATTGATGCGCGCGGCTATGTCTCGATCGTGGGCCGGGCCAAGGATCTGATCATCTGCGGCGGCTTCAACGTCTATCCCGCCGAGGTCGAGGCGCTGATCGATGCCATCCCCGGCGTGGCGGAAAGCGCGGTGATCGGTATCCCTCACCCCGATATGGGCGAGGGCGTGGTGGCCGTGGTCCAATCGCGCAATCCCGATCTGGATGAGGCGCAAGTGATCGCGGCGCTGTCGGGAGAACTGGCGCGCTTCAAGCAGCCGCGCCGGGTGGTCTTTGTGCCCGAACTGCCGCGCAACACCATGGGCAAGATCCAGAAGAAGCAGTTGCGCGAGGTCTATGGCGACCTCTTTGCGAAAGCTGGCGCCTGATGCTCGATCGCCGTCATGCGCTGGCGCTGCTGGGCGCGGCGCCCGCTGCTGCGCTTGCATCATTTGGCGCTGCGCGGGCTGGGCCCGTCCGCGCCGATCCGCAGGCGCTGACCATCGCCACCACCCTCGGGCGGGTACAGGGCCAGGCGCAGGGCAAAATCCGGGTGTTTACGGGCATCCCCTTCGGGCGTGCAGCGCGCTTTGCCGCGCCTGAGCCCGCTCCACGCTGGCAGGGTGTGTTGGCCGCCACCAGCCCCGCCCATATCGCGCCACAGATGGCCGGTCAGCCGATGGCGAGCGAGATGTCGGAAGACTGCCTTCAGCTCAACGTCTGGGCGCCCTCCACACCGGGGCCGCATCCGGTGCTGGTCTATATCCACGGCGGTGGCAATGAAGGGGGCTGGAGCGGCGATGCCGGCACCGCAGGTGACCGTTTCGCGCGCGATGGCGTGGTGTGCGTTACGGTCAATTATCGCCTTGGGGCTCTGGGCTTTCTGGAAACCGGTGCCTTGCTGGGCCCGGCCTATCGGGGCAGCGGCAACAATGGTCTGCGCGATCAGCTTCTGGCCCTGCGCTGGGTGCGGGCCAACATCGCGGCGTTCGGCGGCGATCCGCGCCGTGTGACCATCGCGGGGGAGTCGGCGGGCGGCAAGAATGCCGGCTCGCTGATGGGCGTTCCGGCGGCGGACGGGCTCTATGCGCAGGCCGCGATGTTCAGCGGCGGTGCACAGACCGTCCATACCATGGCCGAGGCGGAGGCTTTCGCGCGCGTCTATGCCGAAAAGCTGGGCGGTGCCGACAGGCTGCTGACCGCCTCCGTGGCGGATAGTCTGGCCGCGCAGCAGGCGGCGCGGCAGGCATGGCCTCGCAACTTTCCGTTCCGTCCGGTGGTCGATGGGGCCTTTATGCCGATGGTGCCGCTCGAGCGCATCAGCAGTGGCGGGGCTCCGCATATGCCCTTGCTGATCGGCAGCAATGCCGATGAGGGGCGGATGTTCCTGCCCGCCGATCGCGCCGATCAACCGCTGACCTCGCGTGCCATTTCTAATGCCACGATGGAGCAGATCGCCGATCTCGACCGGAGCTATGCGCAGGCCTTCCCCGACCTCTCCCCCGCCCAGCGGCACTGGCGCCTGCTGACGGCGGAGGAATATGGCATGCCCTGCCTGCGCATCGCTCAGGCGCATGCGGCGCGCGGCGCCAGCGTGTTCCGCTATCGCCTGACCTATCCGGCACCGGGCGGAGCCTTCAAGGGGCACACGCCGCATGTGCTGGATGTGCCATTCACCTTCGACCATGTGGATGTGCCTGCCTTCACACGCTTTTTCGGCATGACCCCGGCCGATCAGCCCATGGCCGACCGCATGCATGGGGCGATGGTGTCCTTTGTCAGCGCCGGGCGTCCGGTGGCCGCGGGCCTGCCCGACTGGGCGCGGTTCGATAATGCCACGCGTGCGACCATGGTGCTCGACCACCAGAGCGCTCTGGTGGCCGATCCGGACCGGGTGGAGAGGCTGCTCTGGCCGGCTTAGAGCGTTTTCAAGCCGGGTGGGATCACCCGGCGACTCGGAAAACGCGGACAAACAAAAACTTAGAGCGGTTGATCCGATGCAATCGGATCGTAAACCGCTCTAGGCCGCCACGGCCTCGACCCCGCGCAGCAATGTGCGCAGCGCGGGGCTGGCGGCCACGGTGCCTTCGCGTGAGAAGGCTTCGTGATTGGCCTCCAGCGTGGCGGGGTCATAGAGGTAGTTGACCATCAGCCCGCCCGACTGCGCCATGCCCTTGGCCGATGTGTCGCCCATCCAGCAGAGGCGCTCGACCCGCGCGCCATTGCCCAGATGGAAGCGCGCCACCGGATCGACCGCACGCCCCCGCCGGTCCTTCGCGCAGAGCAGATAGTGGGCTCCCAGCGCCATGCGCCTTGCGGCGCGCGGGTCCTCCAGCGGCAGATCGGCGGGGAGGGTTTCCTCGCCCTGCGTGTCCAGCCAGCGCTGGAAACCGGGGAGGGGGGAGAGCGTGACGAAGGTGTCGAGCGCGGGAAACTCGCGCGACAGATCCTCCACCACCTGCTTGATGAGGAACTGGCCGAAGGAAATCCCGGCGAGGCCAGCCTGACAGTTCGAGATCGAATAGAACGCCGCTGCCCGCGCCTGATCGACAGGCAATTCGGGGCGGTCGGGTGCCAGCAAGGTCTGGATCGAGCCGGGGATCTGTGCGCAAAGCGCGACCTCGACGAAGATCAGCGGTTCATCGGGCATCGCCGGGTGAACGAAGGCATAGCAGCGCCGGTCCTGCGGCAGCAGGCGGTCGCGCAAGGCGGCCCATGTGGCGATCGAATGCACCGCCTCGTAACGGATGATCCGTTCGAGAAAATCGGCGGGGCTGGCCCAGTCGATCCGGCGCAGCACCAGAAAACCCCGGTTGAACCATGAGCGCAGCAGATGCACCAGATCGGCGTCGAGCGGCGCCAGATCGGGATGGGCGGGCAAGGCCTCCAGCAGGTCGGCGCGCAGGCGCACCAGATCGCCCGTGGCCGATGGCGCCTGATTGAGGCGCCTGAGCAGTTCCTGGCGCGGCGGTTCGGCGGCCTTGGTGACGGCGGCCAGGGTGATCGGGCCCGGCCTGGCCAGATAGGCGCTCCATGCCGTCGCGATGGGTTCGGGGGCGGGGGCGAAATCTTCGACCAGCCCTCGGAAAAATTCGAGTTTCTGGTTTGGGTCCAGCGCGGCGTAATCGGCCAGAATGCGTTTGGCAATGCCCACGCCCGATGACTGGCTGCGCTCACCCAGCAGATCCTGCGCCATGGCCAGCAGGCTGGCGGCGGTCACATCCTCCGATGGCGGGGCGGGGCGTGCGCGCCATGGCGGGCGGATCGAGCGGGCACGTTCGAACACGGTGTCGAGCATTGTGTCGAGCAGGGCACTCATGCGATGGGCGCGCAACATCGGAACTCTCCTGGGTGGTGAGTCTGTGGATGCAGGATACAGGAAAATTCCTGTTCTCGTATACTAAAAATCCATATTCATCGCGCTGGGCACTCTTTGCTTGGGTAAAGTGCCCGGCATGCCCGCCAAGGCGCAGCGCTTTGGCGGTGACGCCGGAACGAGATGGGGAGGGAGCGCCCGGTTATGAAGCCCCTCGCAGGCCGGAAGCTGAGAATGATGCAAGGGCGGATGGTGTGGGCGGCGTTGGCAAACCGGCCCCATCGAGGAACTGCTCGATCGGCCTCGCTATGAAGAGCCACAGTACCGCAACCGTGGCGACCAGCCTTTGCTTTTGGGGTATACGAAGCCACGCTTATCCGGGCGAAGTCCCATCCATACGATATGATGCCGCTTCAAGGCTGATATTCCCTGTTGCCCGCCCGCATGCGCTGACCTAGGCCTAGCAGGCAGAGGAGAGTTATGTCCGTCGTTCACAACATTGGCGCCCTGGATGAAACCATCGCGGGGCCGCGCTATATTCGGTTGCAGAACCTGATCCGCGACGCTGTGAAGGAGCAGCGCCTCGGCGTCGGTCAGGCCCTGCCCAGCGAGCGTGAGCTTTGCGACAGCTATGGCCTGTCCCGCGTGACCATCCGCAAGGCCATCGACGGGCTGGTCGAGGACGGTCTGCTCGAGAGGCGGCAGGGGGCGGGCACCTTTGTGATGGGCCGTCAGGCGGCCTCGGGCACCTCGCGCGTGGAAAAGAGCTTCGCGATGCTCTCCTCCTTTTCGGAGGATATGCTCTCGCGCGGGCGCAAGCCGGGCAATGCCTGGCTCGACCGGGCCGAGGGCGCGGTCAATCCCGAGGAAGCGCTGGCGCTGGGGCTGTCGCCGCGTTCGCTGGTCTATCGTTTCATGCGCATCCGCTATGCCGATGGGCTGCCCATGGCGCTGGAGCAGGCCACGCTGCCGGGCTGGGGGCTGCCCTCGATTGATGCGGTGGACAGCTCGCTCTATGACGCGCTGGACAAGTTCGGGCACCGGCCGGTGCGCGCCCTGCAGCGCGTGCGCGCCATCGGTTTCAGCGAGGAGCATGCCGAATTGCTGAAAATCGCGGTGGGCGACCCCTGCCTGTTTATCGAGCGCCGTGCCTTCCTTGCCGACGGCCGCGCGATCGAGGTCACTCATTCATGGTATCGCGGCGATGCCTATGATCTGGTTGCCGAACTGAGCGATACCTAAAAAGTCGGGGCTGGCATTCAGACCAGCCCCGATAGGCAGGGCTCAACCCCCATCGGGGGCAAAGGCCGAGATTTCCGCGATCGACAACACGCCCTCGCCCAAAGAGGATGCGGGGAAGGCAAAGCGCAGCCAGCGTGCGCTGACCGGCGTGCTGAAATGAATGCGCTGGGTGGCGCGCGCATAGGCGATGTTGGAAAACTCGCCCGAGCCGGCAGCCTGCCAGCTCTGGCCATCCGCGCTCCATTCAACGGTGTAGCGCGCCGGCGGGCTGCTGCCCTGTTCGGCATGGCGGGTGGGGGTCAGGGCAAAGCCTGCCAGCCTTTCGCTGCGGCCCATGTCCAGTGTCAGCGTGCCGGGGGCCGGAGCATGCCATGCCGTTGCGGCATTGCCATCCAGCACGACCTCCGCGCCGGGAGCGCTGGCCTGAGCCACGCGCCAGCCGCTGCGGTCGAGCGTGCGATTGCCCTTGGCGAGGCTCGGCGCCAGATGACGCGGCGCGACCGAGCGGAACAGCGCGACCTCGCTGATGGCGGGCGCGGCGGTGCCTTCCAGAATGCGCAGACGCAGGCGCCGGGCCTGCTGCGGCGCGGGCAGGCGGATGATGCGCTGCGCCCCGATGCTCTCGTGGCGGGCGACCTCGTGCCATGCGCCATCCTCTCCGGCCAGATCGACCGCAAAGCGCGTCACCCGCACGCCCAGCGGCAGATACTCTCGCAGGCGGATCGTGTCGAACGCGCCCGGCGCCAGATCCAGGGTCAGCTCGGGCGTGGTCACGCCATCTTGCGTGCTCCAATAGGTGTCGCGCTGGCCATCCAGCACCTTGGCCGGGGCGAAGGCCGGGCCCCGGCTTGTGCTGGCATGGGCCACCGCCTTGCGCGCCAGATCGACCGCAAAGCTGCCGCGCAGCGCATCGCCAAAGGCGGTGAGGGCCGCGACATCGGGCTCGGCGATCTGGCCGCGCCGGTCGGGCGGAATGTTGAGCAGCAGATTGGTGCCGCGCCCCACCGACTGGTCATAGATCTCCATCAGCCGGGCCGGGGATTTGACCTGCGTATCCTCATCCTCGTGATAGAACCAGCCGGGGCGGATCGAGACATCGGTCTCGGCGGGCCACCAGATCGCCCCGCCGCGCAGGCCCGAATTGCCCACGGCCTGCTCATAGGGTTCGTTGGGCATGGTCGGCCAGCAGGGATCGCCCGCCTTGCCATCCTCATTGCCAACCCAGCGGATGTCCGCGCCCAGCGGATCGAAGGTGCAGGCCATCGGCTGCAGCTTGTGAACCAGTGCGATGATCGAGGGCCAGTTGTAGTAGCGCGGGGCGTCGATCTTGCGGGTTTCGCGCGATCCCCCGTAATAGCCGTCGCCGCCATTGGCGCCATCGAACCACACTTCGAACAGTGAGCCATAGTTGGTGCAAAGATCGGTCAGTTGGGCGCGGTAATAGTCGATATAGGCCGGGCGGCCATACTCGGCATGGTTGCGATCCCAGGGCGAGAGATAGAGGCCGAAAGGCATCCCCGCGCGGTGGCAGGCATCGGCCATCTCGCGCACGATATCGCCCTTGCCGCCCTTGTAGGGCGTGTTGCGGATGCAGTGCTCGGTCAGCGGCGTGGGCCAGAGGCAGAAGCCGTCGTGGTGCTTGGCCGTCAGGATCAGGCCGTGCATGCCGCCCGCTTTCGCCGCCGCCACGATCTGGTCGGGGTTGAAGTCGGTGGGGTTGAACAGCTTGATGTCCTCGTCGCCATAACCCCATTCCTTGTCGGTGAAGGTGTTCATCGAGAAATGGACGAAGCCGTAATACTCGCGGCCATGCCAGGCCCACTGGCGCGCCGAGGGCGTGGCGCCATCGGGTGCGGGTGCGGGCGCGGCGGCGGCGGGGCCATGGGCCAGACGGGCCAGCGCTGGATGCGCGGCGGCGGCGCCAGCAGCGGTAAGGCCCGAGGCCAGAATGCGGCGACGGGTCAGATGGGCTTTCATGGGGTATCTCCGTGGGAGAGGGGAAGCGGGATTAGCCAGGTCCGGGCGATCTGATGGCCCCGGCCCGATCCGCCCAGACCTTCAGGGCGGGTCCAGGCCAGATCGAGCACGCCATGGCGTGTGGCGGCGGGGGGGATGTCGATGGTGACGGTCATCGGGTTGCGCGCGCGAGAGAGGGGAGCGTGCAGTTCCCATCGGCCGTTGGCGACGAGGCGCATGGGAAGCTGGTAATCCTCCCCGGCATAGCGGGCGATCAGGCGGTAGCGCTTGCGGGGGCTCAGGTGGCTGTAATGCAGGCGGATGGGCCGGTCGTAGAGCGTTTCGGCATAGGTGATATCGGCCAGCAGCCAGCCATCCTCGGGCGTGTGATCGGCGATGCCGTCGATGGCGGTGTCGCGCAGGTCCGGGGCGGCGTTTTTGTCCGTGGCGCGGACGAGATGGAGCTCGGCCTGAGGGTTGCCCAGATCGTCGTAGAGCGCATGATCGGCCTTGCGCTGCGGGTCGGCAAGGGCGTGCAGTGCGGCGATCCGGGCCTGTTCGCCGGGCAGATGGAGGGCGTCGGCCATGCCCTGTTCGAGCGCGACCCGGTCGTTGAGGTCGACATGCGCGCGATCCAGATTGGCGCCCCGCTCGATGTTTGAGGCGCCATAGCGTTTGACGCTGAGCTGCAGGCCTGCCTTGTGCCACAGATCTTCGGCCAAAGAGGACAGGCGGGTCTGGAGCGCGGCGATTTCCGGGCCGTCTGCCTGTTCCAGTATGGCGTGGGCGCGGGTGGTGGCTTGTACGGCCCCGCCGGGGCGGGATTGAGCCAGCAGGCGGAGGGCAGCGCTCTGGCGCTGGCGGGCGGCGATCAGGCGTTTGCGGACCAGCGCATCATAGACAGCGCGATAGCGCAGCGCATCGAGCCGCCAGTCGGCATAGGCGGCGGGGCTGATGGTATCGGCAAGGCGCAAGGTCGCGGGGATGGAGCGATTGGTTGCCGGATCGCCGCGCCAGTTACCTTCAAGCGCAAAGGGCAGGCGCGCGGCGCGAGGATCGCCGATAAACATCCGCGCATAGTCCCGCGCCACGGTTTTGGGGTGGGTCTTCGGGTTCCAGCCCAGTGCAAACCACAGGAACTGGTTGAAGTCGTCATTCACGCCTTCCGAATAGGTGATGAAACCTTCGGAAAGCGGCGCCTGCGCCTTGAAGATGCGGGTGAAATCCAGCGGGCGCGGGTCGATGGGTTCGCGCCCCTCGGTCAGCGCGAAGGCGGGGGACCAACGCGCAACCGGGAACTGCGCATGCATCGCATGGCCGATGTCGGGATAGAGCAGCAGCGGCAGGTCGCGGGGCAAGCTGGCGCGCTGAACGGCCAGCGGATCGCGCGTCTGGGGGCCGTAAAAGACGCCGGTCAGGCCCGAAGGGTGCTGGGCGATGGCCTGATAGAAGGCGGCGCTGTCCCTGGCATCGAAACCCTGCGCGGAAAGCCAGACCCTGGCGGCCGGGTTGATGGCATGGAGCGCTGCCGCTTCGCGTTCGACCAGCGGGATCAGGTGATCGGGCGGGGTATGGCCTGGGTCTCCTCCGGGGATGTAGAGGGCATCGACCTTGGGCAGTTGGCTCAGCAGCGCACTCAGCCTGTCCGCCTCGGCTTGCCGCACGGGCGGAGCGGCATAATCGCCCAGATTGGGGTAATAGAGCGCGAAGTCGATCCCCAGCTCATGGGCGATGGTGCCGATCCCCGCCAGCGTTTCGAGCGGAGGCGCCGGAAACAGCGGGCTGCTGGGCGCATCGTCGGAGAGGGGGGAGATCACCTGAACCCCGCTGCTGCCCCAGAGCGCGAAATCCTCGATCCTGCGGCGGAAGCGCTTGAGATCCCAGGCATCGTAAGTGTTGTTCTTTGCGCGATAGCCGATCTGCGTCATCCGCACGCTGTAACGGGGTGTCGTGCTGAAGGAGGGCCGGGCAGAGAGCCGACCATGCGCATCCGCGGAGCGCAGCAGCCACCCGGCGGCATAGACCAGCCCCCGCTTTTGCGCCGCGCTGAGCACCAGAACGGGATGGGCGCGCGAGCCGAGCGTGCGGACGGAAAAGCCTTCGCCTTGCGAGGCAGGCGGGTGCGGCATGGTCACGCCAGCAGGCAGCAGCCCCTGCACGTGCCCATCCAGCGCTACGATCATCCGGCTGTCGCAATGCTGCGTCGGCAGGGCATGGCCAACCCGCTCGGCCAGCCGTTCGCCAAGGACACGCGCGGCAACGGTGCCAGCCTCATCGCTGCTCAGGCAGGCCCGGCCCAGATCATGGGCGACAGCAGGCACCGCGCTCAGCCCGAAGGCCAGCGCTGCACCTGTCATCATCATGGCCTGCCGCGTGATGCTCACGCCGGGCTGCGACCGAAGGATGGGGGGCGGTCTTGGGCAGCGCTGGCGAAACCCTTGTTCGGCGTGGTGCTCATGCGGAACACCAGACGCCCGCCCTTGCGCAGTTCCTCATGGCTGATCCAGCCCTTGCTCCAGTTCTGGCCGCGCCATTCGACCGACTGGATATAGGGCGCGTCCGGCGCGTTCCCCTGCGCCTCGACCACCAGCCGCGCGGCATTGTCGCCCAGCTTCACCTCCACCCGGTCGAACAAGGGCGAGCCGAAGACATAGACCCCGCTGACCGGATCGACCGGATAGAAGCCCAAGGCGCTCAGCACGAACCAGGCGCTCATCTGCCCGCAATCGTCATTGCCGATCACGCCATCCGGGTCGGCCTTGTACATCTCGTGGCACAGGCGGCGGACCATCGCCTGCGTCTTCCACGGCTGTCCCGCATAGGCATAGAGATAGGCGACGTGATGGCTCGGCTCATTGCCATGGGCGTATTGGCCGACCAGACCGCTGATGTCGGGCGGGGCATTGGCGGGCAGCACCGAGGGCGCGCTGAACAGCCCGTCGAGCTGCGCGGCAAAGCGCTCCGCCCCGCCGAACAGGGCGATCAGGCCGTAGATATCGTGCTGGTTGAGGAAGGTTGCCTGCCAGCCGTTGCTCTCGGTAAAATCGCGCCATTGCGAGGAATGGCCCAGTGCGACCGGATCGTAAGGTTCGGCAAACAGCCCGTTGTCGAGCCGGGGTCGCATAAAGCCGCGCTGCGCATCGAAGAGATGCGCGTAATTCAGCGCACGCTTGCGCAGGGCCGACGCATCTTCATGCGCGCCGACCTTGTCCGCGATGACGGCCATGGCGTGGTCGTCATAGGCATATTCCAGCGTGCGGCTGACCGATTCAAAGATCTTGTCCGCCGGAATCCAGCCTCGGCTGTCGTAATAGTCGCGCCCAAGGCTGTTGTCCTGATCGGGGGCGGCGGGATCGAAGGCGCGCTTGCGGATGGCGGGCCAGGCTTGGGCATAGTCGCCGGGGATGCCCTTGATGATCGCCTCAGCCATCACCACCACCGCGTGCCAGCCGATCATGCAGCCGGTTTCCACCCCCTGCAGCGGCCAGACCGAGGGGCCAAAGCGGCTCTGCGTGGCCTGCCGGATCAGATCCTGCGTGAACTGGCGGGCCTTGTCGGGCGCGATCAGTGTGATCAGCGGGTGCAGCGCGCGATAGGTGTCCCATAGCGAATAGGAGCTGAAGGCGCTCTGGCCCTCGGGCGCCGTGTGGATCGCGCCATCCATGCCCATGTAGCGGCCATCGCTGTCGGTGAACTGGGTGGGCGCCAACAGGCTGTGATAGAGCGCGCTGGCCATGATCGCGCGCTGGTCGGGGCTGCCCCCTTCCACCCGCAGCATGCCCAGATGATCGTGCCAGCGCGCGGCGGCGGCGCGGCGATAGCGGTCGAAGTCCCAGCCATGGACTTCATCGGCCAGATTGGTCCGCGCGCCCTTGACGTCCACGCCCGAAATCCCGGTGCGCAGCACAATCGGCTGGCCCCCGGCATCGTCGAAGAACAGAGCCACTTTCAGGCGGTGACCGCTGACCTGGCTTTCACCCGCCGGGCGGTTGTCATCCCCGAAGAAGGCGATCCGGTCCGGCCTGCGCGAGAGTTGCAGCGCGAAATGGATCAGCCGCCCCTTGGCCCAGCGGAACACCTGCCGACTGCCGGTCAGCGTCTCGCCATCCCAGTTTAGAGAGGCCTTGTCGATCAGCACCGGCTCGCCGGGGGCTTCCTGCTTGCAATGGGCAAAGTCGATCAGGATATGCGCGGGGCCGGCAGGGAAGGTGTAGCGATGCAGGCCGGTACGCTCGGTGGTGGTCAGCTCGGCCAGCACGCCGCTTTCAAGCTGGACGCGGTAATAGCCGGGCTCGGCATGCTCGCCGGAAAAGCGCTGGCGATAGCCCGCATCGGGGTTGTCGAGCGGGCCGGGCTCCAGCTCCAGCTTGCCGCGCGTCGGCACCACCAGCACATCGAGCATGTCGCCAATGCCGGTGCCCGACAGATGCGTGTGCGAAAAGCCCATGATCGACGTGTCGTCACGGTGATAGCCCGAGCAGGCATCCCAGCGCTCATTGTCGGTGTCGGGGCTCAATTGCACCATGCCGAAAGGCAGCGTCGCGCCCGGATAGGTATGGCCATGGCCGCCCGTGCCGATGAACAGGTCGGGCTGCAGCGGGCCGCCCCCGCCGGGCAGAGCCGGCGTAGCGGCGCGCAAGGTGGAAGCCATGGTGGCGCCTGCCGCGGCGGCGCCCAGCAGATCGCGACGGCGCAGGGAGATCGTCATGCCTGTCCTTCAAGCTTTTGGGAAAGGAGCGTGGGGAAGCGCCGCGCCACATCGAGGATCAGCTCGCCAAACATGCTGTTGGCCCAGGCGAACCATGACCTTGTGAAGGTGCCCGGATTGTCCTGCTGGAAAGCCTCATGGATAAAGCCGGTGCCCGCGTGGGTGGCTTTCAGGGCGCGCAGCATCAGGCGGATTTCGGCGGGGCTGTCGCTGGTCAGCGCGCGGGTGATCATCGACATCGGCCAGATCATGCCAAGCCCGGCATGCGGGCCGCCGATCCCCTCATAGGCGCCCTTGAAGAAATAGGGATTGCGCGTGGACCAGCACAGGGCCTCCGTGCGGCGGAAGATCGCGTCGTTGCGCGGCACGGCGCCCAGATAGGCCAGAGAGGAAAGCCCCGGCACATTGGCATCGTCCATAAAGAAGCCATTGCCGAAACCATCGACCTCAAAGGCCCAGACCGGGCGTCCATCGGGCCCCGCCATGCGCCCGTAACGCAGCAGCGCCTTGTCGAGTTCGAGGGCAAGGTCCGAAGCCTCGCGCGCCAAGGCCGTGTCGCCGCGCGTCTCGGCGGCCACTTTGGCCAGCCCTTTCAGGGCGCTGGCGGCGAACAGGTTGGAGGGGATCAGAAAGGGGAAGGTGCAGGCATCGTCCGAAGGGCGGAACATCGAATGGATGAGCCCGACCTTGCGGCTGGCCGCGCCATAGCCGAACAGCATCAGCGTTTCGGTGGCATTCCCATCCGGACGGCGGAAGCTGTAGGGGCCATTGTCGTGCAGGCGCTGCTGTTCGCGCATGGTCCGCAATGTGGCGCGCGCGCCATCGGCCCAGAGCGCGTCGAAGGGGCGCTTGTCCCCCGTCGCCTGCCAATAGCCTGCCGCCAGACGCAGCGGCCAGCATAGCGAATCCAGCTCCCATTTGCGCTCGGCCACGCCGGGTTTCATGTCGGTCTGGTCGTGTAGCGACCATGAGAGATTGGTGCGCGCCTGCGGGTCCTGCATAAAGGCATTGGCGTAAGGGTCGATCAGCAGACAGCGTGCCTGCCGCGCGATCAGCCCGGTGAAAAGCGCCTGAAGCTGCGGATCACCTTTCGCCAGCGGCAGATAGGGCCAGACCTGGGCGCTGCTGTCACGCAGCCACAGGCAGGGGATATCGCCGGTGATGACGAAGGCATCGGGCTTGCCCTCTTCCGTCCCCATCCGCACGGTCGTGTCGAGCGTGTTCGGATAGCAATTGGCGAACATCCACGCCAGCTCGGGGTCGGCGATCTGCTTCGTCACCTCAAGAATGCGCGCCTCGACGGCAGGGCTGGTGAACTTGCGATCCCCCGGCGCCGGGCGGCGCGAATTGAGATCGGTCGTGCGCCCCGGCGCGGGCGTCGTGGGGATCGGTGTCGCCTGAGGCGTCGGAGGCGGTGCGGCAAAGGCCTGCGTCGCGCCTGACGCCATGGCACCCGCCATCAGCGTGGCGCCAGTTTTCAGCAGGGAGCGGCGATGAGTGATCATGGGGCAATCTCCGCCTCGGTCTGGACGGTGTAGTCGGCTTGCGCGCCCGGCCCGTCACCCGGCTGGCCCGCGCCGATCCACAGATGATACGCCCCGTGGCGCAGCTTGCGAAGGCCCGCGCGATCCACGGTGCTTTGCCCGCGTGCGTCGATGTCGAAGCGGACCTGCTGCGTCTCGCCGGGTTTCAGATGCACCCGCTGGAAGCCGACCAGACTGCGCTGCAGCACCGGATCGTTGAAAGAGCCGTCGCCAACCTGGGGCGCGGCCAGATAGGCCTGAACCACCTCATCGCCCTCACGCGTCCCGCTGTTGGTCACGGCAATGGTGGCGCTGACCGAGCGGTCGGCGGCGGGGGCGGAGAGCGCGGGCTGGCCATAGGTGAAGCTGGTGTAGCTCAGCCCATGGCCGAAGCCCCAGACCGGCTTGCCGGTGTAATAGCGATAGGTCCGCTCGCGCATGTTGTAATCAGCGAAGGCGGGCAGATCGCGGGTGCCAGCGTAAAAGGTGAGCGGCAGGCGCCCCGAGGGATTGGCCGCGCCCGACAGAACATCGGCCAGAGCGGTGCCGCCTGCCTCGCCGGGATACCACGCGGCCAGCACGGCATCGGCATGATCGCGTGCCCATGGCATGGCCACCGCGCCGCCTGACATCAGCACCAGCACCAGCGGCTTGCCGGTGGCGGCCACGGCTTCGAGCAATTTACGCTGGGGTTCGGGCAGTTCGATGGCGGTGCGGTCGCCGCCCGCAAAGCCGGGCACCTCGATTTGCAGCGCCTCGCCCTCGACGCTGGGGGAGAGGCCGATAAAGGCCACCACCGCATCGGCGTTCTGCGCGACGGCCACGGCCTGGTCGCGCTGGCTCTGGGCCGGGGCGATCCAGCGCAGGCCGATGCCGCCATCCTCGCCGGTGTGGCGGTATTCGATGCGCAACTGGTGCGGTTTTGTGTCGGCAAAGGTCAGATCGGTGGCGATGTTTTTGCCGTCGCCGCTGTCGGCGATGCGTTCCTCGCCATCGATCCAGAGGCGGACCGGATCATGGCCGCCGCAATCGAAGCAGCGCGGGATTTCGAGATGCAGACGGTAGTCCCCGGCGGCGGGCGGGGTGATCTGCCCCGTCCAGCGCACCGCGTAACCTTTCGCAGGCAGGCCCGGCGCGGGCGAGGCGCGATCCCAGTCGAAATCGACATGGCGATCCTGCCGCGTCAGGCGCGGCGTTCCGGAAAAGTCAGGCGTGGCGAAATACTCGCCCTTCAGGCCGGGCTTGCCATCGGCGGAGAGCGCATCCTCGGGGATGGTGACGGGCACGCCCTCGGCCACCGCAGAGCCCTGCGCATAGAGCACCTTGTCGGCGCCGAAGCGGGCGCGCAGGCCCTCCAGCGGGGTGACCGGGTGCGAGGCGGTGCCGTGGTAATTGGCCTCCAGCACATCGAGCGCATCGGCATTGGGGCCGATCACCGCGATCTTCGCGCCCACCGCCAGCGGCAGGCGGTTGCCCTTGTTCTGGAGCAGCACGATGCTCTTGCGCGCCGCCTCCAGCGCCAGGGCGCGATGCTCGGCCGTATCGACTTGCGACGGGGCGATGCGGCTCCAGGGGCTGGTCTGGCCGAAGGCGTCACCCAGCAAGGCGCGCGCGGCAAAGACGCGGGAAAGGGCGCTGTCCAGCACATCCTCACCCACAAGGCCGCGCTTCACGGCATCGGGCAGGGCGGCATAGGTGCGCCCGCAGTCCAGATCCGTCCCGGCCTTCAGCGCGGCGGCAGAACCAGCGGCATCGTCGGGCGTGTAGAAATGATAATGGGTGATGTTGCCGATGGCGTCGCAATCCGACACCGTCAGCCCGCCGAAGTTCCAGTACTGCCTCAGGCGCCTACCCATCAGATCGGGCGAGGCGCAGACCGGCACGCCATGCAGTGCATTGTAGGCGCACATCACCGAGAGCGCCTTGCCCTCGACCAGCGCGGTGCGGAAGGCGGCGGAATATGTTTCCTCCATATCACGCGGCGAGACCTCGACGGAGAAACTGTCGCGCCCGGCCTCGGGCCCGGAATGGACGGCCAGATGCTTGGGCGTGGCGATGACCTTGGGATGGGCCAGATCGGGGCCCTGCAGTCCTGTGACGAACCCTTTGGCCATATGGCCGGTAAGATAGGGGTCCTCGCCATAGGTTTCCTGCCCGCGCCCCCAGCGGGGATCGCGATAGATGTTGATGTTGGGCGACCAGATCGTCAGCCCCTGATAGCGCAGGCGGTCTCCGCCCTTGGGCAGGCCATTGTAGCGCGCCCGCGCCTCGGTCGAGATGACATCGCCGACCCTTTGCATCAGCGGCTGGTCCCATGTCGCGGCAAGGCCAATCGCTTGCGGGAAGACCGTGGCCACGCCATTGCGCGCCAGACCGTGGAGGCCCTCGTTCCAATAGTCATAGGCGGGCAGCTTGGCCTTGGGCAGCGCGGTGGCGCCGCTTTGAAGCTGGGCGGCTTTTTCCTCGACCGTCATATGGGCGATGGTCTGTTCGATGGCGGTCTGGGCTTGCGGGCTGAGCAGGGCCAGAAGCAGGCTGGGGGTCACAGGTGGGCCTCTCCGGCAAGGGTACGGATATGGAGATTGCGCTTGAGCAGCGCAGGCTTGGCGGCGGAGGTCACGGTGATTTCGCGCGTTTCGCCCGGCATCAGGTCGAAGGCATTGTCCGAAAGCGTCGCATCGATCATGCCGAAATCCACCCAGACGGCGCGGGCAAGGCGCGTGGCGTGGAGGATCAGGCTGCGGCCATCCTTGCTCCATGTGGCGCTCAGGCCGGGATCGGGCAGGGGCGTGTCCTTGGGCAGGGCCGGCTCGATCAGCGCGCGCGAGACGGTTTTGCCGCCCACCACCAGTTCGGCCAGAGCGATCTGAGCCTTGGCATCGCCCACGCCGAACAGGGCGGCATCACCGGGCTGAGCCACCAGCGTGCTGGACAGCGGCGGCAGGGTGACCTCATGCTCTTCGCGCTTGGGATTGCTGCCATCCGTGCCCATCACCGTCAGACGCCATGTTGCCTTGGTCGGCGTGGTGGCATCCGAAATCAGGCTGAGGCTGGTCTTGCCCCCGGCATGGGCGGCGGCCACGGCCAGCGGCGCATAGAAGCGTTTGGCGTGATATTGCAAAGCCTTGGGGCGGCCAGCGGAATCGATGCTGGACCATGAGATCGAGGGCCACACATCATTGAGCTGCCAATAGAGGCTGCCCATCGTGACCGGGCGGCAGGCGCGGTGATGCAGCGCGGCCAGTTCGATCCCCTCGGCCTGCATCACCTGGCTGAGATAGACGAACTCCGCCACATCGCGTGGCTTGGCATAGCGCTGACCGATGTAGTCGAGCAGGCGGTCGTTGCCCTCGCCCTTCAGGAATTTCTGATGGGCGCGCAGCACCGGGCTGTCGATGGCGAGCGGACCCTTTCCGGCAAATTCGCGGATCGTCTTCATATCGGGCATGGCTTCCAGACCATATTCCGACATGAAGCGCGGGCACGCATCGAGATAGCTCTCGACCGGCTTCTTGCCGCCCCACACGTCCCAGTAATGGCGGTCGCCATTGTGGTCCTGATCGGCCTTGTCCTCGTAATTGGCGCTGGGCGAGCCGGGCCAGTAGACGGCATCGGGATCGCCCTCTTCGGCGGCCTTGCGCAGCACGCCGTTGAACAGGATCGCCATGCCGACGGCCACCTTCTCCTGCTCATCGGGGCCGATGGCCTTGCGGAAGGTCTTGCGGTCATCCCAGCTGTCCCAGCCGGAGAGCACCTCATTGTTGCCCGACCACAGCACCAGCGAGGGATGCGATTGCAGGCGCGCGACCTGCTGCTCGGCCTCGATGCGGACATTCTCGCGATAGGCCGGATCGGGCGGGGTGACCGCACCGCCGAACATGAAATCTTGCCAGACCATCAGGCCCATCTCGTCGGCGGCCTCGTAGAAGGCGTCGTCGGGATAGATGCCGCCGCCCCAGACGCGCAGCATGTTCATGTTCGCATCGCGCGCGGCGCTCAGCAGCGAGCGGATTTTCGCGGGCGTGACGCGGGCCGGGAAGCTGTCGAAGGGGATGACGTTCGCGCCCTTGGCGAAGATCGGCACGCCATTGACGGCAATCGCGAAACCGCGTCCGTGATCGTCCTTGTCGCGCAAGAGGTCGATTTTGCGTAGGCCGATGCGGTGGGTGACAGTGCCGAGCGAGCCACTCGCGTCGCTTAACCCACCTGTCACCGTATAGAGCGGCTGCGCGCCATAGCCTGCGGGCCACCAGCGCTGCGGCTGGGCGATCTCCAGCGGCAGCGAGATATGGTTCACGCCCGCGACCAGATCGACGCGGCGCTCGAAGGGCATGGCGGCAGTGCCGTCCGGCGCGGCGATCGTGGCGCGCAGGGTGAAGGGCGCGGCCTGGTCGGCGTGAACCTCGAACGTGCCCATCAAGCGGGCCGAGGCATCGCCCAGCGCTTCCTGCGTGACGCGCATCGTATCGATCCGCGCGCTGTCCCAGGCCTGCAGATGCACCTTGCGCCATGGGCCGATGTTGACGATGCGCGGGCCCCAGTCCCAGCCGTAATGGTATTTGGGCTTGCGGATGTAGGGCGAGGTCTGCTTGCCTTCGGGTTCGTCGCCATAGATGGAATCATATTCGCCGGGCAGCGGATGGGCTTCCTTCAGTACCATCGGCTGCAGAGTCCTGATCGGCGAGGCGAAATGGATCTCCAGCATGTTCTCGCCGGGGTGCAGCACGTCCTTCACCGGCACCCGCCACTGGCGATGCGCATTGTCGGTGGAGAGGATGTCGCGGCCATTGAGCGTCACCCGCGCGAAAGTATCCAGCCCGTCCAGCACCAGATCGACATGGCCGCGCGCCAGCATCTCGGGCGTGGCGGTGATGGTGGTGCGGTATTGCCAGTCGGTCAGGCCCGCCCACTGGATCGCGCCCTCATTCTGGCCGAGGAAGGGATCGGGCACCTGACCCGTGGCGATCAGATCCTGCTGGACGCTGCCGGGCACATGGGCGGGAAGCCAGCCTGCCGCCTTGGGATGCGCCTTGGCCGCCGCTGCGTCCGCCGGGTCGATCCGCACGCTCCAGCCGCTGTCGAGCGGGGTGTCGGTGGGGGCCTGCGCCATGGCGCCGCTGCTGGCGCCCAGCAGCAGCAGGGCGATCAGTTTCATGGTGCGCTTCACTGGGCGGACTCCAGTTGCAGGCCGGCAACGGTGTAGTAAGGCCCATCATTGGGCGCGGTGAAGAGCATGCAGACATTCTGATCGCCCGCGCCCGCCGGCACCGTGCCGTTGAAGGTGAAGCGGTTGGGCGCGGTGGCCGGATCGGGCAGCGGGAAGGTGGCGATCACCTGGCCCTTGGGGCCCCCGCCGGGGATATCGCCCTCGCAGCCGCCGACGCGCATCACCAGCTCGCCATGGGGGCTGGTGTTGTAATGCCAGAGTTCCTTGGTCTTTTCGTAAGCCAGACCATAGTGGCGCGCCAGCCGCGCGACATCGACAGTGAACTTGCGCGGTGCGTCGGTGGGCACGGCGGGGGCCATGCTGCAATCGTCGAACAGATTGACGTTGAAGACCGGGCTGCCGTCGGGCGCTTCGGCGGTTAACGGGATGCGGTGGCCCAGCGCGCCCTTGGGGCAGGCGACCATCTGCGAGCTGCCCCAATGCAGCAGGCTGGCGGGCGAGGCATCGAAGGTGCGCGGCTTGGCGGTGGGCCGGTCGCCGTCGAAGGCTGCGGCCTTCAGCATCTGGCCCAAGCGGACCGTCACCGGCTCCTTGTAGAGCGGGGAGCGGGCAGTCGGTTCGCGCCCGTCGGTGGTGTAATGGATCTGGCCGAAGGCGCTCTGGCTGGCGATGGCCACGGTGCCCTGCTTGGCTGTCAGCAACTGGCTGCGCGGCACCTGCAGCGCGAAATCGACCGCGAAGGCGCTGTCGGCATCGTTGATGCCCTCGCGGGCATAGCGCAGGCGCTGGGGCTGCAGGCGGGTGAGGAAGCCCTGCCAGTCATGTTGCGCCGGGGCCGACCAGACCACTTCGGACAAGGCATCCAGACGCGGGAACATCACATGCTGCACTCCGCGCGGCGTGGTGAGATATTCCGAAAACGCCGTGATTTCCGCGCCCAGAATATGCCCCGCCTTGTCGGCAGCCAGCCCTTTGGGAAAGGGATCGTAAGCGTAGAGATCGGCCAGCGTCACCACGAAGAGGCGCCCGGCGGATTCATCGGCGCGGCGGCTCTGCACGCTGTCGAGATAGAGCGTGGGGGCCGGGGCCAGCACCACGTCGTGGTTCTGGTTGGCCGCCTCGACCGCGCCCTTGTCGCCGCGCCATGACATCACCGAGGCCGAGGGGGCAGGCCGCCCTCAAGGATCTCGTCCCAGCCGATCAGGCGGCGGCCATGGTCGGCCAGATAGGCGCCGAGCTGGTCGATCAGCCAGCTCTGCATGGCGTTTTCGCTGGAGATGCCCAGCGCTTTCATTTTCGCCTGCACCTCGGGCGAGCGCTGCCACTGGTCCTTGATCGCTTCATCGCCGCCCAGATGGATCATGGGCGAGGGGAAGATCGCCATCAGCTCATCGAGGACATTCTTGATGAAGGTGACCGAATGGTCGTTCACATTGAAAAGATAGGGGTTGATGCCCCAGTCATGGCTGACTTCGGGCCGGGCGCCCAGCACGCCGATCTCGGGATAGGCGGCCACGGCGGCCTGTGCATGGCCGGGCAGGTCGATCTCGGGCACGATGGTGACGCCGCGCTGGGCGGCATAGGCGACCAAGGCTTTCAACTCTTCCTGGGTGTAGAAGCCGCCGACCTTCTCGCCCGGCGCGCCGCCTGCCGAAGGGGGCGTGCGCCAGGCGCCGATGCGGGTGAGATCGGGATAGCGCTTGATTTCCACCCGCCAGCCCTGATCGTCGGTGAGATGAAGATGCAGCGTGTTGAGCTTATGCGCCGCCATCTGGTCGATGGTAGTCTGGATCGCGCTGATCGGCATGAAATGGCGCGCCGTATCCAGCATCACGCCGCGCCATTTGAAACGCGGCGCGTCGGCAATCTGCATCGCGGCAAGGCGGACCGGGGCGCCGATATGCGCATCGGGGCTGAGAAGCTGCGCCAGCGTCATCGCGGCATAGACCAGCCCGGCATCGCCCTTGGCGGCGAGGGTGACGCCCTTGGGTGTCACCTCCAGCCGATAGGCTTCATCGCCCGGCAGGCTGGCATCGCGGATGAGATGGATCACGCCCTTGGCGCCGGTGGCCAGCGTCAACCCGCGATCCTTGGCGACCTTCTCGATCAGCAGCTTTGCGGCGGTCTGAGCGCCACTGTCGCCCTCGGGCAGGGCGATGGCGGCGCCATTGGCGATGTTCAGCGTGCCCTGCTGGGGGGTGATCTGCGCGGGCATCGGGATCAGCGGCGGCAAGCTCGATGCCATGGCCGGGGCGCTGATCGTGGCGGCCAGAGCGATCGATAGCATGTGCAGGGCTTTCATCAGGACACCGCCTTGGCTTGATTTTGGGTAGGATCGGGCGGAAAGGGCGCGCTGCCCGCCTTGAAGGGAAGATAGTCGAAACGCTGCACCATGGCCGCCGCGCCCTGGGCATTGCGGACCTCGACCTGCACCTGCACCGGGCCATCGACACGCGGCCATGCGCCGGTCAGATCGAGGTGGTCCAGCCCGCCGGGGCCCAGCAGCGGCAGCGCGGCATCGCCCTGAGCCAGCAGGCTGCGGTCCTTGCCGATGGCCTGCCAGTGCAGGCGCAGATGGCTTAGCGGATAGGAGGGCAGGCTGCCCGCCGCATTGGCCACCAGCTTGACGGTAAAGCCGGAGGGCGCGCCATCGGCATAGGTCCATTGCACGCTGGCATGCAGGGGGCGGTTCACCTCTTCCCATGCGGCGAAGCTGGGGCGGCGCTGGCGGTCCTTGTCGACCAGACCGTGGTCGACATAGCCACCTTCTTCCGGCGCGAAGAGGTTCTTGTTCGAGCGATAATCCTGATAATCCCAGAAGATCGTGCCGCCCACAAAGGGGCGCGCGGCAAAGGCGGCCATCTGCTCACGCAGGTTCTGCGTGCGGTCGCGGTCGGCGCCGGCGCTGTCCGCCGAGAAAGGGCCGGGCCAGCCAAATTCGGAGATGACCAGCATCTTGTCGGGCCAGGTCTTGTCCATGGCCTCCAGCCATGGGCCCACGCCGCTGGCCGCGCCGCTCCATGTGCCGAAATAGGCGTTGGCCATGATAAAGTCCGCCGCCGCCAGTGCCGGAGTGCGCGGAGCGGCATGGGTCGAGACATCGGAATCGGCAAAAGTGACGAAGCGGCCCGGATCGATGCGGTTCAAATGCGCCTTCATCGCCGCGACATAGGCAGCCCCCTGCGGCGATGAGGAGTCGCATTCATTCATCACGCTCCAGGCCAGAATGCTGGGGTGATTGCCTGACTGCGCCACCACCTCGGCGGTCATGCGTTTCGCCAGATCCAGCAGGCGCGGATCGCCGAGTTGCTCGGCCTTCATCTGCCAGACCGGGATCTCGGGGATCAGCAGCATGCCCGCCCGGTCGGCGATGTCGAACACCGTTTCGGGCTGGGGGTAATGGATCGGGCGGGTCAGCGTGGTGTGCAGCTCGGCCAGATCGCGGTAGTCCTTCAGGATCGTGCCGCGTGTCTCGGCAGCGCCTTCCCACGGCGAGTCCTGATGGCGCGAGACGCCCGACAGGCGCACCGGCTGGCCATTCACATAGAGCTTGCGGTCGCGCAGGGTGATGGTGCGGAAACCGAGCGTGTCGCGCTTTTCATCCAGCATATGGCCGGTCTCATCGCTCAGGCTGGTGGTGACCTCATAGAGACGGCCATCGCCGATGTTCCAGAGCTGCGGATGCGGCACTGAAAGCGCTGCATCGACACTGCCGGACTGATGCGCGGGCAGGGTAATCTGCTGATGTGTCTCGCCAGCGGCTTGGCCATCGGGGTCGGTCAGCTTCGTGGTGATCGTAAACTTGCGGGGCTGCGCATCGACATTGTCGAGGCTGATATGCGTGCTGACAGTGCCCTTCTCCGCCGACAGTGTCTGGCTCAGCTTCTGGCCCCGGATCAGGCCGCCCTGGGCAATCCGCAGCGAGACATCGCGGGTGATCCCGCCGCCGCGCCACCAGTCATACCAGACATTGCCCGAGCCCTTCAGCCGCATCGCATAGCCGGGGATGGTGGCAAAGCCGGGGCGGTTGTCGGCCATCACCACGATGCGGTTGGCGCCCGCCTTCATCAGGCGCGAGACATCGAGGTCGAAGGCGGTGTGGCCGCCCTCATGCGCGCCGGCCTCCACGCCATTGACCCAGATCCGCGCCTTGTAGAACACCGCGCCGAAATGCAGTTCGAGATGCTGCCCGGCCAGCGCCTGAGGCAGCACCACCTCGCGTGAATACCAGCCGATCCCATCGGCATCGGCGCCGCGTGTCACATTCCAGCTATGGGGCAGATCGACGCTCTGGGCGCCCGGCGCATCGGCCTCAACCGGCGCCAGTGAGGCATCCTTGCCGGCGAAACGGAAATGCCAGCCCGCGTCCAGCGCGATGCTTTCGGCCCTGACGGCAGCGGAAGGCCAGCAGGCTGCGAGCAGCAGCAAAGTAGCCGGACGGAGGGTTTTCATGGCGCCCCGTTTCATAAATCTTGCAGGAAGAGAGGCGCCCGGCCGAAAACCGGGCGCCCTTTTGTCATCAGAAGGTGAACGACATCGAACCTGAGAAGGTGCGGCCGTTCTTGTAGAGAGCAGTCGGCGCGTCCTTCGTGCCGCTGTAGGAGTAGTAGGTCGAATCCAGCAGGTTCTGAGCGTTGAAGTTCAGCGTGAAGTGCTCATTGATCTTGTAGCTGGTCGAGAAGTCAAGCTGGTGATAGCCATCGGTGCTGTCCACCGAGTTCAAACGACCGATCCCGGTGAAATAATGGGTGCGGTAGTTCCAGCTCACCCGCGCCTGGAACGGCCCCTTCTCGAAATAGGGGATCACGTTGATCGTGTGGCGCGAGAGATAGGGCAGGTTCAGCACATCGCCCGCCGCATCGGTGCCCTTCTGGTCGGAGGCATAGGTGTAGTTGGTCTGGATGCCGAAACCGCCCCAGATCGGCGCCTGGAACGAGGCCGAAATACCGTTCACCACCGCATTGGACGCATTGATCGGCGAGCTGACCGAGTAAACGGCATTCTGGCCGGTCAGCGTGTTGAGCAACGTCTGGTTGTTGGTGGTCGTCACGATGTAGGACTGGATCTGGCGGCGGAAATACTCAAGCGAGAACAGCGCGCCAGGGCGGAAATACCACTCGGCCGAGGCCTCGAAGTTCCACGACTGATAGGGCTTGAGATCCGGGTTGCCGCCGCTGGCCGTGAACTGCGTGTCGTTGCGGCTGAAGGAACCGGCGAGCTGGGCATAGCGCGGACGGGCGATCACCTCGGCGATCGATCCGCGCAGCAGCACGTCGTCGCGCAGCTGATACGAGACGTTGAAGCCCGGCAGGAACTTCAGATAGTCGGTCGAATGGCGGGTTGGCGTGCCGACGGCCGCACCATTGGGGAACTCGGCATAGTCCGAAATGTCCTTGGTGTAGACCATGCGGTAGCCGACGTTGCCGCGCCACTTCTCATGCTCGAAATCGAGCTGGACATAGGCGGCGGCGTTCTTTTCCAGCACGCGGAAGGACGAGCCAAGATCCTTGCCGGTGTCCAGCAGATAGCCGTTGTTCAGCGCGTCGATCACGCCCTGCGAGGACAGGGTGGCGAACTGATTGGCATTGCCGCCGGCGCCCAGACCCGAGAACACACCAGCCGGGGTCAGCGTGGTCGAGAAGTTCGAGAGGCCGACCTGCGAGGTGTAGTAAACCTGCGAGCCATAGGCGTCGAGGCGGTTGACGTGGCTGGTGTATTTGGCGCCCAGACGGACCTTGCTGAACAGGGAATCCTCGACCGGGATCTCCGCGTCGAGCTGGCCATAGCCCTCGGCATCGGTGGTCATCGAGCGGCTGATGCCGCCGATCTGATAGCCGTTGATCGTCTGGCCATTGGCCAGCGTCACGGGCTTGGAGGTGTCGCCGCGGAAGAAGGCCGCCGGGTTGGTCGGATCGGTCGAATAGTTCACATTGGTCTGCGTGCCCGAATAGCTGAAGCTGTAGGGCATGTTGCTCTGCATGTTGAACAGATATTCGGGGTCGGTACCGCCCGAGGCCTTGCTCCAGCCGCCATTGCCGCTGATCGTCGCCTTGCCGACCTTCCACTTCCACGCCAGATTGGCGCTGTCATTGGTGACGGTGGACTTGCGGTAGTTCATGTCCAGCTCGGAGCTGGTCGAGGGCAGGGTGGTCGAACCGAAGCTGGCCGAGGTGACCAGGCCGTTCGAGACATTGGCCGACTGCAACTGGCCGGTGGCCCAGCCCGGATAGATGAACTCGGACTGGCTGAAGTTGTTGTAATTGGCCGTGATATGCATGCCGGTCAGCGACAGTTCCAGATTGCTGGAAGGCTTCCACTGCAGGCCGCCCTGGGCGCCGATACGCTCACGCGTCTGAACGAAATAGGCATGGTTGATGCCGACCGGGTAACGCGCCTTGTAGAGATCGGCCAGCGTGCCGCCGGTGACCACCGTGTTCGGGTTCTTCAGCGTGTAGCTGCCATCGGCGGCGGTGTTGAAGAAGTCCGAGCCCGAGCCATAGCCGAAATATTCGATGCCGGCGCGCGTCAGCGTCTGCTTGTCATAGGTGCCCGCCAGCAGGACGCCGAAGGTGTTGTCCTTGTTGTGCCAGCTATACAGCAGCGAGGCGCGAGGATTGGCCTTGCCCGAGCGGTCGTTGTAGGTCGCGCCCGCCGAGCCATTGATGGTGTTGGCCTTGAGGTCGAGCGGCTGACGGGTGCGCACGATCACGGTGCCGCCCAGGCTGCCCTCGTCGATGCGCGCTTCGGGCGACTTGTAGACCTCGATGCGCGAGACGATCTCGGGCGCCAGCAGCGTGTAGTTGAAGGTACGGCCCGAGACGTCGCCGGGGGCGCCGCCCCAGTCGGTCGAGGCGATCGAGTGGTCGTCGATCAGGATGCGGTTGAGCGCCGGATCGGTGCCCTGAATGGCCACCTTCTCACCCGCGCCGAACTGGTGGTCGACGCTGACGCCCGGAATATGGGCCAGCGATTCCGCCACGTTGCGGTCGGGGAACTTGCCGATGCCCTCGGCAGTAATCACGTCCACAACCGCGTTCGCGGCGCGCTTCACGCCGATCGAACTCTTGAGACTGGCGCGAATGCCGCTCACCACGATCTGATTGCTGTCTGTCGTTTCGGCGGCCTGGCTCTGGGCCTGTGCTGTTCCGGCGCATGCGATCAGGCCCAACAGGGCGCTGCTAACCATGAGTGCGGATTTACCATGTGTCATGCTCGAAAACCCCCTCGATCATCGGCAAAGCTGCCGGTTTCCCTCCCCGCAATGCAGCCATTCTGCATTTTTTGGTATGTAACCAATTGCGGATTCGTCCTGTAGAGCATGGTTACGCTACCACTCCAATAAGGCAATTCATATTTTTTAAAACACCGTGACTGTGTTGCATTTTTGCGGCATTTTGCAGGGGAATCCGGTGAGTGAGGCATCGTCAATGGGGAGAATGACGAGGGAAATCAGGATGCTGTGAGGATAAAGCGCGGCGGTGGATAAGGGGCTGTGGCCATCAGGCGTCGAGTTTTGGCCGACTCGAGCCCGGCATCGAGACGAAGTGCGGGGCTGGCACCTGTCTAAGAAGGTGAGAGATGTCTTTGTCGCGGTGGCAATACCAATACAGGCTTGATTCGACCGCCGTTTATAGATTGGAGGCATCGGGCGGAGAGGCTGGTGCTATTTAGGAGGCCAGGTTGGTGCGTCGCGGATGGCCTTCGCGCTTCACCCTGAAAACATAGGGGAGGGCGGGGGATTAGAGGCGTTTCTCCCGGTTCCCACATGTTGAGTGCCAGCCGGGTGGGTCGCGATTCTGCCGCAGTGTGGCTCGCTCTTACGAGGATAAAAAATACAAGTGCGGGTCATATTGCCAATTTTATAATACCAAAATATGATGACTGTCCGAGTGGCGTTCATGCCGGGATCATCCGGCATCGCGATCGACGACAAGATGGAAGGAATTGCCGGTGGCTTCTGGCCTTGATGTGTCCCTGATGGTCGCGCCCGACACCGGTGCGGGCGCCCCCTCGACCTTGATGCAGCGCGAAGCAGCGGAATGCGGGCAAGGGCTCGCCGCCTTTCTGGAGCGTAACCGCGCCACGCTGCGCGAGCTTGGCGCAAAATTGCGCGAATGGTCCCCCTCGATGGTGGTGACCTGCGCACGCGGCTCCTCCGACAATGCGGCCACCTATGGCAAATATCTGATCGAAACGCGGCTGGGTCTTCCGGTGTCCTCGGCGGCGCTGTCGGTCTCCTCGGTCTTCGAGGCGCCCCTGCGTGAGACCCGCGCCCTGTGCCTCGCCATCTCGCAATCGGGCCGCAGCCCGGACCTGCTGGCCACCGTCAGCCGCCACAAGGACAGCGGCGCGCTGGTCGTGGCGCTGGTCAATGACGAGACCTCGCCGCTGGCCGAGCTGGCCGATGTCGTCCTGCCGCTCAGCGTCGGGCCGGAGCTGTCGGTTGCGGCCACCAAATCCTGCCTGGTGTCGATGGCCGGGATTGCCGCGCTGGTGGCGAGCTGGGCGCAGGATGAGGAGCTGGACGCAGCGCTTCACGCGCTGCCCTCCGCGCTCGACCGCGCTTTTGCCGAGGACTGGCGTTCGGCGCTCGACGATCTGACCGATGCCACCAACCTCTTCGTGGTGGGGCGTGGTTTCGGTTTCGGCGTGGCTCAGGAAGCCGCGCTCAAGCTCAAGGAAACCTGCGCGCTGCATGCCGAGGCTTTCAGTGCCGCCGAAGTGCGCCATGGCCCGATGACGATCGTGGGCAAGGGCTTCCCGATCCTCGCCTTCGCCACCAGCGATACGGCGGGCGACAGCGTGCGCGGCGCGGCGGCGGAGTTCGCCGCGCGCGGGGCCTGCGTGCATCTGGCGGATCCTGCCGCGCGTGGAACGCAGGGCCTGCCCGCGCAGCCTGCCCATCCCGCGCTGGAGCCGCTGCTTCAGCTTGTCAGCTTCTACCGTTTTGCCAATGATCTGTCGCTGCGCCGGGGGCTCGACCCCGACAGCCCGCCGCATCTCGCCAAGGTGACCCGTACCCTATGACCCATCTTTCCTTCCGCAACGGTCAGGTGCTGACGCCGCAGGGCGCGCGCGACGGCGCCACGCTGCAGATCGCCCAGGGGCGCATCGCCGCGATCGGCGATGTGCAGGGCGATGCCTTCGACCTGCAGGGCGGCTGGCTGGTGCCGGGCTTTATCGACGTTCAGGTCAATGGCGGCGGCGGTGTGCTGTTCAACGATGACATCACGGTCGAGGGCATCCGTGCCATCGCCGATGCCCATCGTCCCTATGGCACCACCGGCCTGCTGCCCACGCTGATCAGCGACAGCCTCGAGCATGTCGCCATGGCGCTGGACGCTTGCGAGGCGGCCATCGAGGCGGGCGTGCCTGGCATTCTGGGCGTGCATATCGAGGGGCCTTTCCTCAATGCGCGCCGCAACGGCATTCACGACACCGCCTTCTTCCGCCGCATCGATGCCGAGGCCATCGCGCTGCTGACCCGCAAGCGCAAGGGCAAGGTGCTGCTGACTCTGGCGCCCGAACTCTGTGATCCGCAGGATATTGCGCAACTGGTGCAGGGCGGCGTGATCGTCTCGGCCGGGCACAGCGATGCCGATTACGATACGGTGATGACGGCGATCGGTGCGGGCCTCACCGGTTTCACCCATCTGTTCAATGCCATGTCGCCGCTGCATCACCGCAATCCGGGGATGGTCGGGGCCGCTTTCGATGCGCCCGAGACCTACACCGGGCTGATTGCCGATGGCGCTCATGTCCATCCCGCCGCCATGCGTCTGGTGCTGCGCGCTCACCCGCATGAACGCGTCGTGCTGGTGACCGACGCCATGCCCAGCGTGGGGGCGAAGGACAAGAATTTCGTCCTGCAGGGCAAGGCGATCCATGTCGAAAACGGCATCTGCCTCGATGATGCGGGCACGCTGGCCGGGTCGGATCTCGATATGGCGGGGGCGGTGCGCAATCTGGTGCGCATGGCGGGGGCCGATGTGGCCGATGCCTCGCTGATGGCCTCGGCCAGCCCCGCCGCTTTCCTTGGTCTCTGCGACCGTGGTAGCATCGCGCCGGGGCAGAGCGCGGATCTGGTCTGGCTCGACGCTGATCTGCAGCCGCGCGCCATCTGGCAGGACGGGCGGCTGACCGGGGGCTAACCCTCGGCGTTTACACCATTTGCGCATACCACATCGGGCATTCCATTTCTGGCGGGGGCTTTCTGTAACGTGACCAGTCTCATTCTCAGTTCCCCTCTGCGCGGCTTTGCCCTCGCGCTCGATGAGGTGCCCGATCCGGTGTTCGCGCAGAAGATGCTGGGCGACGGCGTGGCGGTGGACCCGACCGGCGACTGCCTGCATGCCCCCTGCGACGGCACGGTGATCTCGGTCCACGCCAGCCGCCATGCGGTGACCTTGCGCGCCGATGAGGGCGCTGAAATCCTGATGCATATCGGCATCGACACGGTGGCGCTGGGCGGGGCGGGCTTCCGCACCCATGTCAGCGAGGGGCAGCGCGTGCTGCGCGGCGATCCGCTGGTCTCCTTCGATCTGGATGCGCTGTTGCCTCAGGCCCGCGCGGTGGTGACGCCGATCCTGCTGACCAACCCCGAGCAATTCCGCATCGCCCGGCGCGAAACCGGCAAGGCGGTCGGCGTGGGCGAGGCGCTGTTCTTTGTCGAGCCGCTTGAGGCAGCGGTGGCGGGCGCGGCGCTGGCTCAGGGCGAGGTCTGCTCGGTCGATCTGCTAGTGCCGATGATCCATGGCATCCATGCCCGCCCGGCGGCGCGCATCGCCGAATGTGCGCGCGGTTTTATCGCCGAGGCCACGCTGGCCAAGGGCGACAAGACCGGTTCGGCGCGCAGCCCGGTCGCGCTGCTGGCGCTGGGGGTGCGCTGTCAGGATGAGATCACCCTGCGCACCGAGGGCCCCGATGCGCCCGAGGCTCTGCGCGCGCTGGTCGAGCTGATCTCCAGCGGCATGGGCGAAAGCGCCGAGGCGGCAGCCCCCGCGCAACCCGCCCCGCCTGCCCCCGAATTGCCGGCCTTGCCCGCAGGCTGGCTGGGCGGCGTGACGGCGGCGCCGGGTCTGGCGATCGGCAAGGTGCGCTGGTTGCGCCATGTCGAGCGAGAGATCCCCACCTACAGCGATGATCCGGTGAAGGAGGTGCAAAGGCTGAACGCAGCCCTGGCCGATCTGGGCCAGCGTCTGGCCGACCGCGCGCAAGGCGAGCATGGCAGCGTCGCTCAGGCCCATCTGGCGCTGCTGGAGGACCCCGAGCTGCGCGTCGCCACCGATCGCGGTCTGGCGCAGGGCCACAGCGCCGATTTCGCCTGGCGCAGCGCGATGCGCGCTCAGGCCGATGTGATGCGCGCCACCGGCGACCGCCGTCTGGCCGAGCGGGCCGACGATTTCCTCGATCTCGAGCGGCAGGTGCTCGCCCTGCTGGCGGGCGAGGAGCCCGAGGCGCGGCTCGACCTGCCCGAGGACACGCTGCTGCTGGCCGAGGATCTGCTGCCCTCGCATGTGATGGCGCTCGATCTGGCCAAGGTGCGCGGCTTTGCCACGATGCGCGGCGGGCCGACCTCGCATGTCGCCATTCTGGCCGGAGGCATGAACCTGCCCGCGCTGGTCGCGCTGGGCGACAACCTGCGGGCGTTGGAGGATGGCGCGCTGGTGATCCTCGACGCCGGGCGCGGCGCGATCAACCCCGCCCCCGATGAGGCGGCGCTCACGCAGGCGCGCGACACCATCGCCGCCGAGGCCACCCGCCGCGCCGCCGCTCTGGCCGCCGCCGGGGAACTGGCGCGCACGGCCTGCGGCACACGGATCGAGGCTTTTGCCAATCTGGGTTCCGCGCAGGATGCGCAGGTGGCGATGGCCCATGGCGCGGAAGGCAGCGGCTTGCTGCGCACCGAATTTCTGTTCCTCGAAAGCGCCACCGCGCCCGATGAGGACCAGCAGGCCGCGCAATATCAGGCGATTGCCGATGCGATGCAGGGCCGCCCGGTGATCGTGCGCCTGATGGACATCGGCGGCGACAAGCCCGCGCCCTTCCTGCCCATGGCGCCCGAGGAAAACCCGGCGCTGGGCCTGCGCGGCATTCGCGTTGGGCTGGACCGCCCCGATCTGCTGCGCAGCCAGTTGCGCGGCATTCTGAAGGTGCAGCCGCTCGGCCAGTGCCGCATCATGGTGCCGATGGTCGCCAGCCTTGCCGAATTGCGCGCGGTGCGTGGTGCTCTCGATGCCGCGCGCGCCGAGATGGGCATCACCGAAACCATCCCGCTGGGCATCATGGTCGAGACGCCTGCCGCCGCCGTCACCGCCGATCTGCTGGCTGCCGAGGCCGATTTCCTCTCGGTCGGCAGCAATGATCTCACCCAATATGTGCTGGCGATGGACCGGGGCAATCCCGCCGTCGCGCCTGGCATCGACGGGCTGCATCCCGCCATTCTGCGCCTGATCGGCCAGACCTGTCAGGGCGCGGCGCAGCATAACCGCTGGGTCGGCGTCTGCGGGGGCCTTGCCTCCGATCCGCTGGCGGTGCCGATCCTGCTCGGGCTTGGCATCACCGAATTGTCCTCCACCCCGGCGCAAGTGCCCGCCATCAAGGCCGCGATCCGCGCCGTCACGCTGGAGGCCTGCCGCACGCTGGCCGCAGAGGCGCTGGCACTGTCTGATGCCGCGCAGGTGCGCGCTCTGGCGCGCTCGTTTCAGGAGAAGCTGGCATGAAGTCTCTGATGAACGGCCTGCAGCCTCTGGGCCGGGCGCTGATGCTGCCCATCGCGGTGCTGCCCATCGCGGGCCTGCTGCTGCGCCTTGGCCAGCCGGATCTGCTGAACATCGGTTTCGTCAGCGCGGCGGGTGACGCGATTTTCGCCAATCTGGGCCTGCTGTTCTCCATTGGCGTGGCCACCGGCTTTGCGGCGGATGGCAATGGCGCGGCCTGTCTTGCCGGTGTCGTCTGTTTCCTGGTGGCCCGCAGCGGCGCCGAGTCCCTGATGACGGTGCCCGGCGATGCGCTTTCCGGCGTGCCGGCCACGCTGACCGCCATGGCCGAGGCGGCCTGGAAGCAAAAGGCGATTGCCCGGCTCGACGTGCCGCTCGGCATTGTGTCGGGTCTGGCGGCGGGGCTGCTCTACAACCGCTTTTCGGCCATCCGCCTGCCTGAATATCTCGCCTTCTTCGGCGGCCGCCGTTTCGTGCCGATCGTCTGCGGGCTGGTGGGGCTGGTGCTGGCGGGTGTGGTCGGCGTCGGCTATGCCGCGATCGCCGCGGGCGTCGACCATCTGAGCGATGCCATCGTGCGCGCCGGGCCCTTCGGCCTGTTCCTCTTCGGCCTTGCCAACCGCCTGCTGCTGGTCACCGGTCTGCACCATATTCTCAACAATGTGGTGTGGTTCGTGCTGGGCGATTATCACGGGGCGACGGGCGATCTGCGCCGCTTCTTCGCCGGCGATCCCACGGCGGGGGCCTTTATGTCGGGCTTCTTCCCGGTGATGATGTTCGGCCTGCCCGCCGCCTGTCTGGCGATGTATCACACCGCGCGGCCCGAACGCCGCAAGGCCGTGGGCGGCATGCTGCTGAGCCTTGCGCTCACCTCGATGCTGACCGGCGTGACCGAGCCCATCGAGTTCAGCTTCATGTTTCTGGCCCCCGTGCTGTTTGCGGTGCATGCGGTGCTGACCGGCCTGTCGATGGCGCTGATGAACCTGCTCAATGTCCATCTGGGCTTTGGTTTTTCGGCGGGGCTGCTCGATTATCTGCTCAACATCGGCAAGGCGACCAACCCGCTGCTGCTGATCCCGGTCGGGCTGGCCTATGCCGCGATCTATTACGTCAGCTTCCGCTTTGTGATCGTCAAACTCGATCTGGCGACGCCGGGCCGCGAGGCCGAGAGCGAGGCTGGCGATGAGGTGGATGTGGCAACCGACGGGCGCGGCGCGGCTTTCGTCAAGGCGCTGGGCGGTGCGGCCAATCTCACCTCGATCGGTGCCTGTACCACGCGTTTGCGCCTGACCGTTCAGGATCAGACCCTGCTGAACGAGGGCGCCTTGAAGGCTTTGGGCGCGCGCGGGATCATCAAGCCCTCGCCCACTGCCGTCCAGATCGTGCTGGGGCCGATGGCCGATCAGGTCGCGGTGGAGATGCGCGCCGCCGCGTCGCAAGGCAACCCGCAGCAGGCAGGGGCGGCAAGCCCCGCGCCTCAAGCCGAGGCCGAGGCAGAGGCAGAGGTCGAGGCCGGGCAGGCGATCCCCGCAACCCTTCGCGCGGCGCTGGGCGGTGAGAATGCCATCGAACTGCGCCGCTTCCACGGCCGCATCAGGGCGAAGCTGAAAGACCCGGCCAAGGTCGATCACGCCGCTCTGCTGCATCAGGGCGTGCGGCATATTGCCGAGATCGGCCCCGATACGCTGGACCTGCTGATCCCCCCGCAGCTCTGACGCCGCCCCGCCGCATCTGAACAACCAACACCCATCCCAGCGACGGGCGGCCCCGTGTGGCCGCCCTCGATGCCCCCTATTGTGAGGACACGACCCATGACCATCTTCGGCGCTATCGAGGCAGGCGGCACCAAATTCGTCTGCGGCGTGGGCAATGCGCGTGACGGGTCGCTGCGCACCGCCTCCATTCCCACCCGCGATCCGGACACGACCTTTGCCGATGTCTGCGATTTCTTCCGCGAGGCGGTCGGGCTTGGGCCGCTCTCCGGCATCGGCCTTGCCAGTTTCGGGCCGATCGGCGTCAATCCGGCCGCGCTGGACTATGGGCATATTCTGGCCACCACCAAGCCGGGCTGGGAAGGGACCGACATGATCGGCAGGCTGCGCGATGCGCTGAATCTGCCGATCGCTCTGGATACCGATGTCAACGCCGCCGCTCTGGCCGAGGCGGCCTGCGGGGCCGAGCCCGTGCGCCATCTGGCCTATGTGACGGTGGGCACCGGCATCGGCGTGGGGCTGGTGGTCGACGGGCGCAGCGTGAACGGCATGGCTCACCCGGAGATCGGCCATATTCTGGTGCGTCGCCATCCCGCGCATGGCGATTTTCCGGGCATTTGCCGCTTTCATGGCGATTGTCTGGAAGGGATGGCGGCAGGCCCCGCGCTGGAGGCGGCATGGCCCGGCCACAACCAGCATTTCCCTGAGGATCACCCCTTCTGGGCGGTGGAATCGGACTATATCGCCCAGCTTTGCATGAATCTGATCCTGACGACCGCGCCCGAGCGCATCGTGCTGGGCGGCGGGGTGATGAAGCAGGAAAGGCTGTTCCCCCTCATTCAGGCCCGCACTCTGGAGTTGCTTGGCGGCTATGCCCATGGCGTGACGGATATGGCGGCGATGCGCCGCATGATCGTGGCACCGTCCTGCAGCGAGCCCTCCGGCCTGATCGGCGCCTATCTGCTGGCCGAAGGCTGCGTGGAGCCGGAAGCCCTGTCGCTGAGCCCCAGGGTGGTGTGCGAAGCCTGAGCGCCGCCGACAGGTCTAGCCTGTCGGGGACGGCTGCCGCGCGAAGAGGGCAAGGGCAACCCGGATCGCGGCGACCAGAGCCAGGGGCTGATCGAGCATGACATGGTGGCGGGCAAAAGGGATGGCCGACGTGCCGACGCAGTTGGGCAGAAGCTGCTGGAAGGCGGCGATATCCTCCTTGCTCACCACGGCTGACATATCGCCATAGATCAGCATGAGGGGCGGGGTCATGCCGGCGATCCAGTCGTCAGGATCGGCCGGCTCCCTGTTGGCATTGACCATGGGATCGAAACGCCAGCTCCAGCTCGTGTCGCCATGCTGGTCGGTGATCGGGCGGAGCGAGTGCCGGGCGATATGGTCCAGCAGATCGAGATGATCGCAAGGCTGATCGGGCAGCAGCCTGAAACGCGCCAGCGCCTTGGCCTGAGAGGGGTAGCGGCGTTCGGGCATCGGGCTGCCCTTGCGCCCTTTCCAGCGGCCGGGGACAAAGCTGTCGACCATGATGGCCTGGCCGATCCGGTCGGAGGCATGCGCTGCGGCATACATGAGCGGCACGCCGCCGAAGGAGTGGCCGATAACGGTCGGCGGGCCTGCCAGATCCAGCCCGGCTGCAGAAATGGCGGCCAGCAACTCGCGGGCATTTTGCGGGATCGAATAGGCCGGGCGCCATGAGGACCGCCCCATGCCCGACCAACTGATGGCCGCGCAGCGATGTGTGGCGGCAAAGAGCGGGGCGATAAAGCTCCACCAGTCGGCATGGGCCAGATTGCCATGCAGAAACAGGAGGCCGGGTTTGCCCCTCTCTCCCCAGGTCAGCAGCTCGATGTCCGCGCCGTCAACGGGGATGAAGGAGCGTTCCGGTTCATGCCCAAGCACCGCATGAAGCCAGGATGAGGTCAGGGGCTTTTCGCCGCCGAGATGGGCGAGCGGCAGGGTCTTCTCGGCGGTTGTCAAATTGATCCTCCGTGGGGGAATGGGCCGTGCGGTGCTCATCTCGCGGTTTCCTGTCCGCATCAAGCGCTCTGTGGGGCGATCGGGCATCCGTGGTGACATTGTGTGAATGCCCCGCGTCCATTCGCATGCAGGCCGACGATGGCGCGCAACCGAGGCGCGGCATCATCGGCCTCACCAACCGGGGGCAGGCGCGCAAGCCCGATGACTGGGGCGCGCTGCGGGCATGGGGCTGGGGGGCGAGCCGGGCGCTCGACGATCTGGCGACCCGGCCCGAGGTCGATATTCATCATGTCGGGATCGAGGGCGTGTCGCGTTACGGCAAGGCGGCGCTGATCGCGGCGGCCTTTGACCAGCGCTTTGCGATGGTGCTGATCGGTTCCTCGGGCAAGGCAAGCGCCAGTCCGGCATAGGGTCAGTGTCGAGGGCGGGGCTCGTCCAGACGCCTGCGCATGTCCTTGTAGGCATGGGCCAGCAGCGCGCACAGGGCGGCTTCGTCTGGCATGCGGTTGAAACGCAGCTTGACGTGACGCATGCGCTTGCCGGTGCCCTCCAGCAGATGGGCCGGGTCATCGAGATCGGCGCCGCAGAAAAACCCGATGTTGGCATGCGTGGCATAGGCATCGACATAGGCAAAGGCGGCCTCCTCCACACAGGCGGTGGGGCGCCCGTCATGGATCAGGTCTCGCACATCCGCGCCGCAGTCGCGCAGCCTTTCATACCAGGGCTGGACCAGGCTGCGCAGGGCATCGCCCTGGGCGAACCATGCATCGATGGCGGGATCGCGTCGGCGCGCCTCGGGGAAAAGGAAGAGAGCCTCCATTCAGGACATTCTAGAGGACCTCATGAGGTGCGACAAGCATGGGGCTTGAGCACCGTCTGGCATAGGTAGCCCCTATGGATCGGCCAACAATTGCTATTTTACTTGATCAGCCAAGTCCTGAACAAGCCTCTCCAAAGGATCGTATAAGGAGAGGGCATTGTGGACCTGACGCTGGACCGCAGATTGTTTGTCGGATCGACCATCGCCTGTCTGGCCGGGCTGCCTCATGCCGCCGCTGCTCTTGCCGGTCAGCCGCTGCTGGCGCGGGTCATTCTGGACAATGATTTTGCCGGTGATCCCGATGGGCTGTTCCAACTGGCCCATCATGTTCTGTGCCGTTCGGTCCGCATCCCGCTGATCATCGGTTCCCATTTGCCGGCCGCCTTCAGCAGCGGCCATGACGCGCGGGATTCCGCCGATCGGGCGCGGGAACTGCTGGCGCTCATGCAACTTGACCGCAGCCACACGCCCATCGCGGGGGCAGAGGCGCCGATCCGCTCCCGCACATCCTGGACGCCGAGCGCCGCTTCCGCCGCGATCGTGCGGGAGGCGATGCGCGATGACGTGAAGGAGCCGCTGATCTATGCCTCCGGCGCGGGTCTAACCGATCTCGCGCTGGCCTGGCTGAGCGAGCCAAGGATCGGGCGGCGTATCAGGCTGATCTGGATCGGTGGCAACACGCATCCGGGCTTCGGCAATCCCGGTGTGAAAGCCGGTGAGCCCGAGTTCAACTTTTCGATCGACCCGATCGCCGCGCAGGTGCTGTTCAACGAGTCCGATATCGAAATCTGGCAGGTGCCCTCCGACGCCTACAGCCAGATGCTGTTTTCCAACGCCGAGCTGGAAGAATTGGGCGCAAGCGGGCCTTTGGGAGCCTATCTGAAGGCCAGGGTTGATGCGATCCCCGCGATGTTGGCCAGCAAGATACCGGGCCTGCCGCCGATCCCCACCACCGACGCCTATGTGCTGGGCGACAGTCCGCTGGTGACCTTGACCGCGCTGGTGCCTCCCATGCAGCCCGATCCGACCTCTTGCCGCTTTGCTGCCATGCCCACGCCGCGCCTTCTCGACAATGGCAGCTATGTGGCACGCCCCGATGGACGGCCCATGCGTGTCTACACTCAGATCGATGCCGGGCTGACATTCCGCGACATGCTGGCGCGCTTCAGGATCAGTGCCCCTGTCACCCGATGACCGCCTGCGGGGCTGATTACGTGGTATAACGGATTGGAAAGCCTTTCCGTTCATACATCGATTCTGATCTCCGCGCTGATCTGGCGGTGGGACGCCAATCAGCGGTGACGACATGCCACAAGCCTTGCTGCCCTTTCTGGTGAACATCACCATTGCCGCCATGCTGGTGGCGAGCTTTCTCACCATCGCACAGCTCAACCCCAGCGTGCGCAAGGCCCGGTGGATCGCGCTCTGCTACGGCTTGGGGGCGCTCAATCCGCTGGGTGAGATGGCGATCCTCTTCGGAGGCGATCTGAAATGGATGGGCATGATCGCCGCCGGGGGATTTCTCGGAGGGATCACGCTCTACTCACCGGTGATGTCGCAATTTTACGGCAAACGCCCCTGCTGGCGGGCTGCCGCGATGATTGTGCTGATCGGCCTTGCCTATAGCTGGGTCACGATCGGCATGCCGGATAAGAGCCTGTGGATCGACCTTGGCTTTCAGGGTTCTTTCGCGCTGGGCAGCACGCTGTGTGCGGTCACCACCTGGCGCCATGCTCCGCCTTCGGCGATGAACCGCGTTCTGGCGGGCGTTTTCGTGCTGACCGCGCTGCATTTCCTGCTCAAGCCCTTTGCCGCGCTGCTGCTGGGGGGCGCTGTCAGCGAAACGCATTATGCCCACACGCTCTATGCGGTGGTGTCGCAGTCCAGCACGGGCTTTCTGATGGTGGCCGCCGGATTGCTGTCGCTGATCACCGTGCTGCAGACGGTGGTGCAGACCAATTCGCTTCAGGCGCGCACCGACCTTCTGACCAGCCTGCCCAACCGCCGCGCGCTTTTCGAGCGATTTGCCGCGCTGATGGCCGATCGGCATGGCGGCTTTCCGGTGGGCGTCGCGGTGATCGACATCGACCACTTCAAAAAGATCAACGACAGCTTCGGCCATGCGCAGGGCGACGAGGTGCTCAAGGCTGTCGGCCTGTGCCTTGACCGCAACCGGCCTTCGTCCGCCATGCTGGCCCGGATCGGCGGCGAGGAGTTCGTGATGCTGCTGCCGGGGCTGGACGAACAGGGGGCCCTGCTGGTGTGTGAGCATCTGCGGCGGGCGGTGGCCCGTCTGGCGCCGGGGTCGGCGCATGCCGTCACGGTCAGCGTCGGCCTCACGCTGGTCGAGAGTGGCGAGGATCTGGCCGATACGCTGCGCCGGGCCGACCGCGCGCTCTATGAGGCCAAGCGGGCCGGGCGTGACCGCTGCCGGGTCGCGGATGAGCAGATCAGCGCGACAGGGCCAGTGCGTCTCTCGCTGGTCGGCGGCGTCCAGGAGCCTGACCGGCGGACATGGGGCCGGTCAGGCGCGTGATTTCAGTTTGATCCCATCAGAGAGCAGTCGAGCGAAGCGAGGCCGCGCAACGTGTTGTGCGGGCGGCGGACCGGGTTCGCTGCCTCGATCCGCCGGACCTTGCGTGCCATCGTCTCGAGGATGACCGAGATTTCCAGCTTGGCCAGATGCATGCCCGCGCAGACATGCGTGCCCATGCCAAAGCCCAGATGGTCGCTTGGGCGGCGGGTGATGGTGAAGCGCTCTGGATCGGTGAATTTGTCCGGGTCGCGGTTGGCGCAGGCATAGAGCATCAGCGCGCGCGATCCCGCCGGAATGCGGGCATCGCCGATCTCGACATCGGCGGTGACATGCCGGGCAAAGCCGCGGATCGGCGATTCAATCCGGATCACCTCATTGATCGCATGGGGGATGAGCGTCGGGTCCTCGCGCAGAAGGTCCCATTGGTCGGGATGGGCGGCGAAGAGTTCCAGCGCCGCGCTGGTGGCATTGATCGTCGTGTCGAGCGCGGGGGTCAGATAGTCGATCAGCATCATCCTTGCGGTGTGCTCGCTGATCGTTCCGGCATCCGCCGCGATGAACAGCGCCTCACCCCAGCCGCCCGGAATGAGCGAGGCACGGTCAAGCCGTTCGAGGACATAGCCGATCACATGCTGCGCGATGGCCAGACCGTCCAGCGTGCGCGCATTCTCGATCGGGCCGAAGGCGTTGAAGATCGCGGCGGCCCAGTCGAGCATGTTGGTGCGCCCCTCCTCGTTCAGCCCGACCAGTTCCGTCACGATGGCCAGCGGGAGGTAATGCGCGAGGTCGACCACCCCATCGAAACTGTCGCGTGTGAGCAGGACGTCGATTCTGGCTTCGACCAAAGCCTCCAGACGAGGCCGCAACTCGGCCAGCGCCTTGGGCATCAGCGGACGGGCGAACAGGCGGCGCATGGCCAGATGCTGCGGATCGTCGCTGCACAGCATGATCCCCTGGGATGCGCTGTTCATCGGCTCGTTCATCATGCAGCCGCTGGCCGAGGAGAAGATCTCGGGGGACAGCAGCGCGCCGCGCACGCTCTCATAGCGGGTCAGCGCCCAGACGTCGTTCCGCGCCAGCCATACCGCCGGGCCCAGCGCGCGCAGGCGGTCATAATGGGGGTAGGGATCGAGAATGACCGCATCGCTCCAGAAATCGATCTCGCAGGTGGGAATGGCCTTGCTTGGCTGCATCGCTTCTCTCCGTATCAGTGCTTTATGTCTGGGTGACATTCTGTCATTATGAGGGCATGGATCATGTCGAGATTGCCGGTCGCCCCGTTGGCTCCCCCGTTGGCGAGGCCGTCAAAGAAGACCACCGCGTTCGCGTTGCGCGGGAAAGGCGTGAGCGCATGCGCGCCCATCTGCTTCAGTCGGTGATGGCGGTCTGCGGCGGCCGGAAGCTGACGGGGGCAACGGTGATCGAGGATGTGGTGCGCCACGCCGGGGTCTCGCGCGGCACCTTCTACAAATATTTCGACACGCTGGATGAGGCGGTGACGCAACTGGCCTTCGAACTGGCCGAGCAGATGACCGACGACATCCACAACGTCTATGACATTCTGACCGATCCGGTGATGCGCACGGCGACAGGCTTCCAGACCTTCCTTTCGCGCGCCTGGATCGATCCGGACTGGGGCAGCTTCATCACGCATCTCGGGCTGCTGGGCGGCGAGGACGGGCTGATCGCCAGAAAGGTCAAGGGCGACATCAGGATGGGTGTCGAAACGGGCGATTATTCGGTGGTGTCGGTCGATTTTGCCGCCGACCTGCTGATGGGGGCCAAGCATGAGGCGATCCGCCGTATCATCTCGGGCGAGCGTGACACGGCCTATATCACCGGCGTCGCCGCCATGGTGCTGCGCAGCTTCGGCGTATCGCCCAGCAAGGCCGAGAAGACGTCCGAGAACGCCTTCAAGCGCCTGTGCGTCGAGGCGCCCGGCATGATGGCGTGGTGGCGCCCGATCGGCTGAGGATGCGGGCGCCACAGCCATCTCAATATTTGAAATGGGCCGAGATCATGACGGTGCGCAGCGCATTGGGCCCCGCCAGATAGGCCCCGTAGAAAGCGCCGAACCGGGGATCGACCGAAGGGCTGGCAAAGTCCTGCGAGATCGCATTGGTGACGTTCTTGGCCACCACATCCATGCCCCACCGCTTGTCGCTGGTCTCGATGCCGGCCTGCAGGTCGAGCGTGGTCAGCGGTGCTGATGGGAACAGCTCCTGATCCTGGTTGAACATGCTGCTGCGGTGGCGGACATTGCCGCCCAGATGTCCCCTGAAGCGGTCGTTCAGCCGCGTGTCATAGGTGAGTCCCGCGTTGAAAATGAGCTTGGGCGCCTGCGAGCGGCGATAGCGTCCATAGACCGGATTGCCGCTGGCATCCACGGCAGGCGCGTTGGTGGCCGGATCGATCGGCTGGATGACGCCGGTGGCATCGGCATAGGTCAGGCCGCCGTCAAAGCGCAGGTCCGGCGTCATCTGGAAGGCGCTTTCCACCTCGACGCCGCGGCTGCGGGCCGGGCCGTTGAAGGTGATGAAGCCAAGCGTGCCGCCGGTGAAGATCGTGTCCTGGAAATCCTTGATGTCGGTCCAGAAGCCCGCGATGTTGAACCGCAGGCGCCGGTCGAACAGGGTGGTTTTCAGCCCGATCTCATAGCTTTTGACCTTCTCGTCCCGGATCGCCGAACCGGCGGCGACCAGAGCGGCGGGCACCTTGCCATTGACCAGCGCCGTGGGCGGAACCGCGATCGTGTTGCTCTCGACAAAGCCGCCCGATTTGCTGCCGTGCCCGAAGGAGGCATAGGCCATGACGCTGCGGGCCACATCATATTGCAGGCTGACATTGCCGTCGACGAAGCCCGAATCATGCGACAGCGGGGTCGGATCGAAGGGCGGGTTGGCGATGGTGTTCCAGACGGTGAGGGGCGCCAGCGCCGTCCGTCCATAGATCACATCCTTCGTCTCGCGCGTGTAGCGCAGGCCGCCCGCAAGGCGCAGGCTGTCGGTGATGTGATAGGTGCCCGATGCGAAGACCGAATAGGCTTTCTGGTCCTGAATGAAGCGGTTGACGAAAGGGCCGTTGAACAGTTGGCCGGGACCGGGCGCGCCTGCTGGCGGAAAGCCGGGCACATGCCATTCCTGATCCTCGCGTGAGTTCCAGTGGCTGCTCAGATAGAAGAAGCCCGCCATGTAATCGAGCTTGCCTCCGGTGGGCGACTGGATGCGCAACTCCTGCGTGAACTGGTGATAGCGTTCGGAGCGTAAGAAATTGACACTGTCGTCGGTGGTGAAGTCGAAGTCGTCGGTGTTGTCGAGCTCGTAATTCACATAGGAGGATTGGGCAGTCAGCAGGTGATCGCCCAGCTTCAACTCGGCCTTGGCGGTCGCCAGGTTCGAACGGGTGATGTGGAAGGTGTCGCCATTGGGCGTGGCGCTGGTGAACTGGGCCGTGTGGCCGTCGAGAACCGTCTCGCCATAGCGCGCCGGAACCGTGCCGCCCACCAGTTGATAGCTGGAGCCGATCTGGCGGTTTTCGCCATATTGGTCCGAAACCGTCAGCGTCAGCGTATCGGTCAGCCGGGCGCGCAGGGTCGCGCGCAGGCCCAGATCCTTGCGCTCGGGCCCGTCATGGTTGGTGGTGTCATTGTGCACCCATCCGTTGAGGTCGTTGTAATGGGCCGCCACGCGCAGCGAGACCTTATCGCTGAAGGGCAGGTCACCGGCCGCATCGAGCTGATAGCCTCCATATTGCGCCTCATATCCGGCGCGGCCTTCGAACGAAAATTTGTCGCCCGGCTGCTTGCTGACCACGCTGATCGCGCCGAGGCTGGCGTTCTTGCCCAGCAGGGTGGATTGCGTGCCCTTGATGAACTCCATGCGGTCCATGTCGAAGAAGCCGGTGGAGTAGAGGCGGCTTTTGCCGAGGAAAACGCCATCGTTGAATACGGCCACCGATTGTTCAAACGCCTGCGGGCGCGCCTGTGTGCCAAGGCCGCGGAAGGTCAGCGCCAGGCCGTCGTCCGGCGCGCGTGAGAAGACCACGCCGGGCACCAGCGTGACGGCCTGAAACAGATCCTTGATCCCCTGCGTGGCCAGCGCCTGGCCGCTGATGGCCGTGACGCTGACGGGCACACGCTGCACCGATTCGGACCGTTTTTGCGCGGTTACGACGATTTCCGCCACGCCGCCCTGCGAGGCGGAACCCTCCGTGCCGGTCGGCGCGGATTGGGCGGACGCCCGCCCTGAGCCCACGCAGAGCAGGCCGCACAGGGCCACCGAAGCAAGATAGTGCCTTCGTGTCATCGTCATCCCTCTCTCCTCGCGTCCCGGCGATTCACTGTCCGCTCGGGTCCGCTTGCATGGCCGCTCATCCGGCTGCCTGTGGACGATCTTGACTTCATAGTGACATATCTGTCAAGATGACATTATTGGTCATGATGAAAAGATCCGACGCGCGGCGTCGGGCAGGAGAATGGAATGGCTGAAGGCCCCTATGACGTGATTCAGATCGGTTACGGCCCGGTGAGCGAATCGCTCGCCCTGATGCTGGGCCGCAAGGGACGGTCCGTTGCCGTCTGCGAGCGATGGACATCGCGATACCCGCTGCCGCGCGCGGTTTGTGTGGATCACGAGCTTTACCGCGTGCTCTCGGCCAACGGGATGGGCGAGATCCTTCCCTCGGTGACGCATGGCGGGCCCCTCTACCAGTGGTTCAATGCCGACTGGAAAGAGCTGTTGGTGATCGACTGGCAGAAGGCCTCGATCTCGGGCGGTCCCGAGGTGAATTTCGTCCATCAGCCGACGCTTGAAGGTGCGCTCGACACGATGGTGCAGCAGCAGAAGGGTGTGGACCTCCATCTCGGCTGGGAGGCGGTCGCGGTCACGCAGGATGCGGATCTGGCGCATGTGACGCTGCGCCATGTGGAAACCGGCGAGGAAAAGGTGCTGTCCGCGCGCTATGTCGTGGGGTGTGATGGTGCCAACTCGCTGGTGCGCACCACCATTGGCGGCGAGCGCGAGGACCGCGGCTTTCAGGCGGACTGGCTGGTGATCGACGTGCTGCTGAAGGACGGCGTGACGGTCGAGGGGCTGGGGTTGCCCGCTGCGGGCCAATATTGCAACCCGGCGCGGCCCACGACCATTGTGCCCGCCGGCGTGCGTGACGGCCGCCTGTTCCGTCGCTGGGAGTTCATGCGCCTGCCGCATGAGACGGTCGAACAGTTGGAGGATGAGGCTTACGTCTGGGAACTGCTCAAGCCATGGGCGGGGCCGGACGATGTCGAGCTGGTGCGCCACAAGGTCTACAACTTCCGCTCGCTGATCGCGTCGCGCTGGCGCGATGGCCGCTTGCTGATCGCTGGAGATGCCGCCCATGTCATGCCGCCCTTTATGGGGCAGGGCATGTGCGCGGGGATGCGCGACGCCTGGAATCTGGCGTGGAAGCTGGAACTGGTGCTGTCAGGCGTGGCGGATGACCTGCTGCTCGACACCTATCAGGCCGAGCGGATGCCGCATGTCAGCCAGATCACCGATATGGCGATCTTCCTCGGCAAGATCATCTGCATCCCCGACCCGGACGTCGCTGCCGAGCGTGATCGCGCCTTTCTGGGCGGCGATGCCCCGCCGCTGCCGCCGTTCCCCAAGCTCGATCACGGGCTGCTGTTCCGGCCGGACGGCGCGGCGCTGCAACCGGGAGCGGGTCTGCTCTCGCCGCATGTCGTCATCGAGCAGGGTGGCACGCGCGCGCGTTTCGACGATGTGACGGAGGCCGGCAGCGGTTTCGTCGCGATCGCGCGGGGTTTTGATCCTGATGCGTCCGTTGGTCCCGCGCGCGACGCATTGGCCATCGCCGGGCTTCGCTGCCTTCGGCTTGGCGCCGGTCACGCCGTCGATGTGGATGGGCGGATCGACGCCTTCCTCGATGCGCAAGGCTGGAACGCGATGATCATCCGCCCCGATTTCTACGTCTATGGCGGCGCCATCGAGGAGGACGATCTGTCCACACTGGCCGGAGCGCTTGCGGCGGACCTGCGCGCGCATGGCCTCCACGCATCCACCACCACCATTCTTGAGCATAAGGAAAACGTATGAAACTCGCCCGTTTTGCAGTCGGTGACGGCGTCCACCTCGGTCTGGTCGATGGCGACCGGATGTATGATCTGACCGCCGCCGGCCTGCCCTTTGCAACCATGCTCGCGCTGGTCGAGGCGGGGGAGGCCGGTCTCGACGCGGTGCGCAAGGTCGCCGGGAATGCGCCTGCCACGCCGCTGGCGCAGGTGACGCTGCTCGCCCCCATCGAGAAGCCCGGCAAATATCTGGCCATCGGCATGAATTATCAGAAGCATCTGGAGGAGGCCGACAAGCTCGGTGTTGCCCGCGCAAAGCATCAGGTGTGGTTCAACAAGCAGACGACCTGCCTCTCCGGACCTTTCGATGCCATCGAAGCCGGTGTGACCGAGAAGCTGGACTATGAGGTCGAACTCGGGGTGGTCATCGGCCGCCGCGCCAAGGGCGTGGCGCCGCAGGACGCGCTGGCCCATATCTTCGGCTATTTCGTGGCCAATGATGTGTCGGCCCGCGACTGGCAGTTCCATTCGCCCACCTTCACCATGGGCAAGTCCTTCGACACGCATGGGCCGATCGGCCCCTGGATCGTTACTGCCGATGAGATTGCCGATCCTCAGGCGCTCGACCTGCGCTGCCTGGTCAATGGCGAGGTTCGACAGGCCAACAACACGGCGAACATGCTGCACCGGATCGACGCGCAGATTTCCTATCTCTCGACCGCCTTCACGCTGGAGCCGGGGGATCTGATCGCCACGGGCACGCCCGAAGGCGTCGGTGTCGGCATGGAGCCGCCGACCTTCCTCAAGAGCGGCGATGTCGTGCGCTGCGAGGTCGAGGGCATCGGCATCATCGAGAACCGCGTGGCCTGACAACGCTGGCGGCGGTGCAAGCGCCGCCGCCAGACACCATAAGAGAGGATGACGATATGGCCGTTCTGGGAATGCTGTCCTTCACGCTCGAGGTGCCGGACATCGAGGAAGGCGTTCGTTTCTACAGCGATGCCGGGCTGATCCCCGCCGTTGAAGGCGATGTCGCCCGCCTGCGTTGCGAAGGGCAGGAGCGGGCGTCGATCACACTGCTGGGCGGCTTTGCATCGAAGCGCCTGCATCATGTCGCGTTGCGGGCGGAGGATTTGGGCGCGATCGCCGGGCGCGTTCCCCGCTTCGGTGGCCGCCTTGTCCCTGCGCCCGAAGGCTTCCCCGACACCGGGCTCTGGGTCGAGGATCCCCATGGCATGCTGCTGCATCTGGTCGAACATCCCTGCGATCCCCCGCTGCAAGGTGGCCCCGCATTCGAGATCAATGCGCCCGGACGTATCCTGCGCAAGCGGCGGTCGGCGATGTTGCCGACAGGGGCCTATGGCGCGGTTCATCCGCTCCGGCTCGGCCATGTCCTTGTCTTTTCACCGGATGTGCCGGTCAGTGTGCGTTTTGTGACCGAGGCGCTCGGCATGGGGCTGGCCGACCGATCGCAGGATGTCATCGCCTTTTGCTGCGCGCGCAAGGACAGCGAGCACCATGTTCTGGCTTTCGCCAAATCGCCGGGGGTGGGTTTCCACCACGCCAGCTTTCAGGTGAACGACCCCGATGAGGTTGGCCGTGGCGGTCGCGCTCTGGCCGGGAAGATGGGCAAGGGCGACTGGGGTTTCGGGCGCCACACGGTCGGCTCGAACTTCTTCCATTATATTCAGGACCCATGGGGAAGCTGGTTCGAATATTATTCCGACATGGATTATATTGACGATTACGCGCTGTGGACCCCGACCAACTATGCCCTTGAGGACAGTCTGGCGAATTGGGGACCGGCGGTTCCGGGCGATTTCGTCCATAATTACGAGGTTGCGGGATAGGCCGGATGGTTCCGTCTCCGTTCTGTCCGGCAGATGCCCGCCCGATCCGATCACCTTTGTCAGGGGTTACGGCAAGGGCCGGTTTGGCGAACGGATATGCTCGCGACGGATGCCAAGGCCAAGCAGCCTGGCGGGAAGCGCCTGCAGGGCGGGCACCGCCTGCAGCAGGCGCAGGATCATGGGGGCACGCGGCGCGGTCTCTCGCATGGCCGCGCCGATGACATTGCGATGGACGACGCGCTGCAAGGCCTGAATGATGCCGACCGCAAGCTTTCGTCTCTCGCGAACCTTGTGCAGAAGAGGATCGGGATCGCCTCCATCCGCAAGGCATGCCGCCAGAATGTTCGCGGCGGCAACCGCATCCTGGATGGCAAGGTTGATGCCAACGCCGCCCACCGGCGACATGGCATGCGCCGCGTCGCCGATCGCCAACAGGCCGGGCCGATGCCAGCGGGTCAGATGATCGAGCGAAACCGTCAGCAGCTTGACATCGTCCCAATTGTCGAGGGCTGCGATATGCTGTGCCAGGGGTGGCGCTGTTGCCGCCGCATCGGCCCGGAAGCGCTCCAGACCTGCCGCGCGAACTCTCTCGGCTCCGCCCTTTTCGATGACACGGGCGCATTGGAAATAATCGCCGCGGTCGATGGTGACGATCATTTCGCCGCCTCCGATATAGCCCTGGGTGCGATTGTCCGGGGTGGGCGCCTTGGGAATGCGGAACCACATGACATCGATCGGCGCCCCAAGATCTTTGCGCGGCAATCGGGCGGCGTCGCGCAGCAGCGAACCGCGCCCGTCCGCCGCGATGACCAGCGTGGAGCGCAGGGCCTCGCCGTTGGCGAGGCGGACCCCTTCGATGCGCTGGGGCCCCTCGATCAGGCCCACGGCTTCGCTTTCCATGCGCAAGGTGAAACAGGGCAGCCGGCGGGCCTGTTCGGCCACGAAGTCGAGGAAATGCCATTGCGGCATCATGGCGATGAACCGTGCCGGTCCTGGCAGGCGGCTGAAATCCGCGATCCGATAGGTTTTACCGTCGATGACGCCGCCGACGGTCGTGACCTTGTTATGATCACGCATCAGCAGGGCCTCGAGCAGACCGAGTTCATCGAAAAGGTCGAGTGTGGAGGGGTGAACGGTATCGCCGCGAAAGTCGCGCAGGAAATCCGCATGCTTTTCCAGAACAAGCACCGGCACGCCGGCGCGGGCCAGCAGCAGGCCCATCATCATTCCGGCCGGGCCACCCCCGACGACGATGACGGGCGGTTTGTCATGATCGATCATCGCTTGACCTGCCTCATCGACAATGCGGATGGAGAGAAGCGGATGCGGCTTTCATGTGCAAGGCAAAAGATCGAAGAGTAGCCGCATAAGGCGCAATCAAAAGGTTGCTTCTGGGCTTGGCACATGTCATCCATGGGGCATCAGGAGGTTGCTCATGAACACCGATCGGATCGAAAAGCAGATCATTCTGCGCGCCACGCGGGAGCGCGTCTGGCAGGCTATCAGCGACTCCGCGCAGTTCGGGATATGGTTCGGTGTCGAGTTCGACGGCCCTTTCGTCGCGGGGCAAGCGATGATCGGCAGGATCGTGCCGACACAAGTCGACCCGGATGTCGCCAGGCTGCAGGAGCCGCATCGCGGAACGGCATTTCGGATTGTCGTCGAGCGGATCGAGCCGATGGAGGCTTTCGCCTTTCGCTGGCATCCCTTCGCCATCGATCTGGCCTATGACTATGAGGCCGAGCCCATGACGCTGGTGACCTTCGGCTTGAGCGATGTCGAGGATGGTGTTCTGCTCAGCATCACCGAAACAGGCTTTGATCGGCTGCCGATGGCGCGGCGGGCTCAGGCCTGGCAGGCGAACGATGGTGGCTGGCAGCATCAGACGCGCTTGATCGAGCGTTATCTGGCGCTGGAGGCAAGGCAGGGCTGATGCAGGCTACCGCATGGCGCCACCCTTTGCGGGCGCCGGATGCCGTTGCGATTTTCGCCGCTCTGGGGGAACCGCTTCGACTGGCGATCATCGAACGCCTCTGCATCGAAGGGCCTCTTTCGACGGTTCGTCTGGGTGATCGGTGGAATGGCGTCTCGCGTCAGGGCCTCACAAAGCATTTGCAGGTCCTGGAAGAGGCGGGGCTGGTGGACAGTGCCCGCCGGGGACGGCATCGCCATTGGCAGGTCAGGCCCGATCGACTGGCGATGGCCCGCGCCTATCTCGATGAGGCCTCGCAGCAGTGGGATGTGCGCCTCCAGCATCTGAAGCTGCTGGTTGAAGGCGAGGAAAACCGTCCCTGATCAAAGGAATGGACGATACAACCGGCGGCAGGTGCGGGATCATCCGCAGTGTGGAACCCGCCACCGATCATGGTTGCCTCAGCTCAGATCGTGGAGAGCTTTGCCCAGCGGCGCGGTGATGCTCAGATCCGAAAAGCGCACATGCAGCCCGCTGCGCTCGGGCGTGCAGGCCATGGGCCCGACCTGATAGGAGGATGCGACGGGAAAGGGCGCGAGGCGGACAAGCGGCCAGACCTTGCCATCGGCAGACACCTGAAGCCTGAGCACGCCCTTGGCGACGGTCACGCGCATCCAGAAATCCCGCGCATCATGCTCATAGGGGCCGGTGGACCAGTCGGACTTGCCATCGGTCAGCACGCTGCTGAGCATGGCGCGCCCATCGGACAATTCGATGCCAGCCTTGACCCAGCGCCGCTCATCCACGCGGACCATGATCCCGGCCTGATCATACAGCTCTTCATAGCGCCCGCGAACACGCAGTTGGGCGGTGAAGGCGTCCGGCGTGGTAAAGCCAAGGAAATGGCCGCTGTCACGCGTGAAGCAATAATGTGTTTCCCGCCAGAAATCGCTGCCCTTCCCGGTCACGAGAGACAGGTCTCCCGCTGCGTCCACCTGCCAGCTCTGCGGTTCGTTCAGCCAGCGGCCGTCATGGCGACCAAATGCGGAGGTTGCGGTTGCGGCGAGCGCCGTGCCGGCGGTACCGGGAAGGGCCAGAGCGGCCGCACCGCCGATGATGCTGCGTCGTGACATCGATGTGTCTGCCATGCTTTAGGTGCCTTTCGGAAGAACGGGCCTTGTGTACAAATGTACGCATGATGCGGAAAGGGAAAATTTTGGCGGCCGGAACATCCAGACAGAACGATCCCGAGCGGCGGCAACGCATCATCGATGCCACGCTCGACGTGATCGCCCGGCATGGGGTGGCCGATACCACCCATCGGCGCATCGCGGCCGCGGCGCAGGTGCCGCTGGGATCGGTCACTTATTATTTCACCTCGCTGACCGAGCTTCTGACGACCGCCTTTCTGCAGTTGGCCAACCAATCCTCCGATGCCTTCCGATCGCGCCTGGAGGCGGCCACCGACCGGGCCACCGCCTGCGACGCTGTGGTCGATATTATCGCCGGCTCGGTCTGGGCGGAACCGCGCACGCTGATTCTCAGCTACGAGCTTTATGCCTTTGCTGCCCGGCACCCGCCGGTCACGGTCGTGATGCAGCAGTGGATGGATCACAGCCGCGCTGCCTTGGGCCGGTTCTTCGATCCCCTGACAGCCCGCGCGCTGGACGCCTTGGTCGAGGGCATCGGGATCCACAATTCGATCGATCGCGCGCCCATCGATCGGGACGAAATCCGTATCATCGTCGAGCGGATCGCGGGGACATAGTCCATTGGCCGGGGATCGATGTCCAAAAAGAGGCTGCCTATCGTGGCAGGCGATCAGCCAGCATCCATGACGCAGCGGAATCCCACAGCCCCTGACCGGTCCATGCCGGGCGACATCAGCAGATATTTCCCGTGCTGAGACAGGCGGTAGGCCTGAGGGACATACCATCGCGCGCCTTCGGGCTGATAATGGCTGCCGCCGCGCAGGATCGCGGCGCTTGTGTAATCATCCTCCCATTCATGCGGTCAGCTCGCTGTCATGGCAGGGGCAGGGGGGCAGGGGGGCAGGGGGGCAGGGGGGCAGGGGGGCAGGGGCAGGGCAAGGGCTCTCACTGCGCCTTCCTCCGATGCGATGCGCCGAAGGCCTCGATCTCGGCGCGGCTGGCCATGGCGGTCTGGGCGCCGTGCCGCGTGACGGCGATGGCCGAGGCCGCGATGGCGAAATCGACCGCCGCGCGCGGATCGGCGCCTTCGCTCAAGGCCACGGCAAAGGCGCCGTTGAAAGCGTCGCCCGCCGCCGTCGTGTCGATGGCGGCGATGTCATAGGCGGGGTGGAAGCTGGGCTCGCCCTGCTCGGGCAGCAAAAGGGCGCCGCGCGCGCCCAGCTTGAGCACGATCCCCCTCGCGCTCTGTTGCCGCAGCAGCATGGCGATGGCGAGCGGGTCATCCGAGGCCGCGTCACCGCCGGCCAGTGCCAGTGCCTCGCCCTCGTTGGGGGTGAGCCAGTCGGTCAGGGACAGCAGCTCGCGGGACAGGGGTTGCGCGGGGGCGGGGTCCAGAATGAAGGTGGCGCCATGCCGCTGCGCCAGCATGGCGGTGTGCAGCACGCTGGGCATGGGCGTTTCCAACTGGGCCAGAACGATGCGGGCATCGCGGAAGGCACCCTCGTCGATCCGCTGGGCATCGAGCAGGGCATTGGCGCCCGATGCCCCCACGATCATGTTGGTGTCGCCATCGGCGGTGATGACACAGGCCACGCCCGAGGGGCCAGCCACGCGCGACAGGCCCGACAGGTCGATGCCCTCCTGTCGCAGGCCATGGGCCAACTGATCGCCATAGGCGTCGTCTCCGACGCAGCCGATGAAACCCACCTTGCCGCCTGCCCGCGCCGCGGGCCACCGCCTGATTGGCGCCCTTGCCGCCCGGCACGCTGGCAAAGCGCGCGCCCAGCAGCGTCTCGCCCGGTTGCGGCAGGCGCTCAGGCATCATCACGAGGTCGATGTTGGCGCTGCCCACCACCAGAATATCGCTCATCTTATTGTCCATAAAGAGGGGCGGCGGCCACCATGAACAGGCCCACCAGAAACAGCACGAACATCGGCGCCAGCAGCATGCGTGAGGCGCGCGTGATGGGACTGACGGTCACCTATGGTTTCTATGCGGGCTGCGCCTGCCTGTCGATTGGCATCGTGCTGCGCATGATCCGCGAGACACGCGGCGTGGAGCTGGAGGATATGCCGGGCTGAGGCATCCATGCCGTTCACATATTCGGATAGTTCGGCCCGCCCGCGCCTTCGGGAGTGACCCATTCGATGTTCTGCGTCGGGTCCTTGATGTCGCAGCTCTTGCAGTGCAGGCAGTTCTGGGCGTTGATCTGGAGGCGGCTGGCGCCCGACGCATCCTCGACAAATTCATAGACGCCCGCCGGGCAGTAACGCGCCTCGGGCCCGGCATGCCGCGTCAGGTTGACCGCCAGCGGGACCTGTGCGTCCTTCAGGCGCAGATGGCATGGCTGATCCTCGGCGTGATTGGTCGCGGAAAAGGCGACATTGGTCAGCCGGTCGAAGCTGATCACGCCATCGGGCCTGGGATAGGCAATGGGCCGGTACAGATCGGCGCGCCCCGTCGCCTCATGATCGCGGCGGTGGGCCATGGGCGGCGCGATGCCGAAGCCCAGCAGGCTGCGGCTCCACATATCCGCGCCTGCCAGCACCGTGCCGAGCGCGCCGCCAAAGGTGGCAACCATCGGCTGGGCATTCTGCACCAGTGTCAATTCCTCGGCGATCCAGCTTGAGCGCAAGGCTTCTTCATAGTCATCCAGCTGTGTTCCGGCCTGATCTGCCGCGATGGCGCGCGCGATGCTCTCGGCGGCCAGCATGCCCGATTTCATCGCCGTATGGCTGCCCTTGATGCGCGGCACATTGACGAAGCCCGCCGCGCAGCCGACCAGCACGCCGCCGGGGAAGGCCAGATGGGGCACGCTCTGCCAGCCACCCTCATTGATGGCGCGCGCGCCATAGGCCACGCGCCTGCCGCCTTCCAGTATGGCGCGGATGGCGGGATGCTGCTTCCAGCGCTGGAACTCCTCATAGGGGCTGACATAGGGGTTCTTGTAATCGAGCGCGGTGACAAAGCCCAAAGCCACCTGTCCGCCCGCCTGATGGTAGAGAAAACCGCCGCCCCATGATCCGCTTTCCGACAGCGGCCATCCCTGCGTGTGCAGCACCCGGCCCGGCACATGGTGTTCCGGCGGAATGTCCCACAATTCCTTGATGCCCAGGCCATAGACCTGCGGCTGGCAATCGCGCTCCAGATCGTATTGCGCCTTCAACCGCTTGGTCAGATGGCCGCGCGCACCCTCGGCAAAGATCGTGTATCGGGCGGTCAGATTCATGCCCGGCTGATAGTCGGCGCCAGGTTGGCCATCGGCACTCACGCCCATATCGCCGGTCTGTACGCCGATGATGCGATCACCCTCGACCAGCAGTTCGGCCGCCGGGAAGCCGGGGAAGATCTCCACCCCCATGGCCTCGGCCCACGCGGCCAGCCAGCGGCACAGATTGCCCAGACTGGCGGTGTAGCATCCCGCATTGCTCATGAAGCCAGGCATGATGGCGTGAGGGAGCGAATATTTGCCCTTTTGGGTCAGCACCCAGTGCCAATTGTCGGTCACCGGGGTTTCCGCCAGCGGGCAGTCGTCGTTGCGCCAGTCGGGCAGCAACTCATCCAGAGCCCTTGGATCGACCACCGCGCCCGAAAGGATATGCGCGCCGATTTCGGAACCCTTTTCCAGCACGCAGACGCTGAGATCCGGCGAGATCTGCTTCAGCCGGATGGCGGCGGACAGCCCCGCCGGGCCGCCGCCCACCACCACCACGTCATAGGCCATTGTCTCGCGCTGGATCGTGTTGCTCTGAAGGGTCATCGCCGGTCCCCGCCCGACTGGACGAGCAGCGTCGAGGTCGCTGTCGCCAGATCGCGCCCCGCCGCATCGCGGATCGCCCCTTCGGTGAACAGCAACTGACGCCCCGCCTTTTGCACCCGCCCCACCAGCGTCAGCGGCGCCGAGCCCATTTCGATCTTGCGCAGATAGGCCACCTTCAACTCCGCCGTCAGTGAAAAGGCGCCATCAGGCACCATCGTGCAGCCCGCAAAGCCGCAGGCGCAGTCCAGCAGGGTGGCGATATAGCCGCCATGCATCACCCCCTGCCGGTTGCGGAACATGGCCTGCGGATCGGCCTGCAACGTCACCTCTCCGGTGGTGACATGCACCAGCCGCAAGCCGAGCAGGCGGCTCATCGGCGCTTCCAGATGCTCTTCGAGGAGGGGCAGGGAGGGGTGCGCGGTCATCGCCGGTCCTTTACAAGCTGGCCGTCAGGGCCGGGACCGCCTCGAACAGGTCAGCCACCAGTCCGATATCGGCGATCTGGAAGATGGGCGCGTCTTCATCCTTGTTGATGGCCACGATGGTCTTGCTGTCCTTCATACCGGCCAGATGCTGGATCGCGCCGCTGATGCCGACCGCGAGATAGACCTCCGGCGCGACGATCTTGCCCGTCTGCCCCACCTGACAGTCATTGGGTGCAAAACCCGCATCCACCGCCGCCCGCGATGCGCCCACGGCGGCCTGCAATCTGTCGGCCAGCGGGAAGAGCACCTGCTCGAAGGTCGCGGCATCCTTCAGAGCCCGCCCGCCCGAGACGACCACGCGCGCGCTGGTCAATTCGGGGCGCTCGCTTGCGGCGGTTTCGGCGCCGATAAAGCTGGATTGGCCGGTGTCTCCGGTGGCGCTTACGGTCTCGATCGATGCCGGGCCGCCGTCTCCCGCTTTGGCAAAGGCCGTGCCGCGCACGGTGATCACCAGCTTGGCATCGCTGCTTTCCACCGTGGCGATGGCGTTGCCCGCATAGATGGGGCGAGTAAACGTCCGAGGCCCCTCGACGCTCAGGATTTCCGAAATCTGCGCCACATCCAGCAAGGCCGCCACGCGC